>DATKZH010000628.1:0-16229 GCA_035528065.1 Thermoguttaceae bacterium | reverse complement strand
GACGCCGACATACTTCATGGCTTGGCTCCTTTTGTGGAAATCGCTGGTTTGAGACTCGTACAAACCCCCGGTTTACCACGTGTTCAAGGACCAAGCTAGTTCGGCTCGGCCTCCGCTTCCATAGTATCACCCTACGCGTTGCCCCCGTTCAACGCGGGCTCCATCGCCCTTCATTCACTCCACATCCCGTTGATTCCCTCCACCGTCCGCTCAACCAGCACCTGTCCGCCTTCGGGCCCCACCACGTTGCTCTCGATGATCGCGCTGTAGCCGCCGCCCGCGACGGCCTTCTCCGTGGGCACGTATTTCCCCGTGGTGCAGGCCAACTGGATGAGGAACGTCTGCACCGCCTTGCTTCGGGCCTTGATCTGGACGCCGTAGTCGAGGAAGAGCTCGAACGGGTTGGTGGCGATGGCCACGTCGCCCAGGCGGATCACGTGCAGCTCCATCGCGTGGAAGGGCTCCTTGTCTTGCTTCGCGTACCGATCGACCACCGCCTGGTGCCAGTCGCGGTGCCGGACGTCGGCGGTGCTCGGGTTCGGCTTCTTGGCATACTGCTCGGCTTTCGCCTTCGCCTCGGCGAGCTGCTCCTCGGAGACGTTCTGGACCGGGAGCTGGAGGTCCTCGACGCGGTGCGCCATGACCACGTCGGTCCGCACGTCACCCTGGGCCAGCTCGAACACGTCGTCCACGGCCCCGACGATCCGCCGGGCGATCTCCTCGGTCCGCGTCAGGCCCCGCAGCTTGAGCATCCGCTCCTCGGCCGCCTTGCGCCACATGAGGTGCGGCGACTGGTCGCCGGCGGCGCCGGGCCACCCCAGCACGCAGAGCTCCTCGCCGTAACGCTTGCGGAGCTCCACGCGGACGTCGTGCCAGAAGTCGGCGTTGACGGTCGAGCGGCTCTCGACCTCCTGCGAAGGGCACGCGACGTTGATCGCCATGGCGGTGAGCTTCCGGTCGGCGTCCCAGAAGAAGAGCATCTCGACGGCGTGGTCCTCGTAGCCTTCGATGTTGCGGAAGCCGGGCGTGTTGGTCTTCCCGTACATCGTTGCCGACCCGTCGGCGTAGACGGCCCGGCGGTTGTGCCCGACCACCGCGTGCCCCAGGGCCCAGCTCACCCCGCCCGGCTTGCGGCTCTCCCACGCCTTGACCACCACGTCGCTGAGCCGTCCGAGCAGGAACTCGACGTACTCCGCCGGCTGCATCACGCCCTCCTTGGGGATGATGTACTTGCCTTCGAGCATGACCGGGCCGGTGTGCGTGTGCGTGGCGTTCAAGAACAGCTTCTTGAGATCGAAGCCGTCGAGCTTTCCTTCCAGCTTCTCGCGGAGCTGATCCTGGATCGTGCCCCGGATGGCCACCAGGTCGCAGGAGACCATGATCGCCTGGTCGACCACCTTGTCGCCCTCACGCGATTCCAAGGCGAGCGCCGTCGCCGTACACGGGTTCTCCACGGTCCGGGCGATCCGCGTGGGAAACTGCCCCGACACGGCCACGGGCTCATCGGGCGTGATGCTCGTGAAGGCGGCTCCGACGTGAAGCTCCGCGGCTTCGACGTTGCCCCGGATTCCGCCGGCCAACAGTGCGCAGACAATGAGGACACCGATTCCCGCACGTGGACGTTCTTGACCGACCTTCATCTCGCTTCTCCTTCAAGGACCTGGGCATCGTCTGTTCAAGACTCCGTGCCGGATGCCGATTCCGCTACCGGCAGATCGCCCTGTACGCTCCGGCGGCGCGCGACCCGGCGACCGGCGCCACCATTCTTACCCGGGGACGTTGAAGATGCCAGCCCTCTGGGACCGCTGAGAGAGTCGTGGGCCACGTTTCCAACGTGCCGCGATGCAGATACTTCACAGATACTTCATGGCTGGTTCCCGAGCTCCAGCTTGGGAACCTCAATCCGCGAAGCTCCGCTCCGCCAACCGGCAAACAGAGTCGGTCACCCGGGGGAGCTGGCGCCGGCACAGCGCATGTGGGCGACCAGCAATCATAGTAATCGCAGAATAGGTGAACCGTACCATGTGAAGGCGTGATGGGGAAGTCGTGTTACGCACGCACCCTACGAGCTCGCGTCGTTGGCGGGCCGCAGTGCCTCAGGAGCGACCGGCCGGTGCTCGAATCGAAACTCTCCGGACCTTTTCAGCTCCTCCTCGATCCGTCGGTAGTACGCCGCCACCTTTCGGACGTCGTGACCGCACTCTTCCGATATTTCGTGGCGAATCCGCCGGACTTCGCCTACTTCGTCACTGGGCATCGAATTCGTCCCCGCTCAGGTAGTTCAGTGGAGTGGTGAGTAGCGGCATCGCGAAACCAAGTTCGTGGTTCACCAGCCGGATATGTTCCATTTTACTCGGGTTGGCCAGATGACGGCAATTCCAGGTCAGCAGCACGTCGACCCCGTGAACGGATGCAACCGCAAGATGCAGAGCATCCCCGCCCGGGTCATCCGGCATGACCCGCCTGTCGATGTAAACCTTTGCGACGTCTTCGACTTGAGCTGTGATCTCGAGAAGTTCGGCATCCTTGAGAAGCGAAATCCTTTGGCTTGTCGTCTTGCCAGTCCCTCGACGCAACTCGGCCACCACGGCCGGGCTGGATACGAGCGTGAACTTGCGTGTGAACTCAGACCACCATCGGCGAGTCCAGTTCATTCTCGCCACGGACTCGACGTCGGTGCGCAGCGTGTCGTAGAAGCTGGGGATTGTGGTTTCGATGTAAACGCGTGTCATCATACAACAACCCCGCCCCTTCCGCGGCGCCAGTTAGATGACCAATTGCAGTAATCGTAGGGCAACTGAAACGCACCATTTCAAGGCGTGATAGGGAAATGTTGTGTTGCACTCACCCTACGCACTCATCGACCCAAAACGGGCAGCGGCTCATCCTGCCACGCGATCCTGGGCCAGTTGGCGAAGACGCCGGATCAGGTCCGGCTGGACCGCCCCAGACTGCTGCGACCGCACCTCACGCGCCCGAGCGCGCCAACGCTCCAGATAGGCGTCCGCCTCGGTCCGGTTTCGCAGATACCAGGCGATCGTTCCGTGGACCTGCTCGAGCGTGACCGTGGGAAACTCCAGCGCGATTTCCTCCGGCAGGCTGCCCGCCAGGTACGCCTCCAGCACGTGTTCCACCCCCACGCGTGTTCCTCGCAGACGGACGTCATCCGGCGAATAGCTCTGAAGATACCGATCGTCTTCCATCGCAGGGCCCACCAACACCGAGATTCCTGCCGCCCTTCCTTAGGAGATTATACCACCCACCTCCTCATTCGCGAAACCCACGGCCGCCGCATTCCGAGAGCCGCAGGCAACCGTTACCCCGCGAACCTTGCCTACCGCTCGCCTTCCATCCAGCCCCGCAGAGGCCCGAACAAGCTCGCCGTGTGCTCCGGGGTGTAGCAGAAGCCGAGGAATCCGGCGGCACCGGCCCGTCGGGCCAGGGCGATCTGGACGGCCAGTTGATCGGGCCGCGTCATCCGGCCGTTGCCGCTGGCGATGCCGATCCCTTCGACCACGGGAACCCCGGCAGGCACGGCGCCGCGGTGGATCTTCGCCCTCTCGCCGAACAGCTCGGCGTCGAGCGTGTAGTTCATCGGGCAGACGAAGTCGAGCCAGCCCTCCTCGCACCAGCGGACCCAGTCCTGCCCCACCGCCTCGCGGCAGTCGGGCCAGTCGCGGAACACGGCCGCGCTGATCTTCACCGTCGGGGCACGCCGGCGGATCTGCGTCGAAATCCGCTCGACCAGCGCCGAGATCCTCCCGCAACGGTACTCGATCCACTCGTCGCGCCGCGGCCCGTCGATGCAATCGTCCGGCCAACGAACGACCGCCCCTCCCGCCTCGCGCTCGAAACGTTCCCGGCACTTGGGGCAAAAGCAACCCTCTGAGTTCGGATAGCGGATGAAGTCGTACTGGACGCCGTCGACCTCGTACCGCGTGGCGATCTCCAGCATGGGCCGCTCCATCGCCTCGAAGTTGACGTCTTGCGAGGGGCAGAACCAGTCGATGGGCCGGCCGTCGGGCCCTTGCTGGAGTCGTCCGGCAGCGCGGAGCCGGGCCAGCGACTCTTTGCTCGTTCGCCCCTCGACCACGCAGTTGTTCACGTAGGGATGGATCTCGATCCCGTGGGCGTGCGCGTGGCGGACCGCCTCGGCAAGCCAGTCGCCGTCCGGGGCCAGCGGGTCCTGCACGTCGGGCTGCACCTGGGAGGCATAGAACGCGGCCGTCCCGCCCGCAATCCGCAACACGGCCATGTTGATCCCCAACCGCTCCAGCTCGGGCATCACGGTCTTGGGATGCCGGTCGGCCCCCACGTGCAGCCAGACCCCGCGGACTTCTTTCTCGCACGGTTCGCCGTGGACGGTCTCGACCTCGACCGTCTGCTCGAGCACCCGGCCGCCGACTCGGGCGCGGACCGTCACGTCGCGCCGCACGCTCTTGCCCGGCTCGGTGGCGATCGTCAGCACGAACGAGCGGACCCCGGGGTGCCCGGAGCCGGCCGTCGCGGGCTGCGGCTCGATCGTCGCCGACCCGTCGGGGCATTCCACCTCGACGTCGGCCAGTTCGCGATAGCCGACCCGGGCCTGAAACACCGCGTCGAACCCGGCGGCCGCGATCCGGCGAGGCGGCGACACGTAGAGCTGCGGCGTCTGGAGCACCCGGGCGATTCGCTCCTCGCGAGGCACCTGGGGCGCAAGCCACGCCAGAAACGCCCGCAATAGCGACACCTCCATGCCGCGGGGAGCGGCCGAGGCCCGGCCGTTCGGAATGGCCAGGGCGAGGCCCGTGCTGATGACTTTGCCCTTATCAAGCGTGCCGGCGACGGCCACCGGCTCTCCGTCGTCGTTCGCGAGGAGCACGGTCCCGGCCGGGCCGACCCGCTCGACGATGTGATCCTCGAACCGGGCCTCGAAGTCGGCGACGCCCTCGACGGCCGGGTGTCCCGTCTTGACGTGCATCCGGCGGCTGCCGTAGACGCGTTTCACCCCCTGTCCCACTTCGCCCAGCACGTGGTGATGCCACGTCTGGAGCACGCTCCCGCCCGCGCGGACGAAGGCGGCCAGGTTCTTCCGCCAGTCTTGGTGTACGTTGCCCGGGGCGTGCATGTCGGAGAGATAGACGACGTCGCACTCGACGAGGGTGAGCGCGTCGAGGTCCGTGATCCGCTCGGTCGCGTAGCCGAGTTGCTCGAGTGCGCGGACGAGCCCGTCGACGCTCGCCCCCTGTCCGCCCGTCGCCCGCTGATCGAACACGCCGACCTTGAGCGACTCCTCTCCCGAGGCGGCCCCCGCCAGGCAGCAGCAAGCCAGCAAGGTGAAACAAGTCTGCCGTAGCATGGTTCTGAATCTCCTGATTGCCGGGTCCGCGTCAATGGCCGGTAGCCCTCCGGCGTGTGAAACGCACCATTTCATGGCGTGATAGGGAATTGGCGCGTTTCACGCACTCTCGGCACTCCCGAGGCGCTAAGGCCAGGACATACGGTACCACGGACTGAACCAAATCGCAAAGCTGAAGATCGCGATCATCGGAATCCCGACGGCCGCCGTGAGAAACAGGGCCAGCCAAACCGCGCCGAAGTGCGACGCCGACAGCGGCGTCGGGCAACACGCGCGACGAGCGAGCCCTCCACGCCCGAGTCTCAGGACGGCGTATCCCGCAACAGAAAGCACAATCAGAGGGAGCAGTAACTGACCATTGGGCAGACATTCCGTGACGATGTACGACCATTCCAGCCTAAGGCCAAAGGAGGAGAACTCGCGAGCCACGTACCAAAGAACTGCGACCACCTTTGCGACGATCCCGAAAGCCAGAAGAAGGATCACGGCACGCCGTTCATGGTAGTACCGCCCGTCGGCCCGACGCCAAGTCAAGTCCGTTCCACCAGACGGCTGCGCAGCGGAGCCGACAAGCCGGTACGTCGCCACCGTGGCGAGAACCAGCACCAGCAGAAGAGCAGAGACCCACACGTGCAAGGGCACATGCTTCTGCGCCTCGATCATGATGGGAAAAGCGCGAGGCGTCGCGACCGTGCAAACCCAGATCGAGTAGCAGGCGGATATCGGAAGGGCAATGACGAGCAGGGCCGACCAAGCCAGTCTCGGGCAACGCCCGCGCGACCATTGGGTGGCCAATCCGTACGTCAGGCCCAAGTTGATTAGCGTTAGAGGGAGGGCGAGCGAGCACTCGCGAAAAAACCGTGCGGTTCGCGCGGCCGGAAAGAGATCGACGCCCTCCGGGGCGAAACGGAGCGGCTGCGCCATCTCAATGCCCTGGATGGCCACCGCGACGAGGAACTGCAGAGTCATGCGTTCCCAGCAGATCATCGCGCAAACCACCAGCCCAAGGGCCACGCCGGCGAGGTCCAGAACGCGCGCCCGCAGGCCCCGTCGTCCCGCTGGCCGCGCCGGCAAGACGCTGCACAGCACGATCAGCATGCAAACGAGGAAGATCGCACCGCGAACGTCGAATCCCGTGGTCCAGAGGGCGTCCTCGGATTCGGGCAGATCGATGACTTGGAGTGCTGCCAGAGCAGAAACGAGATAGTAGCCCACAAGAAGACACGCCACGCCCACACGCCAGAAGACCGCCAGTCTCCAACCCCAACGCTCATCGCGGGAGAGATCTTGTCGCACGTGATACGTGCTCCACAGATCCCGCGCGTGGTTCACCAGCCCGAGGACGATCCAAGCCCCTGCGGCGGCGAGAATGCCGTCCGCGAAGCCCAGCCCTTTCATGCTCGCGATGGAGAATCCGACGGCGACCCCGAAAACGAGAACCATCAGTCCGCCCAGGCTGAACTGGAAGCGGCGCCGTGGACGTTCGGTCAACTGGGTCGTCTCCCGGCCACTCATGTCGTGGCGGCGATCATTCCGCCGGGATCACCGGCAGCAGGATGTGCGACGCGTGCTCCCGGTCATGATACACCGTGTTGACCGCGGTCACCATGCGCCGGTGGTCGCCCAGCGGCTCGCCCGTGTTGGGGTTCAGGTCGAACCGGGGGAAGTTGCTGCTGGAGACGTCGACCCGGATGCGGTGTCCCTTCTTGAACACGTTCGAGCTCGGGTAGAGCTTGATCGTGAACGGGTAGATGGTGCCCGGCTCCATCAGTTTCTCCTGTTCGAGCGACTCGCGGAACCGGGCGCGGACGATGCCGTCGCCGATGTTCAGGTCGAAGCCGCCGGGGAAGTCGGCGCTGGGCGGGTAGACGTCGATCAGCTTAGCCGTGAAGTCGGTGTCGACCGCGGACGACGACGCCCAGAGCTTGACTGCGATCTCGCCCGTCACCTCCACGTCCTGCTCCAGCGGCTCGGTCTGGAACACGAGCACGTCGTTCCGGGCCGAGAGCGGGATCGGCGCCTGCCCGTTCCAGATGTGCTCGCCGCCCCGCTGGTCCCAGGCCCCCTGGAGCATGATCTCGTTACCCGACGAGATGTTGCCGCCGATGGTGGGCACGGGGTTGTGCGGGTCGTAGGTAAAGCACGTGGCAGACCGTTCCGCCTCGGGCGGCGCGGTCGAGAGCCGTCCCGCTTCGTGGAAGCAGAACTTCGTGTACTGCGTTCGTTTCAAGGGCCACTCGTTTTCGTCCCGCCAGGTGCCGCCGTGGTTGAGCATGCCGTCTTCGGTCTTGCTCCCGTCGCCGGTGCCCATGACGAAGATCCGCACCTTCGTGGTGAACGGGGCCTCTTTGCCCACCGTGTTGTCGACGCCCTTGAGCCAATGGTCGTACCACTCGAGTCGCCAGGCCAACGGATCGGGGATGGCCGCGTCGGGCCCGAAGCTCACCTGGCCGTGGGCCGACTTGCCCTGCGCGCCGTGGATCCACGGGCCCATGATCAGGTAGACGGGGCCCTTGATGACGGGCGTGAGTGCCATGAAGTTGGCCGTCGTGTTGCCGCCCCAGGAGTCGTACCAGCCGCCGACGAGGTAGACGGGGATGTCCTTGTAGCGGTCGGCGTGGTCGATGATGTTGTTCTGCGCCCAGAACTCGTCGTTCGCGCCGTGGCGCATCGCCTCGACGAGCCAGTCCTCATACTCCGGGGCGAGCTTCAACGGCGTGGTCCCTCGCCGTACCGGCAGATTCGCCAGGTAGTCTAGTCGGTTGTCCATCATCTCCTTGAGCACGGCCGCCGCGCCGGGATCGCGCGACCCGCGGCTACCCTGCGGGCTACAGAACATGATCCAGTTCCAGAACCGCAGCTCGAAGGCGCCGGCGTTCCGCATGCTCTGGTAGCCGCAGTTCGATACGGCGTCGACCGGGATCACGGTCGCGAGCTCGGGCGGCTTCTCCATGGCCATGGCGTGCTGGGTGCCGCCGACGTACGAGGTGCCGATCATCCCGATCTTGCCGTTCGACCAGGGCTGCCGGCCGATCCACGCGGCCGCGTCCACGCCGTCCGGCCCGTCGTCGGTCATCCAGTGCCACACGCCCTCCGACTTGTACCGCCCCCGCGTATCCTGGCCCACAAAGGCGTAGCCTTGGGCGGCGAAGTACCGGCCGCTTCCGCGGCACCCGTCCTTGTTATACGGCCGCCGCTCGAGGATCACCGGCAGCTTCGCGTCGATCGGCTTGCCGTCTTTGGCGGGCAGGTAAATATCGGTGGCCAAGCGGACGCCGTCCCGCATGGGCACCATCACGTCGTTCTGAACGGCCACCTCGTACTCCGCTGCGCCACCCGTGGTCGTTCGAGCATTGACGAGCAGTGCAACGCCGACGAGAAAACCTACAACAACCCTGAAACCCGCGGTGGTCGGCTTCATCACGATGTCCTCCCGGTTGAGACGCACGGACGTGCACAGAAGCGAGCCGGAGGCCACGAGATCGTTCGCGGAACGCTTCGCTGGACTCCCCTCCACCGCCCCACTATATTGACGGCCGCGAAGCGTGCAAGCTTTCGCTGCAAGATTGTCGGTCATTTCGATCGCCGATCGGGGCGTGGCCGTCGGGCCTGTTTGTCGCCGCGGTCCTTGGTTCACTCGGCTCCATGAACGTCGACCTTGCCATCACGAACGGCCGTGTGCTGGACGGCACGGGCAGCCCCGCACAACGGGGCAGCGTCGCCATCGAAGGCGACCGGATTGTGGCGGTCGGGCCGGAAGCGGATCGGAAGGCCCGGCGAACGATCGACGCAGAGGGGATGGTCGTCTCGCCGGGCTTCATCGACATGCACACCCACAGCGACCTCGTGCCGCTGGTCGAACCGGGGTGCCCAGCCAAGGTGATGCAGGGCGTCACCACCGAAGTGATCGGCCAGGACGGGCTCTCGTATGCTCCGCTGACCGATGAGACCTTGCCCTACTTCCGCACCACGCTCAAGGCTCTCAACGGCGATCCGGCAGGGCTCGATTGGGACTGGCGGAGCGTGGCCGAGTACCTCGATCGGTTTGACCGATGCGTTGCCGTGAACGTCGCCTTCCTGGCCCCGCACGGCAACCTCCGCGCGGCCGTGCTCGGGCTGGAAGACCGGGCGCCGAGCCGCAGTGAGCTGGACGAGATGAAGCGGCTGCTGGACCGCGCGATGCGCGAGGGGGCGTTCGGGCTGTCCACGGGCCTGACCTACGCGCCGTGCAGTTTCGGCGACGCCCACGAATTGACGGGGCTTTGCGAGGTCGTCGCCCGGCACGGCGGGTATTTCGCACCCCACATGCGCAATTACGGGGCCGAGATGGAAGCGGCCGTGGAGGAGGTGATCGGGATCGCCACGACGGCCGGCGTGCCGCTCCATCTGACGCACTTCCACGCCTCGTTCTCCACCGGCAAGGGCAAGGCCGACCTCTACCTGGAGCGGATCGCCGCGGCCCGGCGCGCCGGGCTCGACGTCACGCTCGACGCCTACCCGTACCTCGCTGCGTCGACCTTCCTGGCCGGCCTGCTCCCCTCCTGGGCTCACGAAGGGGGGCCGGAACGCCTGCTTCGCCGGCTGGGCGATCCCGAAGCGCGCTCGAAAATCCGCCACGAGATGGAAGTCAGCGGATCGGATGGGCTCCAGAAGCTCCCTGCCCAGTGGGAAACGATCGTGGTGACCGACGTGGAGAACGAGCGAAGCGCGGGCTTGGTCGGGCTCAGCTTCGCGGAGATCGCGGGGCGGCTCGGCAAGGCGCCGTTCGACTGCTTTGTAGACCTGCTCGTGGAAGAGAAGCTTGCCGTATCGTGCCTCTTGTTCATCGGCCATGAGGAGAACTTGCAGAAGCTCGTGCGCGACCCCGCCCTGATGGCCGGCAGCGACGGCCTCCTGATCGGCCGGCGTCCTCATCCCCGGGCGTGGGGGACGTTTGCCAGGTACTTGGCCCGATACACGCGCGAGCTGGGCGTGTTGAGCTTGCCGGAGTGCGTGCGCAAGATGACCTCGCTCCCGGCGCGGCGCCTCGGGCTTCCCGACCGCGGCACGCTCCGGCCGGGCATGATGGCCGACCTGGTCGTGTTCGACCCGGATCGCGTCCAAGACACGGCAACCTATGAAAACCCCAAGAGCTACCCGGAAGGCGTCCCGTACGTGATCGTCAATGGGCAGGTGGTCAAGGACGCCGGCCAGCCGACCGACGCGCTGCCGGGCCGGGCGCTTCGTAGGGTGCGTGAAACGCACCAGTAGGGTTTGGCCGTCAGAACGCGCCCTGTCCGATCGTCTCGCCGCCGTTGATCGACCCCAGGGCCCGCCACACGTCGGCGTCGACGGTTTCGCTGGCGAACCGCACGGAGGCCTCACCCAAAGCCAGGTTCACTCCGCCCGGATGATGGCTGGTGGCGGTCATGGCCACGCCGTTCCAGGTCATCCAGCCCTTGCAGCTTGGGCTTCCGGGCGGGAGGAGATGGTTGTAGCGGGTCCAGTTCATGTTGCCTTCCAGCCAGGTCATTCCGCCGTTGGAATCTTGGATGTGGAGCGTGGCGGCCTCCGCTTCGGTGAGCTCGAGGCACCAGTCGCGCAAGGTCGCTTCGGTCCAGGGGGAGTCCAGCCCGAACAGGTCGGAGTCCATGTCGACGTGGCCGTCGTCGTCGTCGCCGAGGATTCGCTCGGAGAGAGCGGCGGAGTTCGACAGTCCGTCGCGCACGTCGGCGGGCCGGATGGCCGTGGCCTGGCCGAACATGCCGTTACCCGCCCGACCCGACCACGTGTTGCCGTTGCAAGAGCGGTAGTTGTTCGGGCCCCACGGGCGCCGGAGCCGATTGGAATCGGAGGGGCAGAGGAAGGTGGGGATGGTCACCTGGGCCGCGTCTTCGTTCGGGCCCGCGCCCGTCACGGCCAATGGGTCGCCGCTCGAGTCGGGAAAGAACGCGCCGACCGAGAAGTCGAGTATCTCGTAGACGTTGTTCTGCTCGACGTACGGCAAGAGCTGCGAGTGGAGCGAGAACCGCCGCGTCATGGGCGAGGAGAACGCGTCGACCGGACCACGCGGCCCCATACCCACCCCGAACGGATACACAGTGAACGTCGTCTGGTAGGTCTGAAGCGCGATGCCCATTTGCTTCAGGTTGTTCATGCACTTCGTGCGTCGGCCCGCCTCGCGGGCCATCTGCACGGCCGGCAATAGCAGGGCCATCAGCAGCCCGATGATCCCGATCACGACGAGCAGCTCGATCAGCGTCATCCCGGGCTTTCTGCGGTCGTTCATGCGACGTGCTCCTGGATCAAGTCGTGCTCGCCCGATCGGCCGACAGGGCCGAGCGGAAGTACGCCCGGCGGGCGACCCACGCCCATACGCCCAGGCCGGCGGCGCCGGCCAGCAGCACGGCGACGAGGCCGACGAGCAGCCTTCGCCAGATCGCGGACGGCTTGGGCGGTTCATACAAGCGGGCGAGCTTTTCCGCGCGCACGTCGAGGTGCGTCCAAACGACGTCGCCCCGGGTGGGCGAGCCTCCGGTCTGGAGGGCCAGGCGGAGCTTGGCCACGTCGCCGACGGGGAAGTCTTGCTCGTCGATCTGGGTGAATTGTTGCCCGTCGGGGTCGCCGACCTCGTACAGAAGCTTGGTGCCTTGCCGCCGCAAGCGAAGCCACCCCGACCTGGCCGCGCCGATGCCGGCGGGCTGCATGCGGGACGAGTGGTCGTATGTCGCATCCTCCTTCAGCCTGCCGCGATAGGCGGAGAACGAGTGTCCCTCGCGTTGGCGGTGGACCCGTTGCACGGCGGCCCGCTCGCCTTGCTCCTCTTCGACCGAAATCTGCATGCCCGCGCCGAACCCCTGCGTCGGCTTGGGCAAGTCGAGAATCGTGAAGCCGGCGGTGATCTCGAAATCGCCCTTCACCACGATCCGCGGGCTCACGGCGCAGTAGTTCAGGTCCGAACGGTCTTCCAGCGTGAGCCGAAGCCCCTCCGGCTCGACCTTCCAGAATCGCCGGGGAGGCCAGCCCCCGACCAGCTCGAACGCCTGGGGCAAGAAGCGCTCGCGGAAGTCCTGCGTGAACCGCTCGTCCAACGTGGCCGGGGCGTCGGGGTCTTCGGGCGAGCCTCGCGCGAGCCGCCAGGCGAATCCGGCCACAATCGCCAGCAGGGCAACCGCAATGGCGCCTGCGATCAGGGCTCGCGTGCCCGGGAACCGCATAGGGCAGGCAGGCCGACCGCCGACATCGGCGCTGGGGCTATCGGCGTCGGGCGCGTCGTCCGCAGGGCTGGGATCGGGCGGCGCCGTCAGAGCGGCCCTGGACGCGGCGGCCGGCTCGCTCTCGGCGGGCGCGAACAGGCCCGGCACTTCGCGAGCCGCGGTCCATTCACCCGTCCCCTCCGCGCGGACCGCGTCGCCACCGGCCAACGTCCCGGAGTGGGCCAACGCCATCAGGTCCTCGAAACCGAGGGGCCCCATCTCCCGGCCGAGGACTTTGCAGAACCACCGCTCAGCCATGGTGTCGCCTCAGACTGGTCGGCCGGCGGCACTCGCCTACCGCTTCACTGCGCGCAATGACGACAGGTACCACAATGGCCCTCAGGCAACGCTCGTGCAAGCAGGCCATCGCCTCCATAGATTTCGCACCGGAAGCAAGGATCTGTCACGGCTTCTTCCGGAGATTGCCCTTCCACGCACGCCAACCAGCTTATGCCGCGCCTGCTCCCGTCGTCCAGCCCACGAAACGCGTCCGAAAGGCACTGCTTCAGAGCTAGGAATACCCCCCCATGGGGGCGGCAGGACCTTCACACTGCCGCCCGCGCCACGCAAAACTGCTCCAGAAGCGCCGGGTCGGGCTCGGCTGCAATCCCGGGTTCTTCGCCCAGGGCAATCTGCGGCGAGCCGTCTTCCACCCATGTCAGCTCGACGGCCGGTCGGCCCAGATCCTGCTGGTAGAACCGGCCGCTGGGGAAGAGGTCGGCCGGGTAGGTGAAATTGTCGAGCATGGCCAGGGCCGCGTTAACACGCGTGCCGACCGCGCTTTCCAGCATCGAGCCGACCCAGCAGGGGGTGCCCACGTCGCGGCACATGTCGTGGATCGCCACCGCCGGCGTGAGCCCACCCACCCGGGCGACCTTCACGTTCACGTATTCGCAGCTCCCCAGCTCGATTGCCTTTCGGGCCTTGTCGGGCGAGGTGATGCTCTCGTCGAGGCAGACGGGCGTTTCGATCTCGCGCTGGAGCTTGGCGTGGTCGACCAGATCGTCGTGCCCCAACGGCTGCTCGATCATCGCCAGGCCGAACTCGTCGATCCGCTTGAACAGGTCCAAATCCTCCAGCCGGTAGCCGCTGTTGCAGTCGATGTGGAACGTCTGATCGGGAAACCGCCGGCGCACGGCCCGAAGCATGTCGAGATCCCAGCCGGGCCGGAACTTGAGCTTGATCCGCTTGAAGCCGGCCTCGACGGCCCCGTCGATCGCGGCCAACAGATCGTCGATCGAGTCCATGATGCCGAAATCGGCGCCCACGTCGATCGCCGACCGCGTCGCACCCAAACGCTGATGCAGAGGTTGCCCCCGGGCCACGCTGTCCAGAAGCCACCAGGCCACGTCGAGCGGCGCTTTGGCGCACGGGTTGCCCTTGAACGGCGCCAGCCGCTCCTGAAGCTCCTCGGGGCTGCGAAAATCCCGTTTGACCACGGCCGGGGCCAACCAGTCGCGCAGACAAGCGAACACGCCACCGGCCCATTCGGGGCTGTAGCAGGGCGCGGCCAAAGGCGACGTCTCGCTCCACACGACCAGCCCTTCGCTTTCGGTTCGCACCAGCACGGACTCCACGGCCGCGTCCTCGCCATAGGCCGTGCGCCACGGGTAGAGGAGCGGCATGGCCACGTGGTAGAGCTCGATGGAGTCGAATCGCATGGTGACGCCTCCTTGAGTTTCCGGCCTGCTCCCGCCCCGGGGGCTGGCTATTGGGAGGAAAAACGAACCGCAAGCTCCACACGGCGCACGGTGACCGCCGACGCGCCGGCGTTGCGGACCCGGATTGCATTGTATCCCTCGCGAAACGCGTCTTCGGCGAACGAGAAGACCTCACCGGCCGTCGTCGGCTGATCGTTCACCGTGACCTCGGCCGCGATCCGGTCGTTCGGCACGTCGGCGGCAAGATCCAGGTGCACTTCGCCCCGGGCCCCTTCGATCGGTTTGGGGCCGATGAACAAGCGGAACTCGGCCGACTCGCCCGGGGCCAGCTTCTTCGGCAGCGCGGGCGGAATCCGCTTGCCCGGCACGTTGATGTCGACGAACGTGACCACGTAGCTGCGGTCCTTGCCCCGGAGTGCCTCGACCGAGTGCATCTCCTGGAGCAGCTCGGGGTAGCCGCTGGCGACGTCGAAGTAGTTGAACACGTAGATACCCTGCGAGCCCCGGGCGAGGGCCGCCATGGCGGCCCCGCGGCGTCGCTCGGGCGTGTTGGGCAAGGTCGGTGCCCCGGGATACGGCTCGACGCGGATCTCCAACCCGGCGGTGACCCCCACCTCGGTTCCCTCCAGCAGCTCGAGCCATCGCTCGACGGGGATGTCAAAATCGGTCGTCGCCCAGAACGGCGCCACGATCAGGTGATCGATCAGTCCCCGCTTGGCCCAGGTGACGGCGTCCAGGCCCGTGCCGACCGCAACTTCGGGCCGGGCAGGGACCCGCGCGACGAGCAGGATCGGGTGTTTCCACTTCTTCTCCGCCGCTCGCGCGACCTGGCGGACCTCGGCCATCCACTCGGTGAGCACCTTGCCCCCGGCGATCTCCTCGCCCTCGCGAAAGTGCAGCGGGAAACGGTTCCAATCCAGCTCCAGGCCCTCCATGTCGTACCGGTCGCACACCTCCTTGACGAGCGCCATCGCATGGTCGCGGACCGGCTCGAGCCCGTAATTCAGGCAGCGGTCGTTCCAGGCCGTGAAACGGTCCGGATAGCGCCAATACTCCGGGTGCTCCGTCCAGAACCGGCTGTGCAGGGCCGACTTGCGGAGGCCGGCGTCGTGGACGTCGTTCATGCGGATGCTCACCCAGGGGCTAATGCCCCGCTGGCGACACCGCTCGAGCATCCGGCCGGTCGGGTCCACGCCCGACTCGAGCATCACGCGCAGGTTGTGTGCCCAGCGGCGGACCCCGGCGCAGTCCTCCGGCTTCGCGTCGCCGAAGAAGGGCTGCGTGTTGTCCTTCGCCGGATCGAACCCTTCGCTGTGCGGCTCCCACGACGTGCTCGGGAAGTTCGTCTTCTTGGCACAGCAGCAGACGAGCATCGCCGTCACCTCGGAGTCGGCCAGCTCGTCGACCAGCGCGTCGAGCCGCTCCGGCTTCATCTGCCCGGCCGGGTCGAGCACGAAGCGGTGGCTGTCGTCATCGTTGTAGAGGATGCCGCCGATTCCGGCTTTTCGCGGGCTCTTCGCATCGGCGGCACGAGCGACGTGTTGCGCACCCAACCCCACAAGCGAGGCGGAAATGGCCAGTGCGCCAATGAGTATCGAAACGCGCCTTCTCATCGGTCTTCTCCCACAGTCACCCACGGGTCACGCATCGCCCGGACCGCTCGCCGAGGCCGCCGTCAACCGCAATGCGGCAAGGGCCCACGTCGCCCTTATACTCGACCGGCCCAGCCGGTTCAACCAGGGCGCCGCGAGGCTGAGCGGCGGCGTGATTGCGACACGGACGCGTGGAGGGTAGGGTGATACTATGGAAGCGGAGGCCGAGCCGAACTAGCTTGGTCCTTGAACACGTGGTAAACCCAGGGCCAGCGCGCACTCTGGGTAAGATGGGCTAGCGCGGTAAGGGGTTTTGTGGGAGGATCTTTCGTGTAACATGCCTCCACACGAAAGGATTCTCCATGCTGACGATCGGTGATCAGGATGCGGTTAACCTCCTACG
>DATKZH010000627.1:0-19043 GCA_035528065.1 Thermoguttaceae bacterium | reverse complement strand
TTCGCCCGTATCCATCAGGGCGCATAGCTCCCAGCCGATGCGTTTCTCCGCGTCCCAGTAGCCTTGGTCGACGGCCGGGAGATAGCCGCCGAGCGACCCCAGCTTGACGTGCCGGGGATGGGCGACGAAATCGTCGGGCAGCACGTCGGCCGGATCGAACAGCTTCGTCTCCAGCGGCTTGTTGGGGCCCCATCGGTTGGGTAGGACGCCGATCGCGCCGTCCGGCTGCACCGCGTGCTTCGTCGCCGACTCCGGCGACCCGAGAAACGTGTACGTGTGCAAAGGAGCGAGGTAAGCCTCCACGTCCTCATAGCTCGGATCGTCGCCCGAGGCGAGGACCTTTCGGGCGAGCACGTCCTCCTTGGCGGC
Source organism: Thermoguttaceae bacterium (assembly GCA_035528065.1). Classification (GTDB taxonomy): domain Bacteria; phylum Planctomycetota; class Planctomycetia; order Pirellulales; family Thermoguttaceae; genus DATKZH01. The sequence goes on along the minus strand of DATKZH010000627.1, from coordinate 18,674 downwards.
CAGCAGTTGCTCGAAGTAGTCGGCCGGGAAACGGGCGTACGGGCGCTCGATGGCGTCGAGGCGCCCGACCGCCTTGCGGACCTCGGCCACGACTCCCTGCTTGCCGAGGTAGACGAAGAGGCCCCAGCGGTCGAATTCCCGTTCCAAGACGGCGATCGGCTCGGGCTCCGCGAGCGTCTCGGCAACTCGCCAGCCTTCCAGCTCCCCGCCGACCGGGACCGCCACGGGCTGGGCGTCGGCCGCGGCGGCGAGCGTTGCCTTGCCGGCGTCGATCGCCACGAGCACGGGCATCGCGAGCGCCTCGCGCTGGGCGGGCTCTTCCGCCGGGTAGTACCAGTCGTCGACCGTCGGGCGGAAGTCGGCGAGCGACAGGCCCTGGTCGACCCAGTCGGGGCCGGCGGCGTCGGCCGCGCGACGCAGCCGCGCCTGCGGAAACGCCTCGATCTCGCTTCTCGTCGCAGGCGGCCGGAACCCGGGCCCGGCGAGGAAGAAGCCGTCGACGTTCGTGTTGTTCTTGTCGGCCAGCGAGACGAGCTTCACCTCGCGCCAGCCGGTCTCGAGCGCGCCGAGCGGCACGGCCTGACAGCGCCACTCGTCGTCCCGCAAGTGGCCCCATCCGGCGGTGCCGGCGAGTGCCAGCCGCTGGGCCGCCGGCTTCCCGTCGCAGAAGAGATCGAACTGCGAGTCGGTCTCCGAGAGCCGGGCGTATCGCAGATAGAGCGTGGCCTCGGCCAAGGGCGCGTCGAGCCAGACTCGATAGACGACGAAATCGCCCTGGCGGCCCGACCAGCTCGATCCCAGGCACTCCCCCCGCGACCCGAACGGGGGCCGATCGGGCGCGGCCGAGCCGCGCTGGGCGTAGTAGGCCTCGCCTTCGACCCACACCGCGTCGGGGCCCGCTCCGGTTGGTGCCACGCAGCTCATCACGGCGGCCAGTAGCAGGGGAAACATCGTTCGCTCCGTTTTCGGTTGCAACAGGACCGAGACCCGCGAAGTGCCGCCAGTATACCACGCACCCCCACGCTCCCGCCAAAGTCACCGCCGGCCGGCATTCCGCCCGATCGAGACGTCCTGGTCAGCCGCCGCCTCTTTCGGTATCTTGAATTGTCTGTCGGATGGACTACCCACGTGCGATCGAGAGGTTACGCATGCCCTGGTTTTCGGAGAAGTCGGACCGGATCAGCCCCGAGCGGATGGAGCAGTTGATGGAGCGGACGGCCGAGGAGGCCCGGGAGCGGATCTGCCGGCATCCGAAGCGGGTGCTCCTGCTGCCGCCCGACGTCACGCGGATGCACTCCGGGGTCGGCCGGCTGACGGAGCTGCTGTACCAGCGGTTTGCTCGCGAAACCGAGGTGAACGTCATCCCCACGCTCGGGCAGCACATTCCCCACACGCCCGAGCAGAACCGCGAGATGTTCGGCTCGATCCCCAACGAGCGGATCCACGCCCATCACTGGATCGAGACGACGGTCCGCCTGGGCGAGATCCCCGCCGACTTCGTCCGCGAGACCACCCGGGGCGCGGCCGACTGGGCGTTTCCCATCGTGCTCAACCGGATGCTGATGGAAGGCGCGTGGGACCTGGTGATCAACGTCGGGCACGTGGTGCCGCACGAGGTGCTCGGATTCGCCAATCACAACAAGAACTACTTCATCGGGCTGGCCGGCAAGGCGCTGATCTGCGCCTCGCACATGGCGGCCGCCTGCTGCGGCATCGAGAACAACCTGGGCACGCTCACCACCCCGGTCCGCGCCTGCTTCGACAAGGCCGAGGACGAGTACCTGGGCGACCTGCCCGATCTCTACGTGCAAGTCGTCATGGCCCGAAACGAAGAGGACCAACTGGTCCACACGGGCCTCTACGTGGGCGACGACCTGGAGACGTACCTGGAGGCCGCCCGGCAGTCGCGGGAGCAGAACATCACCGTCTTCGACGAGCCGCTCGAGAAGGTCGTCTGCGTGATGCAGGCCGACGAGTTCCACAGCACCTGGGTGGCCAACAAGGCGGTCTATCGCACGCGCATGGTCCTGGCCGACGGCGGCGAGTTGATCGTGATCGCCCCGGGCCTGAAGCGGTTCGGCGAGCAGGAGGAGGTCGACCGGCTGATCCGCAAGTACGGCTACGTGGGCACGCCCCAGGTGATGGAAGGCTACGCCCAACACGCCGACATGCAAGACCTGGCCCACGCCACGGCCCACCTGATCCACGGCTCCTCCGAGGGCCGATTCACAATCACCTACGCCCCGGGCCACATGACGCGCGAGGAGATCGAGGGCGTCAACTTCCAGTACGCCGACCTCGACGAGACGCTCGCCAAGTACCCGCCGGACAAGCTCCGTGAGGGCTTCAACGAGGTCGACGGCGAGCAGGTCTTCTTCATCCCCACGCCCTCGGCCGGCCTCTGGGCGACGCGGGAAAAGCTCTACAATCGGCCGACGGGGTTTGAGACGTAACCCGGTCTGCGTCCAAGAAGGCTCGTAGTGACTCGATTCATCGGGTCGTCGGGTCCGACACCCGCAGAGCGCCGCCGGACCGCATGAATGCGGTCACTACGAACGGTCCTCCGCCTCCCACCGAACCACGACGCCGCTCGGCAGCTCTCGCCCCGTGCTGCTCTGGAGCACCAGATGCTCGGCCGTCGTGCGCCCCTCGCCGATCGTATCTGCCACGAGCCGCTCCAGCCGCGCGGGGTCGAACTGGGGCGTGTGGCAGGTGACGAGCAGGAAGCGGCGCCGGCCGGCCGTCAGCTCGGCGCACATTGCGAGCAGCCGGGGGAGGTGTTTTGAGAGTCGCCACACTTCGCCCCGCGGCCCGTGGCCGTAGCTGGGCGGGTCGAGGATCACGGCGTGGTACTTGTTCCCCCGGCGAAGCTCCCGCTTGACGAACTTCGTCGCGTCCTCGGCGATCCAGCGGACGGGCGCGTCGGCCAGGCCCGAAAGCTCCGCATTGCGGCGTGCCCAGGCGACGACGTTCCGGGCCGCGTCGACGTGGACGACCTCGGCGCCCGCGGCGGCCGCGGCGAGCGTGCTGGCGCCGGTGTAGGCGAAGAGGTTGAAGACTCGCAGCGGCGCGGTTTCGGGGGTTGCGGGCGTCGGTGAAGATGTTGGCGAAATGGATTGGTGCGTTTCACGCACCCTACGGATTTGCCCGGCGAGCCAGTCCCAGTTGGCCGCCTGCTCGGGGAAGACGCCCAGGTGGCCGAACTCCGTGCGCTTCAGCTCCAGCGTGACCTGCCCGTGGGTAATCGTCCACCGCTCGGGCAACGGGCGATCCGACGTCCACTCGCCGTCTTTGCCCTCGGTCCGCACGAACCGCGCGTCGGCCTGGTTCCACAGCGCCGGGTCCCCTTTCGCGAGCCCCTCCGTCGCCGGGCAAGGGCGGTCCAGGACGAACTGCCCGAACCGTTCCAGGCGGCGGGCGTTGCCGAAGTCGAGGAGGTAGTATTCGTTGCGGTCGAACATCCGGCCAGTAGAATGCCTCTCCGCCCGTTGTGCAACTGGGCACGCGTCCGGCTCGAAAAGACCGCGGTGCGTATCCAAACTCGACGGATTTCTGTACGTTGGAGGAATAGGAGCCCGTGTCTTGCGAATAGACTACTGGGTGGATCGGGCCGTCAGGACGGCGAGGGCTTTCCGGAGGGCTGGCACCGATGAACGCGGAATTCAGGCTCAGCAGGTCGCTACTTGGCCTTGGCGTTCTGTGCACCGCCTTCTTCGCCGCGATGGCCGTCGTGAGCGTGCTGGGCATCTACTTCGAGGCCCCGCCTGAACGACGGGCCGCCGCGCTGCTTGCGGGGCTCGGGATGGCAGGGTTCTGGCTGGCGTTCATGGCGTTGAGCGTCTGGCTCCTGCTGGCCTATTGGCGTCACCGCCTCACCATCCGCGACGAAGAGATTGACTACGTCGGCGTCATCCGCCACAAGCGGATTCGGCCGCCCGAGATCGTGAGTGCCCGGTGGCGGTGCTGGCCTCAACGCGGAAGCCTGGTGCTCAAGACGGTCACCGCGAGAGTCGCGATCGACTTCGGCGACTACGGGACGGAGAGCGCGCGGCAGCTCATCCGCTTCTTCCGGGAATCGGTGCCGCTGCCGCTCCAGACCGGCTGGGAGTTGTTCTACGTGCGCATCGGCAAGCGCGTGGCGCGTGCCGCTCGGCAGCCTGAGGAGACTGCGCCAGGTGAAGGGGAGGTGTTGCTGACCAGGAGGCGGTTCGACGTCTACTTCCTGATCGGCACGCTCCTCGCCGGCGCAACGGCCGTCGGCGTCTACCACGCGACCGGCGATTCGAGCGTCTCCGTGACGCTCGTCCAAATCCCCGCGATATGGCTTGTTGTTCGTTTCATGTGGCCGCGCAAAGGCATGGTCAGCAAGCGAGCGACCGCTGATTCCCGACACCGGTTCGCGCTGGTCGCCTACCTGTGGCTGTTCGGCGGCATGGCGTGTTGCCTGCTCTTCAAGGCATTCTTCCCCGACGCGGCGGCTCGGTTCATGATCGCTTTCTTTGTGGTCACGTTCGCCGGCATCTTCACGGCGCTCTCGGTGCTCGATCGTCGTCGACGGCGCGAGGAGCGGAAAGCCATCGAGGACCTCCAACGACGGGGGAGAATTGTCCCCGAAGAATTGCTGGAACCGTAGGCGTGAAACGGACTCTACGAGTGAGCCAGCGGACGCACCTGACGAAGCGCCCTTGAACGCGAGGTTCACAGGAGTTGCAGGAAATCCTCGACGGTGAGGTCGGCTTGACGGAGGATGGCGCGAAGGGTCCCTCGCTTGATCTCCTTATCATTCGGGATCGTAATCGCTGCCGGCGGGTCTGAGCGATGTACGAAGAGGTGGCTTCCCTTCCCCCGACCGGGAATGAGGGAGAAGCCGACCTTCGAGAGCGCCGCGTAGACTTCGCGCCCGGACAGGATGGGTAGCTTGGGACTCACGGCGATCCTCCTGCGGTGCCCCGTAGTCGTCGTGGCGACCGATTCGGTATTACACCACACAGAGTTGCACGTCGAACGTTTCCTCGGGCACCTTCATTCCGAGGGATTGAGCCCCTTCGATCCACGTTTGGATCGCGTCGCGGACGTTCTCGATCACGTGCTCTTTGGTGTCGCCTTGGCTGATGCAGCCCGGCAGACTGGGGACTTCTGCGACCCAGCCGCCGTCTTCGAGATCGGGATAGATCACGACCTGTCTCATCGTCATCCCCTGGATCATTGTCGACTGACCGTCGGGCTACGGGAGATGCCCCCACTGCACCCCGCATTATAACTGACGCCCTCTCGATCGTTCAACGTCATGGCTCGTCAACCTGCGGAACCGGCTATTCGCGACGACGGGCCGTCTTTCGATGCGGCCGGTAGCCCGGTGCGGAAGGCGACGGTTTGGGCGGTCGTTGGCCGCGATTGGGCCGCTTCTTCGCCCCGCTCGGCGGCTTGGCGGGAATGAGGCACTCCGGCCCGTCGCCGATCAGGTCGGTTCGCCCGGCTTGCTCCAGGGCCTCGCGCACGTCGCGGTAGTTCTCCGGCTTCCAGTATTGGAGCAGGGCCCGCTGGAGGCGGCGCTCGTGGGGGCCTTGGGGGACGTAGACTTCCTCGCCGGTCATCGGGTCCAGGCCCGTGTGGTACATGCAGGTGGCCACGTCGAACGGGCCGGGGATGAAGTCCTGGACTTGCTCGGGGCGGTAGCCGGTCCGCTTGAGGTAGACGGCCAGGTCGATCATCGCCGCCGGGTCGCTTCCCGGGTGTCCGGCGAGGAAATAGAGGACGAGGTATTGCTCCTTGCCCGCGGTGGCCGAGATCTTGTGGAACTCGCGGCAGAAGCGGTCGAAGTCGTCGATGGGCGGCTTTCGCATCCGCCGCAGCACTTCGGGATCGGCATGCTCCGGGGCGACCTTTAGGTGCCCGCCAACGTGATAACTCACGAGGTGGCTCAGGTAGGCCGCGCTCCGCTGGGCCAGGTCGGTGCGGATGCCGGAGGCGATGAGCACGCGCTCGACGCCAGGCACCTTTCTCGCGGCTTTCATCAGCCGGATGAGCGGGCCGTGGTCCGTGCACAGCAGCGTGCAGATCGCTGGGTGCAGGCAGCTCGGCCGGCGGCATTTCGCCCGAACTTCCGGCCGGGAGCAGTTCATCCGGTACGTGTTGGCCGTCGGGCCGCCCAGGTCGCTGATCGTGCCGGTGAACCCCGGGGCCTCGGCGATTCGTCCGATCTCCGCCAGGATCGAACCCTGACTTCGGCTCTGAACGATGCGTCCCTGATGGGCGGCGATCGAGCAGAACGTGCAGCCGCCGAAGCAGCCCCGCACGATCTGGATCGAGTCCTTGACGACCTCGTACGCCGGGATCCGCTGGTCGCCGTAAATCGGGTGCGGACGCCGCGCAAACGGCAGCCCGTAGATGCGATCCATCTCGCTTTCCGAAAGCGGCGGCTGGGGCGGGTTGACGACCACCGCCTCGCGATCGTGGAATTGAACGAGCGAGCAGGCGCTTTCGGGGCTCATCTCGCGTTGGGCGAGCCGCGTCATCTCGGCGAACGCTCGCTTGTCGCGGGCGACCTCTTCGTAGCCTGGCAAGGTGACGACGTTTTCGGTGGGCGGCGTTTCGCTGGCCCCCAGGCGGTAGACCACACCGCGGATATCGCGAAGCTGGGCGACCGGCTCCCCGGCATCGAGGCGGCGGACGATTTCCACAAGCGCCCGCTCGCCCATGCCGCAGACGACCAGGTCGGCCTTGGCGTCGAGGACGATCGAGCGGCGGACCTTGTCGCTCCAGTAGTCGTAGTGGGCGATTCGGCGCAGGCTGGCCTCGACGCCGCCGGCGATCACCGGGACGCCCTTGTACGCCTCGCGTGCCCGCTGGCAGTAGGCCAGGGTCGCCCGATCGGGGCGGCGCCCGATTTGGCCGCCGGGGCTGTAGGCGTCGTCGTTTCGGACCTTGCGGTTCGCCGTGTAGTGATTGATCATCGAATCGATGTTCCCAGCGCTTACGGCGAAGCAGAGCCGGGGGCATCCGAAGGTCCGCCACGGGTCGCACGAGTGCCAGTCGGGCTGGCTGAGGAGGGCCACGCGATAGCCCTCGCTCTCCAAAAGCCGGCCTAGAACGGCCATGGCGAAGCTGGGATGGTCGACGTAGGCATCGCCAGAGACGAAGACGACGTCCACGGCGTCCCACCCTCGGGCGGTGACCTCCTGGGGGGTCATCGGGAGGAAGTGCGTGGAGACGGGTTTCGAGTGCGATGCGCGTCGGGACATTCGTCGGGGAAATCGGTTGCGAGATGCACGGTTTGTGAGTGCGAAAGGCCAAGCCGCAAGCGGCTTTGCGCCATTGTATGCCAACTTGGGGGAACGTCTATTGGGAGATTCGCGGTAGGGCTCGTATAATCCCCGCCCACCGCGGACCACCGAACGCGAGGAACCCGCATGAAAACGCAACCCGACACCGGATCGTGGTCGCCCAGGATTCTCATCGTCCGGCTCAGCGCAATCGGCGATGTGATCCAGGGGCTGCCGGTTCTGAACGCCCTCAGGGACCGGTTTCCGCAGGCAGTGCTAGCGTGGGTGGTGGAAGAGCATGCCGCGGAGCTGCTGAGGGGACACCAGGCGCTCGACGAGCTGATCGCGCTGCCCCGAGGCTGGCTCAGGTCGCTCCGGACCGTGCGGCAGTCGCGGAGCCGGCTGAGGGCGTTTGAGCCGGAGATTGCGATCGACGTGCAAGGGCTGACCAAGAGCGCCGTGGCCGGATGGCTCTCCGGCGCGAGGCGGCGGATCGGCCCCGGCGGCTCCCACGGACGGGAGCTGAGCAAGTGGTTCTACACGGAAACCGTGCGCGCCACGTCGCAACACCGGGTCGATTGCTATCTGGAGCTGCTCCGGCCCTTAGGGATTGAGTCGCCCGACGTGCGTTTCGAGATCCCCGACCACCGGGCCGACCGGGTCGCCGCCAAGGAGATCGCCCGGCAAGCGGGGTGTCAGCGGGGCTTCTGCCTGATCAACCCGGGGGCGGGCTGGCCGTCGAAGCGATGGCCTCCGGCACGATTTGCTGCGGTGGCACGCCATCTGGGCGAGGACTGGGGATTGCCGTCGATGGTGATCTGGGCCGGCGCCGAAGGCCGGGCGTGGGCCGACCAGGTCGTGGCTGGCTCGGACGAACACGCCCGACTCGCGCCCGAGATGAGCCTGGCCCGGCTGGCCGCCCTTGGCCGTCGCTCCCGGCTCTACATCGGCTCCGACAGCGGCCCCTTGCACTTGGCGGCGGCCGTGGGGACGCCGTGCGTCGGGCTGTACGGCCCCTGGCCCGCCGAACAACACGGACCTTACGGCCCCGGCCACGTGACGGTCCAGAAGATGGTCTGTCGAGGCTCCACTCGGAAGCGAAGGAACGCGCCGGCCAGGTTCATGGAGGCGATCGACGTGGAGTCGGTCTGCGAGGTCTGTGACCGCATTCTCCGGCGCGATGCCTCGCACGCAGCGTAACGCGGAGCCGTCGAGCATCCGCTGAGAGCCGTCCGATGCCGGCAGGGAGCGAAGCCGCAAGGGGTTTGTCCTCGCGTCCGCGTTCGGTGCGGGCGGGGGGCGGCGGCGAGCGGAATCTGGTATCTTGGATCCTGAGAGAAGTGTTGGGGTCAAGGTTGGCAGGTGCTCGGATTCCCGCCTTTATGGGGGGCTCCGGCAGCCTCACGGGAACTGTGAATCGTCGTGGAGCTCTGGTCCTCGATCCTGGTCGGCTTGCTGCTGGTCTTCGCGGCAGGGTGGTTCGCCCGCTGGCACGTGAGCGCCTGGCGCGAGCTTGGGGAGCGCGCGAGCCAGTTGGACCCGGAGGAGCTCGACTTCCGCCGCCGACAGCTCCGTCGCCGGACGCAGACCAGTGCCATGCTGGGGCTGGTGGGAATCGGGATGCTGGTCGGGAGGCTTCTGATCGTGTGGCGGGCGCACCCGACGCTGATCCTGCTCTTCTGGGGCGGGGTGGTCCTGTTGGTCCTCTGGCTCGGCCTGTTGGCGGTCGCCGATATGGTCGCCACGCGATACTACTTCAGCCGCCTACGACAGAACTACCTGGTCGAACAAGCCCGCCTCCAGGCCCAACTACGTCGCATGGAGCGAACCCGCGGCAACGGACAGGCCGACCAGGAGTCGGGCAGCAAGGTGGAAGGATCGGGAGAGCAGCAATCCTAGCGGTGCAGGGCCTCCGACCGAGGCGAGAGTTCAGTGGTAAGGGTTCGGGGTTCAGGGTTCAGGACTTGGAGTTCCACCTCTGTACATGAGTCCTGAACCCCGGACCCTGAACCCCACAAACTTGACTCCTTGGCGGCAACCTGCCGAAGCCAAGCGCCTTAGAGGCCCCGAGCGGACAAGTCACGCGTCGTCCGGTCGTCCTGCCGTAAATTGACCCCAGATCGCGACGCCGCTAGAATGCGCCTTTCCGATTCCCGCGATCAACTCGTCCTGTCACCGCCGGCGAGGAGTCTTCGTTGATGGACCCGTTTCGCTTGTGTCTGGCCCTGGGGCCGGTCGCGATTTACCTGTTGTTGATCGGGGCGATCAACATGTTTCGCCGGCCGTTTCTCGTCTCGGGCACGCGGGACGCGGCGGCGCTGGGACTGGCCGTTTCGGGGCTGGTGATCGTCGGTCCGGTGGAGCTCTTCTTCCCGGTGAACGCCTCACTGCGGTTCGGGGGCTTTGTCTGGGTGCTGCTGGCGGCGCTCTACGCCTTGAGCCTGGTGCTGGTGCTGCTCTTGTTGCGGCCCCGGTTGGTCGTCTACAACATCTCCCGGGACGAGCTTCGTCCGATCCTGACCGATCTGGTCGCCGAGTTGGACCGGGAAGCCCGTTGGGCCGGTGACAGCCTGGTTTTGCCCAACCTGGGGATCCAGTTGCACATGGACGGGCTGGCGGCGATGCGGAACGTCTCGCTGACGGCGATCGGCGCGATCCAGAATCATCAAAGCTGGCGGCGTCTGGAACTGGCTTTGGGCGCAGCCCTGAGCCAAGTGGAGGTCGCCCGCAATCCCCATGCCTTGGGACTGTTGAGCGCCGGGGCCCTCTTGATGCTGGCCGTGATCCTGGCCATCGCCCAGGATCCCCAGGCCGTGGCTCAGTCGTTGTTCGAGATGCTGCGGCTGTGAGCCCTGCGCGGATCAGGCGCTCGTCTTCCTCGGTTTCTTCTGCTTGCTGCGTTTTTTCTGCTCGCTTTCGGGCAGCAGCTCGAACACGACTCGATACGCCTGGTGCCCCGCCTCCAACCCGCTCGGATAGAGCCGCCGGATTTCCTCGCGCAGCGCGTCGGCCGTGTCGAAGCCGTCGAGTCGGGCGTCTGCGTCGGTGAGCTTCTCCAACTCGACTTCCTCCACCGCCGTGACGCGGATGTATCCCGCCCCGGGGATGTAGCTCCGCTGACCGCCACGGAGCCGCCGGCGCTTCCAGAGCCGGATCGTCTGGGTCTTCTCACCCCGCCGGATTGCGGGCAGGAACTTCTTCTTGAACAGCAGCATGCCGGTAGCCTATCCGGTCGATCCCGGCGAAGTCAAGGCACGTGGCGACCCGAGTGAACGGTCACGTCGATCGCAAGACCGGCACGACGGGAACGGCCGAGGGAGAGTCTGACGAGGAAGAGTCTGACGCGGCTGACGAATGCACCGGAACGCTGGGAAGACCTGTGACGGCTGTTCTGGCCGGCGGTTCCCGCGACGAGTGCCCTGGTGCAGTTTTGCTCAGCGCTCCGGGAGAGCGTGGTCGATCGGTCTGAAAAGACGGATTCTGGACGGACGCCGCGCGCCGAAGCACACACGGTTGGCAAGGTATCACGGAAGTGATGAAGGATCGCCTTATGTCGGTTTTGTCGCATCGGTCGGCGTTGCTGCTTCTCTTCGCGCTGGCGGCCGGCACGCTCTGGCTGGCCACCCAGCGTGCGTACTGCCCTCCGGCAAGCCACACGTCCGCGGCAGACCTGGCTCTTGTCGCGAGCATCTCCTCCCCATCGCTGCCGGCATTCCGCGGGACCCAGATTGCGTTGACGGCGTTGCCAGCGAGCCCGGGACAACCGTTCCCTCTTGGCCAGCGGCGGCCGGAGACGCCGGATGAAACCGCGTTGGCGTTGCCAACGCCGAGACTGTCTCCCCCCATGACGGACGAGTCCCCCAACAACGGGCTCGGCCAGACCGACCTGAGTTACCCGCAGAGTGTTGCCGAGCTGTTCCCGGAGGTAGATCCGCCGCCACGCTTCGAGGCCGTTGGCCAGCAGCGCCCGGAGATCCGTCCGGAGTCTCTCGGGCTCGAGGAACGCCCGGACGGGCCGCCTGCGGAGACCCAGGTTGGCGAGCAACCGGAGGTGCCCGCGGCACCCGACACTGAGGCGACACTCGACTTCGGCGCGCCGCCCGAGGTCAACCTGACACCCGAGATTGATCTGACACCCGACGTTGATCTGACGCCCGACGTTGATCTGACGCCCGAGACTGACTCGCAGCGCGAGCTCGGCCCGGCGATCGAAGCGGAGCTGGAACGCGCCATCGGCCCGGCGTTCGAGGTTGAGCTGGAGCCCGAGATCGGCCCCGCATGGGAAGTCGAGCCGGAACCTGAAGTCGACCCGGCACGCGGGTTTGACTCGGAGCCTCAAGTCGACCTGGCACCGCGAGTTGAATCGGAACGTGGAGTCGACGTTGCATTGCCTTTGGCGATCGAAGAGGCGTCGCGTGCCCTGGAGCAAGGGCTCCGCGTCGAGGCCGAGCGAGTTGAACGGTCGCCGGAGCCGGACCCGACGCGCGATTCGCCGTTGCCCTTGGCAATCGAGAAGGCGTCGCGTGCCCTGGAGCAAGGGCTCCGCGTGGAGGCCGAGCGAGTTGAACGGTCGCCGGAGCCGGACCCGACGCGCGACGACTGGTTGCCCTTGGCGATCGACGAGGCGTCGCGCCAACTGGAAGCGGAGCTTCGCCGAGAAGCCACACGGGCGGAGCAACCGCCGAGGCCGGGCGATCCGCAGCCTCGCGGGACCATCGGGCCGGCACCCGGCTTGCTGCCGACGCAGCCGGACAGGCCCGCGCGCCGGTCCCGGCATCTCGAGCTGATTGCCCGCGAGGCCGACATGCACACCCGACGGGGGGTCGAGCTGGCCGGACTCAAGGCATACTATTCGGCGCGGGCGGAGTTGGTGAAGGCCTTGCGGCTGGTGTCCCAGGCGCTGGATGCGGAACGACAGACGGCAGCGCACAGCCGGGCCCTGGCAGCCGGGTGGACGGCGATCCGGGAGGCCGACGATTTCGCGCCCGCCGGCTCCCGATTGGAGGCCGACCTGAACCTGCCGAGCATCATCCGCGGACACCGGACACCGGTCCTGAAAGACGCCCCGGTCGAGACCCTCGCACCGCTTGCCGCGTTGCGGAGCTACTTCACCTTCGCCCAAGAGCAACTGGCCGCGGCGGGGGGCGAGGAAGTGGCCGGCTCGATGGCTTTGCACGGTTTGGGAAACCTCTATCGGTCATTCGCCGCCAGGCAGTGCGCGGCTGGCCCTGCGGCCACCTCCAAAGCGATCGTCTTCTACCAGGCGGCCCTCCTGGTCACCCCGCAGAACTACATGGCCTCGAATGAGTTGGGCGTCCTGCTGGCCCGAGGTGGACGGTACGAGGAGGCCCGGTCCGCCCTGGAGCACACCGTTTCGGTCAACCGGCAGGCCGTCGCCCTATACAACCTGGCCGTGGTCTACCAGGAGCTTGGCCGGACGGAGTCGGCCCGGCAAACGTATCGGCAATGCCAAGCGGTCTATCAAGCGCAGACCGAGCAACGGGGGCAGCGATCTCGGCCCCCGGGCCAGCAGGTCGAGTGGATCGATCCCGGCACCTTCGCTCGATGGCACGGCGGGCCGCGAAGCGTTGCCCCGGCAGCGTCTCTCGACACGTTGTCGATCGACATCCGGCGGCTTGATGCGCCGGGGCATATTGTCCTCTGCCAAGCCCTTGGGCCGGCCGCGCCATGCAGCCCCTGCGCGGTCGACTGCTCGTGCTGCGACTGGTCTCGACGCGGCGGCTGGGAGCGTGCGCGGGCCATCCGCTGGCAGGCGTACGCCCAGGGGGAGTACGTGGGCCACGCGCGAACCGCCCACGTGCCCGAGTATCGGCTCCGCGTCGACGATCTGTTGGACCTGGTCTACCGCGTCACCCGGAACGAGACCTCCCAACCTTACCGGTTGAACGTGGGCGATGAAGTCCGGGCGGAGTCGTCCACCGACAAAGAGCTGAATCGAGAGCTCGTGATCCAGCCCGACGGCACGGTCACGCTCCCGCTCTTAGGCCAAGTTCAGGCGACCGGGCGCACGGTGCCTCAACTCCGCGAAGATCTTGAAGCGCTGTACAAGAAGTACTATCCCATCCCGGCCATCACGGTAACGCCGCTGACGGTCAACACCAAGCTGGAGGACCTTCGGGCGGTGGTGGACAGTCGATATGGGCGGGGGGGCCAGGGCCGGGAAGCCAAGGTCACGCCCGAAGGGACCATCGCCTTGCCCGCGATCGGCTCGGTGCAGGCGCAGGGCCTGACCCTCGCCGAGCTGCAGCAGGAGCTCAATGAGTGCTATCGGGAGGAGATTGAAGGGATGGAGGTTATCCCGGTCTTGATCCAGCGGGCGCCGCGTTACGTGTACGTGCTGGGTGAGGTGGGAACCCCGGGCCGATTCGAGCTGACCGGCCCGACGACCGTGCTCCAGGCGTTGAGCATGGCGGGCAGTTGGAACGTGGGGGCCCATCTGCGGCAGATCGTGATCTTCCGCCGCGGCGACGACTGGCGGCTGATGGCCACGATGGTCGACCTCCGCGCCGCCCTGCACGGCAAGAAGGCCTGCCCGGCCGGCGAGATCTGGCTCTCCGACTCCGACGTGATCATCGTCCCCAAAAGCCCCATCCTCCGGGCCGACGACTTCATCAACTTGGTCTTCACCCGCGGAATCTACGGCGTCTTCCCGGTGCAAGCCGCGGTGAACTTCTCCAAGCTGAGCACGCTCTAAAGACGGCGGCGCGGGCGGCCAAAAAGCCGGCTTGTGTTCTCGCGCCCTACCGCTAGCATCAAGGCGTGAGCTGTACACGGATTCGTTTCGCTGCGCCGGGCGTCCGGGTGTGGACGCTTCTGCCGCCCCTGGGGAGACGTGCTGGCAGTGCTAGCATCCGCCGTTGGACTCGCGCACGTCGCGCACGGGAAGCCGCAAACTGGGCTTCTTACGGTGGGTGGGAGCAGGTACATTGCTCTATTCCGCGTCAGATCGACCCGCACCCGCTCCGCGTCTGGCGTAGAAACGGACGTCGGACCCAGATGGTGGAAACGGCTCCGCCACGGACGCTCCCATTCGCAAGGAGGCCTTCCCAATGCACGCCACAAGACGAAGGTGGGTAACGAGCCCGCGGCGAATGATTTCGTCGCTTGCCGTCGTGCTGGTTCTCTGCACCACGTCCGTCGCCCCAGCGGCCGGCGTTGCCTTCAATGACAACTTCAGCGTTCTCGCGTCCGACCAGGCAACGGCCGACGCGGTGCTCGCTCAAGCGGAAACGTTTCGAAAAAAGATCGCCCGGCAGTGGTTGGGAAAGGAGCTGCCCGCCGGCGCCGGGCCGACCATGATCACCGTCGTGGACTCCCGGTTGGAGGACCGCGGGCTCACCTGGCCGATTGATAATCCGAACAGGAAATATCACAAGGTGTGGCTGACGACGTCGCCCGACCGGGCGCTGGGCAGCACCTTGCACCACGAGATCACCCACGTTGTCTTCGCCACCCAGTTCCCTCATCGTCTGCCGGCGTGGGTCGAAGAGGGAATCGCCAGCCTGAGCGATGACGCGGAACGATCGCAGATTCGTGCCCGCGTGATCGGCCGATTGGCCGGAGCAGGCGACTGGCCTCGGCTGGAGACAGTCTTCCGGAACCCGACGATTCCTACAAGCCACCAGGCGGAATACAGCATCGCCACCTCGGTGGTCGAGTACTTGCTCTCCCGCGCCGACGGGGCCACCCTGCTTCGTTTTGCCGCGACGGGCAGAGACCAGGGATGGGATCGAGCCGCGCAGGAGCATTACGGCTTGCCAGGCGTGGGCGACTTGCAGGTCGCGTGGCAAACGTGGGCTGCGAGAGAGGTCGGTGGGAGCACGCGGACTGTGTTGCCCGCGTCCTACCATTCACGCGAGGGACGGCTTCGCCACCCGTAGGCAGACTCTCCCCGAGCCACATGGCGTCTCGGGCTAGGGCCCGAGAACGTACCCTCCCCAGATCGGATCCCAATAGAAGCCGGTCGGAGACAGCAGAGGAGCCGCGTCGAGAATGCGCACCGAACCCGACGTCGGCTTGATTGTGATACGCTGTTCGTAGTCCGGCGGACCGATGGTCCAGTTCCTGGGAGCCTCGTAACCGACAAGCTCGGTGCTGACCGTGCCGACGGGCACGTCAATCGGGGCCGAGATCCCGCCCGGGGGAATGTAGACTGACCTGTCCGTGTTGACCACACGAATCGTGTGCCCCACGGCCGTCTGGTTCTCAATCCTCAGTGTGCCCTGCCGACGCAGCACCTCGTGCACGGCCGCCGATACTTCCTGCCGAAACGCAGTGCTCCGCTCCATGTTGCCGCGGATGTCCGGGACGAGAAGCCTGGCGCCGTCCGGCTGGGCGACCTCCTGGGCGATCTGCCCCTGAACCGTCTCCAGCTCGAGGACGTGCTCCCACAACTGGTTGATCTGCTCGCGCACCTCCTCGACCGCCGTCGTGGGGGCGGCGTCCGCCCTGTCGTCGGCAGGTTCCTCGGGTGCCGGCACGACGGGGACGAGGGAACGCTGGTTCCCCGCGGCCAATTGTTCGGTCAGGGTCTTGATCGCGTCGCCCAGATCCTCGACGCGCTGCTGCAAGCCCTGAAACTGCTCCTGAGTTACCGGGCCCGTCGCTCCGGGCTGCTCTTCCTTGGGTGGGCTCGCTGCTTCCTGCGCGCTGGCAATCCCGGGCAGGAAGAGCGGACCAGCGAGCAAGATACTCAAAATGATTCGCACGCTCATGGCGCCACCTCCCTCGACACGAAGTGGATCGTCTGGTGCCCGGTCCGTGAGAGAAAGCGCTCCAGTCTCCGTTCTGTAGCCGTTAAGGTCGTGAGTCGAGCGGCCACGCCGTCTGACGTTTCGCCTTCGTCATGACCGCGTGTTCCCCCAGCGTCTCGTCGACCCGAAATCCCCGACTGATCCCTCGCTTCTCGTTACTCTAGTCAAGCTACCCCCCGATCGTCAATGATCAAGTGGGCGAAACCTCCGTCCGCCCGAGTGCGAGAAGGGCAGAGTCGCCGACGGCATGTGAGGGAACCAGCGGGGCTTTTACCGGTTAGGGAAAAGGTTCGGGCAAAAGGGCGGTATCCGCGTGACCGGGCAGGCAGACGGACGGGTAAGGATCGGGCGAAAAACAAGTTCCCGATTTCGGTAGCCGGACGCCCTCTACCCCAACCCTTTGAGGAAATCGTCCAGTTCCTCGGAAGGCCCGGTGCTGTCGGGCTCGTCCGGCTCGGGCGCCGGCGGGAGGGACAGGTCGAACATGCCTTCGCCCTCGGCTTCCTCGGCGTCCCCTTGGCGGTCGGTCGTGGACCCGCTCGATCCCTCGTCCGCCGACTCGGGGGACTGTTGGCCGGGGGGAGTCTCCGGTTCCTCCCCCGTCTCGGCCAGCTCCGGCGGTTCGAACGCCTCCGTGTCCTGGATGAGTGCCACGGGAGTCGAAGAGGGGGGCGGAGCCGCTTCGGGTGGCTCGCCTTGGCCCGTTTCGGGCGGGGGCTGTTCCGGCTCGGGCGGGGCGCCGAAGAACGCCGGAGGGGGGGTTGGCGCCTCGCCAGCCTGTTCATCCTCCGCCTTTTCCGTTTCGTCGGTGGTGCCCCACGCGGAGAAGTCGGGCAGTTGCCCGTCGGGCGGAGCGATCGTCGGCCGGGCACTGGGAGGCACCTCGACGCCCGCGTCGACTGGTTGGTCGCCAACGCCGGGTCCCTCTGAGTGGGGGGTTGATTGAGGGGGTTCAACCACCTCAAAGTCGGGCTCTTCTCCGGCGCGCTCAGCCTCCTCCGGCGAGTTGGGGGGCTCCGGGTGCCCGTTCGTCTCGTTCACGGTGGTCGCATCGGGCGAAGTCGCCATCTCGCCGACGTACGCATACTCGATGCGGAACGTCAGCGGCCCGACGGAGAACTCGGCGTTGGGATGCAGGGCCGCTTCGCTGACCTGGGTACCCCCCACGAACAGGCCGTTGAGCGAGCCAAGATCCCGAATCATCGCCAGGCCCTTGACTTCATACAGCTCGCAATGCTTCCGACTGATCATCGGATGAGCGACCGTCAGGTCCGCTTCCCGACTGCGGCCGATGACGGTCGGCAATTCCACGGAGACGCGGCTCTTGTTCGCCTTGCCGCCAACGATAACCAGTCTGACGTGCATTGGGGCCTTTCGCTCCGATTGCCTGGCGGAATGCTCCAATCGGTGGCCGAAGCGGGGTCGTAGGAGGCAATTGAGGTGGGAATCAAGCTGCAATTACCATGATAGTCGCGAAATACGCGTCCCGCAACGCCATGCCTCCGCGCCCCCGTCTCGCTGGCGCCTTGGCGGGCGATACGTCGAGTCCGGGCCATGCTCTCCATTCGCGGTCACGCCGGCAGTAACCGCGATAAGCATAGACTCTCGAACGAGTTGGGCCGGGGAAGACAATGTGCATCATCTACGCAGCCTGGGGGCTTCGCGAGCACTGCGGGTTGCGTGACGGGGTGGCGAAAATCGGTCTGGCCAACTCCCTGGCCTGCCGCCACACGCGCACAACCCATTCGAGGGGTTGTTGACGGGGACCCGACGATCGGGTTCTATTGGTGCGAAGGTCAATTGCCCTTGCAAGCGGTTGGTCGGGACCTATAATTCCCCGATTCCGGCGGGTTTTCGCCTAGTGGAGCCCGGAACGGGACCGCTTGGCTCGGCGCGGTTGTGTGACGCGGGTGTAGCTCAGTTGGCAGAGCACGACGTTGCCAACGTCGTTGTCGTGGGTTCGAATCCCATCACCCGCTCCTTGGTTCTCTCTCTATCTCTTGAATTGACGGCGTTTACGCATGACTGCTAAGGATTCCCCGGGCCCCGACGAGACCTTGTCGCCCCCCGACGATGCTACCAACGACGAACTCCGCGACGAAGTCGGCCCAGAGCCTGACGACGAGTCGCAGGAGGAGGAGTCGGCAGAGGCCGAAGGCGACGACGAGAAGCAGCCGCTGGAGATCGAAGTCTCGATCGACGAGCGGAGCACGTGCGAGCGTCACGTCACGGTGACGGTCTCTCGGGGCGATATCGATCGCTACTTCGACAACGAGTTCAGCGAGCTGATGGACTCGGCGGAGGTTCCCGGCTTTCGTCCGGGCCACGTTCCCAGGAGGCTGGTCGAGACCCGGTTTCGCAAGGACGTTGCCGAACGGGTCAAGAGCTCGCTGTTGATCGACAGCATGGAGCAGATCAACGACGAGCGCGAGTTGTCGCCGATCAGCGAGCCGGATCTCGATCTGGATGCCGTCGAGATACCGGACGAAGGGCCGATGACCTTCGAGTTCGACCTGGAGGTCCGGCCCGAATTCGACGTTCCCCCGTGGAAGGGACTCCGCATTCAGCGACCGGTCTACGAATTTGTCGAAGAGGACGTGGATCGGGCGCTGGAACGCGTGCTGGCGAGCCATGGGCA
>DATKZH010000626.1:0-37970 GCA_035528065.1 Thermoguttaceae bacterium | reverse complement strand
CGTAGGAGGTTAACCGCATCCTGATCACCGATCGTCAGCATGGAGAATCCTTTCGTGTGGAGGCATGTTACACGAAAGATCCTCCCACAAAACCCCTTACCGCGCTAGCCCATCTTACCCAGAGTGCGCGCTGGCCCTGGTGTTCTGGTACACCTGGGGCGACGGCACGGTTCCCGATCAGTTTGACGAGGACACGTACGTCCACACGGGACTCCGCTACGCGTCGACGGGTCACCAGTGGCACGGCATCGTCAGCTCCACGGACGAAGTGCTGCTGGCCGGCATGCGGCTGGCGGGCACGATGTTCCGAACCTTCGCGATACCCGCCGCGCCCGACCCCGTGGTGGTGACGATCGGCTCGGAGGATCTCCTGGGACCGGGGCTATGGGTCGGCAACATTGGCGTCCCGTATCCGGAAGCCGCGCCGGGGCCTTACCAGCTTGCCAGCGCCCTTTCGGCGACGGATCTCGCGCATACCGTTCGGTACGCCTTCGACCCGCAGCGCGAGAAGAGCTCGCTCTCCCGCCCCCTGATTCCGAAAATTCCCCCCCGTTGCTCCCCGGTAGACGGCCTGACGTACGATTGCGAGCGAGGCGTGCTGACGGTCGACACGCCGAGCGCGAAGGCGATCGCCGGTTTTTGGGGAAACGAGGCGACCTTCGCCGATGGCGTGAGCGTGCAGCTTCGCGGCGCGCCGGCGCCCCCGTTCGCGTGTTTTGGGATCGCCTCGGCCGACGGGACGACGCTTGCCGAATCGAATCGGGCAGTGCTCGTGCTCACGACCTATGGCGAGAACCGCGGCCGCGTTCTCCGGGACGATCCGGAGTCGGTTCCGGGGGATGCGCCTCTTTTTGCCAAACAGGTGAAGTCGTGGGGGTATGGACCGCCCGACGTTGCCCGGCCCGGCGCACAGATCCGATTGGGTGCCGAGTGGCGCTGGAGGCTCGTCGACTTTGGGCTCCACGCGATCGCAGAAGGCAGGGGGGAGACCCTCGAAATTCCAGCCGGGACGCCGGTGTTCATGGCCGAGCTGGAGCGGTAGGATTCGCATTCCGCGCGGAGCACCCGTGCCGAGGCAACGTCGGCCGCACGCTACCCGCGCGGGCGGTGCCGCCTGCCGATTCCGTGCTTCCCCGGCTTGATCCTGGGGGAAGCCCACGCCAAAATGGCAACGGCTCGAGACACCCAGGTGCCGGCACAGGAGCAACGGCAGTGGACGACCGCATCAGCCGCCGGACGCTTATCGGCAGCCTGGCACTCGGGGCCGTGGGGTTGCCCTTCTGCCGGTCCGCTCACCCTGCCCCAAGGTCAGGGCGCGAAGGCGCGACGAGGACCGTGGACTTCCTCGATGAGCGATGGATTAGCCACACGCATGCCCTGACGCGCCAGGTCGCTCGGCCCGAGCGCGTGTCCGACGAGCCGGTCATCGCACCTGCGGGCGCGCACGGCACGACGCTGCCGAACGGCGACGGGCTCTGCATGTGGTACAGCACCGTGCGGTGGGTGGAGATCGGCGGCCAGAAGACCCACGAGACGTGGATCCACTACGCGACGTCGGAAGACGGCGTCACCTTCGAGAAGCCGGACCTCGGCCTGCACGAAGGGAACGTGATTATCAAGGCGGACGACACGGGGGCGGACGGCAAGCCCCTGACCGGCGTGCGGGGTTGCTCGGGGTTCTGCGTGCTGGACGCCCAGCAGCAGCCGGTCCCCCACGCGCGCGGTCGCTACACGGCCATGTTCCGGGCTTGGGTCCCCGGCCGCCACGGCGGGCTCTCCTTGGCCTACTCCGACGACGGCCTGCGCTGGACGGCTTACGAGGAGAACCCGGTCCGCGTGGGCTCGTCGGACACGTTCAACATCTTCTGCTACGACGATCGCATCGAGCGCTACGTGGCGTACGTGCGGCCGCTGATCCACGCGGGGCCCCCACGCGTGAATCGGCTCGTGGCGCGGATTGAGAGTGAGGATCTGGTGCACTGGGAGAACGAGCAGATCGTGCTCGACACCGATGATCGGGACGCGCCGGCCTTGGGCACCGTGAACGAGGCGACGCATCCCGACGGGACCGGCTATCCCCGCGGGCGCGACAAGCAGTTCTACGGCCTCACGGTCACGCCCCACCAAGAGGTCTACCTCGGCTTTGCGTCCCTCTACGACGTCGTGCCGGGGACGATGTGGGTCGAGTTGATGCACAGTTACGACGGGATCCAGTGGCGGCGCGAGCCCCAACGCGGGCCGCTCATCGGGCTCGGCGGCGACGACGCCTGGGATTCCGGCCTGGTCTACTTTCCCAACGCGGGATGCCCCGTGGCCGTCGGCGACGACTGGCTCATCTACTACGCAGGCACGAACTTCGATCATCATCACCGCACTCGATCGCGGGGGGATCTCGGTGAGTTTCGGGCGACGGGCGCCGTGCGTCTCAAGCGTGGCCGGCTGGTGGGCTACGAAGCCGGCGACGTGCCCGGCGACCTGCTCACCAGAACCTTCCCATGGAACGGCAACGAGTTGTTCCTCAACGCCGATGCGCACGGCGGCAGCATCGCCGTGGAGATCTGTGCCGCCAACGGTCAGAGTATCCGGGGCTTCTCCCGCAAGGAAACGGCGTCTGTCACGGAGGACGGCGTCCGCGTGCCGGTCGCATTCGAAGCAGGCGGTTCTCTCGCGTCGCTCCAAGGCCGCCAGGTGCGGCTGCGGATGTATCTGAAGCGGGCGAGCGTGTTCGGCATCTCGCTCGGCTGACGGGCTCCCGCCGCGGCCACCTTGGCGTTGGCAAGAATGATGCCGCAGGGGGACGGTGGCGAGCTGCCATGATGAGAGGATGCCGGCTGCCTGGCCGTCCGGCAGGGCGGCGATGTCCTTCGTAGGACGAAGTGGCTCACAGTAGGATATCGAGAGCTCGCTCCGACGGGTTGCCCTGCACGTAGGACTCGTGGGTAGGATGCCCGGAATCCGTGTAATCGACCTCGTATCGGGGACGGCCGTGGATGTTCGTGTCGGGGGTCAACGGATAGCGCTGGAGAAGACGCTGGAACACGCTCCAGCCCATAGTACGCTTGCGGTTGCGGCGATTGAGCCACTTCTGCCAGCATTCTCGGACTTCACGATGGAAGCGCGTTAGCGCCCGCGAGTTGCCCGTGATACCGTAGTACGCGTAGTGACCGCGCAACGTTTCATTCACAGCTTGCGCTGCGGAAAGCCGATCGGTTGGCGTCGGTTGTGCCGACACCACAGAGCAATGCTCCGCACGGCTCTGCGGAAACGACTGGGTGCCGTCTTGCGATTGACCACCCAATGACCTTTCCGAGATCGACTCCAAACATGAGTGAAGCCCAGAAGGTCAAACGCCCCAGGACGCTGACGCGGTTCGTCGCCTCGCTCCGCTACCGTCGAAGACGGCGGCCGGAAAGGAACAAGCCGCGTTTTGTCGGGATGGACCGTCAAGCCGTACTTGCCAAATCCCTTCGGAAGAACTTCCGTCACGCGATGGGCGTCGCGGTGGTCGCGAAACCCCATGGCAAAGTCATCCGCAAAGCGGATCAAGAAGGCTCGATGACGAAGGCGAGGTGCGACCTCGTCTGAAGGGTCGCGCGTATGTGGTCCGCTACACCGACGACTTCGTGATCGGGTTCACCGAAGACGAGGACGCCCGGCGGGTGATGGCCGTGCTGCCGAAGCGTTTCGGCAAGCAAAGTAGGGTGCGTGAAACGCACCATATTGGGCTCGGGCGAGACGCACGTGCGTGAGCTGGCCGGCGTACGGTTCGAGTGGTAGACGAGATGGTGCGTTTCACGCACCCTACGGGTGTTTCTACGCCCCGCTCAGCCGCTCGTGCAGCTCGGCGAGGCAGTCTTCTTTTTTCACGCGCCACTGGTCGAGGGTGTCGCGGTTGCGGAGGGTGACGGTGTCGTCTTGGAGGGTCTGGCCGTCGACGGTGATGCAGAAGGGGGTGCCGATCTCGTCCTGGCGGCGGTAGCGCTTGCCCACCGAGGCCTTCTCGTCGTAGAAGACGTTGAGGTGCGGCTTCAGGTGGGTGTAGATCTCCCGGGCTATTTCGGGCATCCCTTCCTTGCGCACCAGCGGGAAGACGGCCGCCTTGATGGGGGCCAAGCGGGGGTGGAAGCGGAGGTACTCGCGTTCGGTGAGATTGCCTTTCTCGTTGGGCACCCGGTCGATCGTGTAGGCCTCGCAGAGGAAGGCCAGCGTCGCCCGATCGGCGCCCGCCGAGGGCTCGATCACGTGGGGGACGTAGGTCTCGCGGGTCTGGTCGTCGAAGTAGCGGAGGTCCTTGCCGCTCCCGCGATACTTGGGTTGGCCTTCCGCGTTGAGCTCGACCACGAACGGCCCGTCCGGCTCGTGCTCGCGCACGAGCTTGCCCTCCATGTGGCTGCGGAGATCGAAATCGCCGCGATGGGCCACGCCCTCCAGCTCGCCGAACTCCCCTTGGGCCAGGAACGGGAAGGCGTATTCGATGTCGGCCGTGCCGCACGAGTAGTGGCTCAGCTCGGCGGCGTCATGGTCGCGCAGCCGGAGGCGGTCGCCGGCCAGGCCCAGGTCGACGTACCACCGGTAGCGGCGGTCGCGCCAGTAGGTGTACCAGCCGGGCGAGCTCTCGGGGTGGCAGAAGAACTCGATCTCCATCTGCTCGAACTCGCGGGAGCGGAACGTGAAGTTCCGCGGCGTGATCTCGTTGCGGAAGCTCTTGCCGATCTGCGCGATGCCGAAGGGGAGCCGCACCCGCGTGCTGTCGAGCACGTTCTTGAAGTTGACGAAGATGCCCTGGGCCGTTTCCGGGCGGAGGAACGTCTTGCTGGACTCGTTGCGGACCGCGCCGGTGTGGGTCTCGAACATCAGGTTGAACTCGCGGGGCTCGGTGAGGGTGCCCAGCGTCTTGGCGTCGGGGGCCAGGACCCGGCTTGGGTCGTCCACGGTGGTGAGCGACACCACCGGTCCGTCCCACATCAGGTCGCCTTTGTGCTTGGAGCGGAGATTGAAGAACTTGAGCGCCTTCTGCTCGATCTCCGCCACGGCCTCGTCGCCCGACTGATAGCTCGTCACGAACACCCGCTTCCCGTCGTGCTCGACCCAGCGGCCTTCGACCTGGTCGTGGCGGTATCGCTTCTTCGATTCCTGGCAATCGACCATGTGGTCGCAAAACAGGTCGTAGTGTCCGGAGCACTTCCAGACCTGCGGGTGCATGATGATCGTGCAGTCGAGGCCGGTCATCTGATAGGTGGAAGGGGCGCCGGGCGGGACCTCGAGCTCGTTGTGGGCGGAGACCATGTCGCGCCACCAGGCGTCGCGGACGTTCCGCTTCAGCTCGACGCCCATCGGGCCGTAGTCCCAGAAGCCGTTCAGTCCGCCGTAGATCTCGCTCGACTGGAACAAGAACCCACGCCGCTTGCACAAGGCGACCAGTTGCTCCATTTCCATAACCGAAGTCCGCTCCCGTGGTTCAGGGGACACTTGGAAGGGGGGGGGACGCGAAACGTGAAACATATAAGTGTACTACGATCGGGCCGGATCGGTCTACGGGGTGGCGGCGCGGGGAGTGTCCGGATTTGGCTGCGAGCCGGGACCCTACGGCGGGTGCGTACCGGCGCGCGTACCCGCCCTGCCCCCCCGATCTGGTGAAGATGGAGCCGTCGCTGGGAACCCCGCTGCCGGACGCCTCGTCGAGGTTGACGACAACCGCGCGGGTCGTGTTTTCCAGCTTCCATCCGCGTCAAGAGGTGCCACTACCCATGATCGACCGGACCATGAGAGAAAGGCGACAGCACGGGCGACAGGACCAGGTATCCCGTCTCTCTATCCTCCGTGACTTCGAGGGAACCGCGGATGTCCAGGCCGTAGTGTTTGAGGAAGTCCTCGGCGGGAATCGCCAAGTACTTATCTGAGACCGTGGCGGGTCGGGCGCCATGAAGCTCTTCTGCTTTCGCGCCGTCGCCCCTTGGGAACAGCTTGACGCCGATGCGTTTGCCCCGGGCAGCAAAAGCAAGGACTGCCAGAATCTCTTCGTCGGCCTTCAGTTTCGGGAAGTAACCTACAGGCACCGTGAGTCTGCCGTCCTTGCCGAGGAAAGCGGATGGCCGGAACACGCGAAACTCGTCCCCGGGCCGGCGAACCCGGTCCCGCCCGATGTATCTCAGCACGTCTACCGACGTTACCAGCCCGACGAGATGGTTGTGGTTTCCAACCACCGGGAGGCAGCCGAGCTTCTTCGATGCCAAAACGGCTGCTGCCGCACGGATCGACGTATCGATGGTGGCCGTAATCGGCGGTGTGGCCATGATCTCTTGGACCTCACACCGAGGGGGTGCCGTTCGGGGCCGCTCTCCTTCGGGCATCTCCCCCAACCAGCGCGAGAAGTGCTTCAGTATTTGACGCTCCGAAAGCACTCCTACGACCTCTTCGTGATTCTCCGCCACGATCAAGTGCCTGACCCTCGACTGGACCATGATCTGGGCCGCCCGAACGGCCGGCGACTGCGGCAGAACCGTGCGAGGATTCCCAATCATGATTGCCCGGACCGTCGGATCGTCCTCTGCCATCGCGCAAACCTCTTTCTTCCCGTCCGATTCAGGTTGGTGACCGCTGCCCGTCAATAGTAGCATGCGCATCGCGCAGCTTGTGCTGCGGACAGACGGGAACGCCGTGCTGCCAGGGCCCCCGAAAGACTTGCCCCACCCGCGGAGAAGACCCGGGCGCGCACGAGGTGGCAGGCAGCTTCAGGGCAGCCGGATGCAGAACGTGCCGGGGTCCAACTCCGGGACGCTCGCGAAGCGGTCGACGTGGGCCGCCGTGAGGACGTCGTCGTCCATCCCAATCTCCGCAAGACGCCGGGCCGCCACACTCTTTCGGAGCTGCTCGGCCAGGCGCTCGGGCGCGAGAGGCTCGGCCCCGAGTGCCAGCGGCAGGGCGAACGCCGATCGCCAGTTTTCCCGGGCGGTGAGGGCTTGGGCGTTGAGCTGATAGGCGGTGCCGCTCTGCTGGAGGACTCGCTCGATCAGGAGCCCGGCCAGGAGCGTATCGTCGCGGCTGTACTCGCCCCGACTTCCGGCGCACAGAAGATGGATTTGCTCCACGCCGACGAGGCGCCGGCACACGGCCGAGGCGTTCGGGAAGGCCCCGATCAGCACGCGGTCGGCCAAGCGGCATCGCCACATCGCCCGCGTGCCGTTGCTGGTGGTGAAGACGACAACCCGCCCTCCCACCCGTTCGGGGGTGTAGTCCGCGGGGGAGTTGCCGAGGTCGAACCCGTCGATCGGCAGCCCGGCTCGCTCGCCGCCGAGGACGACGCTCCCCTCGGGCAACTCGGCGGCGGCCGCTCGGGCATCCTCCACTTCCAGGCACGGGATCACCTCGGTGGCCCCGGCCTCCAAGGCATGGACGATCGTGGTCGACGCCCTGAGCACGTCGATCAGCACGACGGTCCCGCCAGCCAGGTCTTCGGGCTCGACAAGCGAGGGCAGGGCGTAGGCATTCAGCGTGGGGTTCATGATTCGGCGCCCGAGTCGTTCGAGCTGGCCAGGGGGGCAGCCGGAAGCGTTCCCTTCTGAAGTGGGGTCCGAAGCCGCCGCTGGTCCTGCGGTTGGCCATGACATCGCGCGGAAGCGGCCATTGTATCCCAGGGGCACGGCAAGGCACAATGAGACAAAGACGTCGCACCGACGTGGCCCGTCCGGCCTTGCCTCTCTCGCGAAAGCTCCGCCAACGACCCGTGACCGCCAAACACTTCCCGGCCCCCGCGCGTTGCTCGCCCGAGCACTATCCAACGCCCGTCGACAAGTCCGGCTCGCGGGTCCGCCGGATGTTCGGCGAGATCGCCGGGCGGTACGACCTGTTGAATCGCCTGCTCTCGCTCTCGCTCGACCGGCGTTGGCGGCGCCGGACGGTCCGGCTGGTGCCTCCGTCGGGCGAGGGGCCGGTGCTCGACGTCTGCACCGGCACGGCCGACCTGGCGTTGGCGTACTGCCGTGCCGGCGGGCGGGGTGTCCGGGTGGTGGGGGCCGACTTCTGCCGGCCGATGCTGGCCATCGCCCGGCGCAAGGCACGCCGGGCAAAGGGGGATCATCACCTGGCGCTGGTGGAGGCCGACGCGGAGCGTCTGCCTTTTCCGGACGAGGCGTTCGAGATCGTCAGCGTGGCGTTCGGCCTCAGAAACGTCAGCGATACCGATCGGGGGCTGCGGGAGATGGTCCGCGTGTGCCGGCCGGGCGGGCGAGTGGCCGTGCTGGAGTTCTCGCTGCCCGAAGCCTGGCCGCTCAGGACGCTTTACGGCTGGTACTTCCGCCACGTGCTGCCGGCGGTGGGCCAGGGCTTGGCCCGGAATCGCCAGGCGGCCTACAATTACCTCCCGCAGAGCGTCGACGAGTTCCCGCAGCGTGAAGACCTCGTTCGGCGGATGCGAAGTGCGGGCTTGTCGGAGGTCCGATTCCACCCGTTCACGTTCGGCGTGGCCCTGTTGTATGTGGGGGTAAAATGACTCGAAACTACGTCCTCGCGATGACCGGCGCGAGCGGGGTCACCTACGCAGTTCGCCTGTTGGAGGTGCTCTCGGCGGCCGGATGCGACGTGTATCTGTCGATCAGCTCGGCCGCCCGATCGGTGCTCAAGCACGAGCTCGACCTGGCCGTCGACCTGGACGACTTCGCCCCGTCGATGCTGATGCTCGATCGCAGTCGCCGGCAGGAAGACGAGAAGCTCAAAGAGATTCGCACGCTGGCCGGCATCTCGACCGAAGAGAGCAGCGTGCTCTCGGTGCCCTCGGGCGAGCCGGGCCAGATCCACTACTGCCATCATGAGAATCTGGAATCTCCGATCGCCAGCGGCTCGTTTCTCACCGCCGGGATGGTCGTCTGCCCCTGTTCCATGGGCACGCTGGGCGCGATCGTGCACGCGGCGGGCAGGAACCTGATCCACCGGGCGGCCGAAGTGCACCTGAAGGAGCGCCGCAAGCTGATCCTGGTGCCCCGGGAGACGCCGCTGTCGGTGCTCCAGCTCGAGAACATGAAGCGCGCCGCCGAAGCCGGGGCAATCGTCCTGCCGGCCATGCCCGGGTTCTACCAGGGAGTGACGGCCGTCTCCGATCTGGTCGACTTCGTGGTGGCGCGGATCTGCGACCAGTTGGGGATCCAGAACGCGCTGGTCCAGCGTTGGGGGGGCTGATCGACCGTGCTCGGCCGCCTGCGCAAGCTCTTGGAGATGATCCGCTTCAGCCACACGCTGTTTGCGCTGCCGTTTGCCCTGCTGGCGGCCGTGATGGCCTGGGCGGCCAACGCGCGGGGCGATCCGCCGATCGCGTTCCGCGGGCGGGACCTGGCGGGGATCGTCGCGTGCATGGTGTGTGCCCGAAGTGCCGCCATGGCGTTCAACCGGCTGGCCGACCGGCGGCTCGACGCGCTCAACCCGCGGACGGCCAATCGCCACTTGCCGACCGGGACGCTGAGCGTGGCCGGCGTGGTCCTGTTCACCGCGGTCTCGTCGCTGGGGTTCGTGGCGGGGACGCTGTTGTTTCTGCCCAACCGCGTGCCGCTTTATGCCTCGGTGCCGGTGCTGTTGTTTCTGTTCGCCTACAGCTTGACGAAGCGGTTTACGGTGTTATCGCACCTGTGGCTGGGGACGGCGCTCGCGCTGGCCCCGGTGGCCGCGTGGGTTGCGCTGCGGCCGGAGCTCCACTGGGCTCCGGTGCTCCTGGGCTCGGCGGTGATGCTCTGGGTGGCCGGCTTCGACGTGATCTACGCCTGCCAGGACACGGAGTTCGACGTCCGGATGCGCCTCTACAGCGTCCCGGCGCGGTTCGGCGTGGCCGGCGCCTTGCGGCTGGCGGCGGTTTGCCACCTGGGGATGGTCGTCTTGCTCTCGACGGTGCCGGTCGTCTACGACGAATTCGGCTGGGTCTACCTGGCCGGCGTGGCGTCGATCGGCGTGCTGCTCGTCTACGAGCACGCCCTGGTCCGCCCCGACGACTTGACCCGCGTCAACCGGGCCTTCTTCCACGTCAACGCCGTGGTGAGCATCGGGTTGCTGTTGATCGGAACGCTCGACCTCCTGATATGAACCCCTGGACGCCGCTTGCGGCTTCGCCCTGGCAGTGAGTTCCACGCATGAGTGAACCGTCACGTTCCACTGAGCTAGTCCGCATCCGCGAGAAGGTCGCATCGGGCAAACGGCTCACGGCCGGCGACGGTGAGCTCCTCTTCCACCCCGAAGTCGACCTACACACCGTCGGCGAGCTGGCCAACCTTGTGCGCGAGCGCAAGAACGGCGACGTCGCGTACTACAACATCAACGCCCATCTGAATCCGACGAACGTCTGCATCTACCGCTGCCCGCTCTGCGCGTACAGTTGCGACGCCGACGATCCCAAGGCGTACGTGATGACCGACGACGAGGTGCTCGCCCGGGGGGAGGAGGCGGCCCGCAGCGGCTGCACCGAGCTGCACATCGTCGGCGGCGTGCACCCGGAGAAGAAGCTCGACTGGTACCTAAACATCATACGCACCCTGCACGAGGCGTACCCGCGGCTGCACCTGAAGGCGTGGACCGCCGTGGAGATCGCCTGGTTCGCGGAGCGGTCGGGCGGCAGCGTCGAGGGGGTGTTGGGCGCGCTCGTCGAGGCCGGCCTGGGCAGCCTCCCCGGCGGCGGGGCCGAGATCTTCCAACCCGAGGTCCGGCAGCAGATCTCCCCGCGCAAGATCGATGCCGACACGTGGCTCGACGTCCACCGCACGGCCCACCGGCTGGGCCTCCGGTCCAACGCCACGATGCTCTACGGCCACGTCGAGAGCGCCGCCCATCGGGTCGATCACCTGATCCGCTTGCGCGAGCTTCAAGACGAGACCGGCGGCTTCCAGGCGTTCATCCCGCTGTCGTTCCACCCGGAGGGCACGCAGTTCGCCGACTTGCCCGGGCCGAGCGGATTGGACGATCTCCGCACCATGGCCGCCGGCCGCCTGATCCTGGACAACTTCGACCACGTCAAGGCCTACTGGATCTCGCTGGGCATCGGCACGGCCCAGACCGCCCTGGCCTACGGCGCCGACGACCTGGACGGCACGGTCCGCCACGAGAAGATCCACCACGACGCCGGCTCGACGACGCCGGAGCTCCTCTCGGTCGACGACCTGCGGGCCCTGATTGCCGAGGCGGGCCGCCGGCCGGTCGAGCGCGACACGCTCTACCGTCGCGTCGAGCGGAGCGGGGCCGAGTGGCAGGCTTCGTCGTGAGGGCATCCATGCGGTCTGAAGCCCGATGGCGGTCCCCGTCGTGCCCTGCTATGATGGGTGCCGGCCGGGAGATGCCTCTCGTGGTCTGTCCAAGTTGAATTTGCGGGTGCCACGGTTGGCTTGCCCAACCGTGCTTCCGGCACTGCTGGGCAAGCCAGCAGTGGCACCCAACGTGCAAAGTCGAGGTGGACAGACCACTCGTTTCATGTCGGGCGTAGAGCGGGGCATCTTGCTGCCTTCCCGGCCCGGTGCTGTCGAGTGAGAGAACACGAGGTCACGTTGGAGGAGCTTCTCATGGTCAATCGCCGAACACGTGTTCGACTCGTCGCCCTGCTGCTTGCCTTGACCTGCGCGGCGGCTTGCGTCGCGGTTGCGGGCGCGCAGGAGTTGGTTGCGCCCGGGGCCAAGGTCGAGCGGCTCGCCGACGGCTTCCTGTTCACCGAAGGGCCGGCCCGCGACGCTGAGGGGAACGTCTACTTCTCCGATGTCCCCAACAACCGCATCCACGTCTGGTCGCTCGACGGCAAGCTCACCACGTTCCGCGAAGACTCGGGCGGGGCGAACGGGCTCCACTTCGACCGCCGGGGAAACCTCGTGGCCTGCGAGGGCGGCAACCGCCGGCTCACGTCCATCTGGCCGGACGGGAAAGCGACCGTCCTGGCCGATCGCTTCGACGGCAAGAAGCTCAACAGCCCCAACGACCTCTGGATCGACCCGCGCGGCGGCGTCTACTTCACCGACCCCCGCTACGGCAAACAAGAAGGGGTGGAGCAGGACGGCTTCCACGTCTACTATCTCCCCCCGGATCGCAAGCAACTGGTCCGCGCCCTGGACGACCTGGTCAAGCCCAACGGCGTGGTCGGCACCGCGGACGGCAAGCTGTTCTACGTGACCGACGCGGGCGACGCCAAGACCTACGTCTACCGCATCCAGCCCGACGGCTCGCTGGCCGACCGCAAGCTGCTTGCGCCGGTCGGCGCCGACGGCATGACGCTCGACGAGCGGGGGAACCTGTACCTCGCGCGCAACGTGGTTCACGTCTATAGCCCCAAGGGCAAGAACCTCGCCACGATCGAAGTCCCGGAATCCCCCTCGAACGTCTGCTTCGGCGGCAAGGACCGGCGCACGCTCTTCATCACCGCGCGCAAGGGCCTGTACGCGATTCGCATGAGCGTGCGGGGACAGTAGCGTCCGACGGAACCGCAAACAGGCAACTGAAATCGAGCAACCGCTATGTCCAGATCGTGGGGTTCGACGTCAAGTAGCGTCCGCCGAGGAAGACGACGCCGGTGGATTCCCGGCTTGCTCGCGGCCATGGCTTTGGCAGCCGGCTCGGTCTCCTCCGCCCGTCCTGCGGACGTGGATTCGCTGGGGAACCGGCAACTCGCCGCGATCGGTTTCGTGGACGTCACCGCCGCCCCGTTCCACGCCGACGCCACCGGCAAGCGCGACGGCACCGACGCCCTCCAGCGGGCCATCGACTTCGCCCGGGACCACCAGATGGTGACCTTCTTCCCGCCGGGCACGTACACGGTGAGCGACACGCTGCGGTGCATCCACGGGCGCCACGATCCGGTGACGCTCGAAGTCCGCACGAAGAGCCGGGACGTGCCCTGTGTGCTCGTCGGATCGCGGATCGGCAACTCACGCCCGCGTATCGTGCTCGCGCCCGGCTCGCCCGGATTCAACGATCCGGCACGTCCGAAGTACGTGATCCACTTCTGGGCCCGCGGCCTCAGCGAAGCCCCGCCCGAGGAGCCGCAGCCGAACATCAGCATGAACCAGATGCTCCTCGGCATCGACGTGACGATCGGTCCGGACAACGCCGGCGCGGTCGGCATCCGGCACCGCGCCGCCCAGGGGTCGGGCGTTCAGGACTCGACGATCGACGCGACCCACGGCTACTGCGGGCTGGAAGGCGGGGCGGGCTCGGGCGGCAGCCACGCCAACGTGACGGTGATCGGCGGCCGGATCGGCGTCGATCTGCGCCAGACGCAGCCGGCGTCGACCATCACCGGATTCACCCTGATCGGCCAGACGGAGACGGCCCTGCTCTGCGCCGGGCGCCAGGCGGTCTGTGCCGTGGGTCTGCGGATCGAGACGGAAAGCGCGGGCCCGGCGATCGTCACCCGGCCGGGATGGGCCGCACACCACGGACAGCTCTGCCTGGTGGATAGCTCGATCGACTTCACCCGACCGGGCGACAACACGGCCATCGACGCCGAATCGAGTCTCCATTTGGAGAACGTGTACGTCCGCGGCGCCGGGACGTTGATCCGCCAGACCGGCAAGCCCGAGACGACGGCCGAAGCGGAGGGCTGGACGCGCGTCTCGCAGTACGCCGCAGGCGTGGCGTCGAAGTACCGTGCCCGAAAGTATGACGACCGCGTGTTCGAGTATCCGGCGCCGATCTTCGTCGACGGCAAGCGTTGGGAGGAGCCGGTGCTTGCGCAGGTGAAGCCGGGCGTCGCGCCGCCGTCCGATCTCCAGTCGCGGCACCTCTGGGAAGACGACTTCCCCGGCTGGGAATCGCCGGGCGCCGTCAACGTGAAGAGCCCTCCCTACTCCGCCGCGGGCGACGGGGCCACCGACGACGCGGCGGCGATTCAACGGGCGGTCGACGAGCACGAGATCGTCTTTCTGCCCAAGGGGCGGTACGCGGTGAGCCGTACGATCCGCCTGCGGCCCGACACGAAGCTCATCGGGGCTTTCCGTTGTTTCACGTGGCTGGTGCCGCTCGGCACGGAGGACGGCGACTTCCCGGACGGCGCCGCCCCGCGTCCCGTGTTGGACACGGCCGATGATCCCGACGCCCGGACGATCGTCGCCCTGCTGGGCATCGAGGTGTCGCACGAAACGCCCGGGGCGTATTGCCTGCGATGGCGGTGCGGCCGGCGCTCGATCTTTCGGGCGACGAACACCGTGCTGAACACGCCTTGGGGACGACGGGGGGAGTCGGCCCCGCCGGTCAACCAGCCGCTCGTGCTGGTGACGGGCCACGGGGGCGGCCAGTGGTACAACTTCCACCAGGAAAGCTACCGGCGCCAGGGACCCGACTATCGCCACCTGCTCGTCGAAGGGACCGCCGAGCCGCTCCACTTCTACCAGTGCAACCCCGAGCATGCGCGAAGCGACTCGAACATGGAGCTGCGCCGGGCGCGCTTCGTCTCCATCTACGGCCTGAAGGGCGAATACAACCGGCCCATCCTGACGATTCGCGACTGCGACCACGTCCGCCTGTTCGGCTACGGCGGCAATGCAGCCGCGAGCGAGGGGCACGCCCTGTTCGTCGTCGAGCGCACGCCCAACTTCCTCCTGGCCAACCTCGTCGACTCGCCGCGGATGCCGCAGGGGATTCCCGACACGTTTTTCGCCGGCGACGGCGTGGACCCGCGCCGCTGGCACATGGTCGAGGAGCACACGGCCGAAGGCCCGATCGTACGCACCGAGCCCTTGGACCGGCCCGTGCTCTACCAGCGCGGCCGGCCGCAAGCGGGGTGGGAGCCTTCGCCGTGACCCGATTCATCGGCGGCTGGCGGGAAGTTCTCTCGCTCCTCCCACGGTCGGGACGGCGTGTGAATGCGGTCACCGCGAACGGGTGACGTGCAATGGCCGCCAAAGCGTCTTCGAGCGGATGCGACGCTAGCGCCACTCCAGCCGGATCTCGCTGACCTCGGGCGTCACGTAGCCGTCGTCGGTGTCCAGTCTCACTTCGACTTGGGCCTCATCCCCAGCCGGTAGGTCGGCCCGTTGCGACTCGGGCCGCCACGGGCTCCACGGCCCCGGCGAGCGGCGCGTGCGGACCTGCGTGGCGAGCGATGTCCCCTCCGGGACCGATCCCGTCGCGCTCACTTGTGCGACCGCCCGAGGCTCGCTTCCCGCGTGAAAGGTCTTGACGACCCGCCCGCTGCGAACATAGAGCACGCGGCTTCGCTTTTCAAGCCACGGCCGAAACCCGAGAAACCCCGCGGGCACGTCCCCGGCCGGGGCCGTCGCGTTCGCGCCAAGCGTGAACGCCTCGACGATGCGATGTTCCGTGTCCAGCGGCTGGAAGTCGGGCGGATAGAGCTCGACGTAGGCCGCGTCATACTCCTCGGCCAGCTCGACCAACCGGATCCAGTCGCCCTGAGGCCGCCAGCCGCCGCCCGCGTTGGTGCCCAGCGCCTGAAGCGCCAGGTTCACCCGGCCGAAGGCGTCGGCCACGTCGCGCTCGTGTCCCCAGGAGACGGTCTGCACGCCCTGGGTGGTCATGCCCCAGCCGTTCGACTGGATATAGAGGAACGGGCTTCGCTTTCCGAGCCGCTCGACGATTCGGGCGTTCAACGGGCCCGTGATGTCGATCAACCGCTTGGTCGGATACTTGCCGGAATAGGGCAGCTCGGCGACCTTCCCCTTGAGGCAGAACTCGTCGACGAGCACGTCGAGCTGCTCGATCATCCCTTGGACGAACTTCTCCGGCGTGTAGCCCGGCGGCAGCGGGGCACTGTCCTGGGGGTGAAAGATCTCGTCCCACGGCCCGGCCGACCAGGTGCCGTGATACACCGTCACCAGCGGCTCGTCGCCGTAGCGATCGTACATCGCCCGATAGACCTCCCGGAGCTGCTTCAAGAACTCGGGATTGTCGTAGGGGACGGGGATTCGCAGGGGGGCGGTCGGGGACTTGCGCGTTCGATGGGTCGTGTCGTAGAATTGCACGCCGGCCTTCTCGAACCACCGGGGCGCGTGCACGCCGCCCATCACGCGGACGTGCAGCGTCCGCCGCGCGTCGGGGTGAGCCGCGTTGTACGTTCGCACTTCGCGGAGGACCTTGTCGAACGGCTTCCAGTCGAATCGTTGATCCTCCGGCTCCAGCTCGGCCCAACGGAGGCGGATCGAGGCGGCGTCGAGCCAGGGGGTTTTGTGAAAGGTGCGGATCACCTCCGGCGGCCAGTCGCCCTGCTGCACGAGGACGACCCCTTCGACGCTCGGCCCCGGGGCGAGCGTGTACGTGCCGTCGTGCTGGCGGACGTTCTCCAGAAGCGGGGCACCTGAAGCCCAACTCAGGCAGACGATGAGGTATACCAACTGATCGTCCTTTCCCTGCTCGGGTCCGTTGCACAGTTTCCCAAGAAGGCACGGGCCGAAACGCCACTTGACGCAGCCGTCCGTGACACCGAGGACTTGGCTCGGCAGATGGATCGGCCCGGTCCATGTCGCTCAAACCTATTCCGACGTGGTCGCCGCCGTGTTGGCAGACGACCGGCGGTGCGGACCGGCGCGCGAGTCGGCTGGAGGGCGAGCCTGAAGCGGCACGGAGGGCCGCGTCACCGGTGGATCAAGTCCGGGCCCGAGCCGCAGGTTTTCTCGTAGTAGCCGTCGCCGGCCTTTTTGTACTGAGTGAAGCCTTTTTCGCCCAGGTTCTTCGGGCTGAGCATCGCCTTGGTGCCCTTGATCGGGGCGAACGAGGAGAAGACGCGGTGGCACTTCCCGCCGCACTGGGGGCACTTCTTCAGCGGCGGGTCGGCCACTTTCTGCATCACCTCGAAACGGCCCTGGCAGTACTCGCAGGCCTCGCCGTCCGGCTCGTATTCATAGAGAGGCATCACTCGCTCCTCAGACGCTTCCGTCTCAGACGGTTCCGTTTTGCCGGAAGGTTTCCACGGAACCTGATACGTGTCTCGACCTTCCCTTGGCTAACCAACCAAGTATAACGCGCCGGCCCCCAATTCAGTACGTCCCATTCCTTTCGGGGGTTCCACGCGTTCCAGGGGCTCGCAGACCATCCCTCCCACGGGTCGTCAGACGACACCCGGCACAGCCCTCATAATCGCTGGAATCTGACAGCCCGGCTGCCGATGAAGAAGAAAAGCCATTGTCATCCACGTATCCTGGTTAAAATCGGTCAACTCGGGTGTTTGGGAAGACTCTCCGAGAGCACAGCTTCACGCTCGGGGTGGCCTCGCTGGCTATGCTGGCCACGACGCTCGCCGGCTGCGCGGGGA
The DNA here is from genome assembly GCA_035528065.1 of Thermoguttaceae bacterium. GTDB lineage: Bacteria > Planctomycetota > Planctomycetia > Pirellulales > Thermoguttaceae > DATKZH01. Next base: position 20,758 of record DATKZH010000626.1, on the reverse strand, counting down.
CGAGGCTGCATTACGGGCGCCACTCGGTGGGCTCGGACATCGAGTCGCGAACCTGCTACGCGCTCGGCCCGGCCCCCCGTCCGTGTGAGGCGTGCATCCCGCCCGGGGTGGATTGGGACGACGGCCTCCTGGAGGACGAAGCCGTGGCCATCGCCCTGTGGAACAACGCCGCGTACCAGGAGCTGTTGGCCGAGCTGGGGCTGACGCGGGCCGACGTGATCGAGGCCGCTCAGCTCACCAATCCGAGTTTCTCGACGATGTTCCCCGTGGGGGTCAAGCAGTGGGAGTTCACCCTGACCGTTCCTCTGGAGGCGCTCTGGCTGCGTCCGCTCCGTCTGGCGGCTGCCCAGCGGCGGTCGCAAGAGACCGCCAACCGGCTGGTCCAGGACGGGCTGGACCTGATTCGTGACGTTCGGGTGGCGTATGCCGACCTCGTCTTGGCCCAAGATCTGCTGCAAATTGCCGTGGAGGGCGCTGAGCTGCGCGGGCGGATCGCCGGGCTGGCCGACGCCCGCGTGCGGGCCGGGAGCGCCAGCGGCCTGGACGCCTCCACTTCGCGGATCGACCACATGGTCGAAGAGCAGCGGGCGGCCCAGTTGGAGCACGAGGTCGAGCTGGCCCGGCAGCGGTTGCGGCGCTTGTTGGGAATGGAGTTCACCGAGATCGCGATGGAACCGGTACCGCCGACGATCCCCGATCCGGCTTGCGACCTCGATGCGCTGTTGGGCGAAGCCCTGCTGGGGCGCCCCGATCTGTGGGCGGCCGAGCTGGCCCACGAGGCGGCCCGGCATCGCGCCAAGCTCACCCGGCGCGACTACTTCCACGTCGCCGCGATGCTGCCCGACGCGAACGGCGCGGGCAAGAAGGGTTTTGAGGCGGGGCCGGGCCTGCAGTTCACGGTCCCCATCTTCAACCAGAACCAAGGGGCGATCGCCCGGGCCGATGCGGAAGTCGAGCGCGCCCGAAGGCACGTCGTCACCGTCCGCGACACGATCGCGCTGGAGGTGCAGCAGGCGTACACGCGCTGCGTCCAGGCCCGGGAAGCCCTGCAAACCTGGGATGACCGGATCGTGCCCGCCGTGGAGGACGCGGTCGCCAAGGCGGAAAAGGCGTACCAGGCCGGCGGGACTTCGCTTCTGTTGATGCTGGAGACGAGTCGCCGGCTGCTCGATTCGCAGGTGGAACGGGCCCAGGCAGCCGCCGAGCTCCGCCGTGCCGCCGCGGAGCTGGAGCGGAGCGTGGGTGGACGGGTGTTCGACAAGAGAGACGCGGCCCTGGCCGCCGTGGAGGAGTCGCCATGAGTCTTTCGGCGAGGATCACGACGGTGAGCTGCGGCGCCCGGGCAATCTGGGTGTGCCTGGCCGTCCTGGCCGCGCCCGGATGTGGCTCGCACGAGCCCTCCCACGCGGAGAAGACGCCGCCGGCCAAGGTGGCCCGGCCTGCCGACGAGCAGGACCTTGCCACGATCACGCTCACCGAGAAGGCCGAGAAGCGGCTGGGCATCTTCACCGTCGAGGTCGAGAAGAAGCCGGTGCCGCGGAGGCGGACGCTGGGCGGCGAGGTGATCTCCCCGCCGGGTCAGACGGTCGCCGTGTCGGCCCCGGTGAGCGGGACGCTCGCCGGGCCGAACGGGAACGGCGTCCCTCCTCCCGGCGCGCGGGTCACGCGCGGAGCGCCGATCTTCACCCTCCTGCCGTTGGCGGCCTCCGAACGATCGGTGCTGACGTCGGCCGAGCTGGTGCAAATGGCTCAGTCCCTGGCGAACCTGGAGACCCTCCGCACGGAAGCCAAGCAGCAGGCGGCCTTGGGCGAGATCCAAGTCGAGGCGGCCAAGATCGCGTTGGATCGGGCAGAGCAGCTGCTGCGCGATCAAGCCGGGAGCCGGCAGGCCGTCGACGAAGCCAAGGCCCAATCCGACCTGACCAAAAATGCCCTGGAGACCGCGCGCGAGCGGCTGGCCCTGCTGGAAAAGACCAAGCTCGACGCCGACACGGGCAACCTCCGCCCGCTGACCATCTCCGCCCCCGTGACCGGCGTCTTGAGCAGCTTCGGCGCGGTTTCCGGCGAGCTGGTCGTGGCGGGCAAAATTCTGTTCGAGGTGATCAGCCAGGATCGCGTCTGGGTTCGGGTGCCCGTCTACGTGGGCCAGTGGGCCGACGTCGACGCGGAGAAGATGGCGCTGGTCACCGAGCTCGGCCGGCCGTCCGACGCCCCGCCGCGCACTTGGACGGCGACGCCGATCGCCGCCCCACCGTCGGCGAACCCGGCCGCGGCCACGGTCGACCTGTTCTACGAGCTGGGCAACGAGGGCGGGCATTTTCGCCCCGGGCACAAGGTGGCCGTGACGTTACCTCTTGAGGGCGAAGTGAAGAGCCTCGTCGTGCCTTGGTCGGCGGTGCTCCACGATTTCCACGGGGGCACCTGGGTCTATGAGGAGATCGCGCCGCAGACGTTCGTTCGCCGCCGAGTCCACGTGCGGTTCGTCAGCGGAGCGGAAGCGGTCCTGGCAGACGGCCTCGAGCCGGGCACGCTGATCGTTACCGACGGGGCGGCGGAACTGTTCGGCACGGAGTTCGGGTTCGGCAAATGATGCGCTGGCTGGTAACGACGTCCATTCGGCAACCGGTGCTCATCCTGGCACTGGCCTGTGCGCTATTGGTGATCGGCTACCGCACGCTCGGCACCATGCCGATGGACGTCTTCCCCGAGTTCGCCCCGCCCCTGGTCGAGATCCAGACCGAGGCCCCCGGGCTCTCGGCCGAGGAAGTCGAAAGCCTGGTCACCGTGCCGTTGGAAAACGCGCTGAACGGGACCTCCTGGCTGGAGACGATCCGGTCGAAGTCGGTGCAGGGGCTGTCGTCGGTGAAGCTGATCTTCGAGAGCGGCTGCGACCTGATGCGGGCCCGGCAACTGGTCCAGGAGCGGCTGGCGGTCGAAGCGCCGCACTTGCCGGCCGTCGCCCGGGCACCGGTGATCCTTTCGCCCCTTTCGTCGACCAGCCGGGTGCTGAAGATCGGCGTCTGGTCGCCGGTGGCGTCGGCCGAGTCCCACGTCGAGGGGGCCGAGGTCGAGCTAACCCGGGCCGAGGGGCGATTGGCCCGCGGCGTCGGCGGCAAGGAGGAGGTCGAGGAGGCCAAAACGCATCTTGCGGAGCTGCGCGAGAAGCTCGCCGAAGTGCAGGGGCGCCACGAGCGCCTGGACATGATGGACCTCACGGAGCTGGCCCGGTGGACCATCCGGCCCCGCCTGATGGCCGTCCCCGGCGTGGCCAACGTGGCCATCTGGGGCCAGCGCGACCGGCAGTTCCAGGTGCTCGTCGATCCGGAGCGGCTTCGGGCCAACGGGGTGACGCTCGACGCCGTGCTGCGTGCCGCCGGCGACGCGGCCGTGGTCTCCACCGGCGGATTCGTGGATACGCCCAACCAGCGGCTCGCCGTGCGGCACCTCCCCGCGGTCCGGGGGCCCGAGGATCTGGCGCTCACCATGGTCGCGATGCGCGGCGGCGCATCCATCCGGCTGGGCGACGTGGCCGACGTGGTCGAGGGCTTCCCCCCGCCCATCGGCGACGGCGTGATCAACGGCGGCCCCGGACTGCTGTTGATCGTCGAGAAGCAGCCGTGGGGCAACACGCTTCAAGTTACCCAGAAGGTCGAAGCCGCCTTGGAGGCCCTCCGCCCCGGCCTTCCCGACGTGGAGATCGACTCCACCATCTTCCGCCCCGCCACCTTCATCGAGCGCGCCCTGAAGAACCTCGGCTGGGCGATGCTCTGGGGCTGCGGGCTGGTGATCGTCGTCCTGTGCGTCTTCCTGTTCGACTGGCGGACCGCGCTGATAAGCTGCACGGCGATTCCCCTGTCGCTGGTCGCGGCCGCCTTGGTGCTGCGACTGGCCGGCGCGACGATGAACACGATGGTCCTGGCCGGGCTGGTCATCGCCCTGGGCGAAGTGGTCGACGACGCGATCATCGACGTGGAGAACATCATCCGGCGCCTCCGCCTCAATCGCCACGCGGAAGTGCCCCGCTCGGCTTTTCGCGTGGTGCTCGACGCTTCCCTGGAAGTCCGAAGCGCCGTGGTCTACGCCAGCTTGATCGTGATGCTCGTCTTCCTGCCGGTGTTCTTCCTCGAAGGGCTGGCCGGCTCGTTCTTCCGGCCCCTGGCCGCTTCCTACGTGCTGGCCATCTCCTCGTCGCTGGTGGTCGCCCTCACGGTGACGCCCGCCATGTCGATGCTCCTCCTCCCCGGCGCCGTCGACCGACGCCGAAGGCACTCTCCGCTGGTCGCCCTGCTGGCGATTCCGTATCGGCGCGTGCTTCCCGCGTTCGTCGCCCGGCCGAAGAGCGTCCTCGCCTGCCTGCTCGTGGCGCTCGTGCTGCCCGTGGCCGCGATCCCCATGCTCGGGGAGGAGTTCCTGCCCAAGTTCCAGGAGACCGATTTCCTGATGCACTGGGTGGAAAAACCCGGCTGCTCGCTGGGGGCGATGGTGCGGATCAGCCAGCGCGCGGGCCGGGAGCTGCTCTCGATCCGGGGCGTGCGCAATTTCGGCGCCCACATCGGCCGCGCGGAGGTGGCCGACGAGGTGGTCGGCCCCAATTTCACCGAGCTCTGGATCAGCCTCGACGAGAACGTGGACTACCAGAGCACGGTGGCCAAGGTCCAGGAGGTGGTGGACGGCTACCCCGGGCTCTATCGCGATCTGCTCACGTACCTCACCGAGCGGATCAAGGAGGTATTGACCGGCGCCTATGGAAGCATCGTGGTGCGGATCTACGGGCCCGAACTGGCCGTGCTGCGCGAGACGGCCCACGAGGTGGAGCGGGCGATGGCCGAGGTCCCCGGCGTAGTCAATCTCCACGTCGAGCAGCAGGTGCTGGTACCCCAATTGGAGGTCCGCCTTCGCCCCGAAGCGGCCGAGCAGTTCGGGCTCACCCCGGGCCAGGTCCGCCGGGCGGCCACCACGCTCATCAAGGGGACCAAGGTCGGCGAGGTCTACCAGCAGCAGAAGATCTACGACGTGGCCGTCTGGGGCCGGCCCGAGCTCCGCGGTGATCCGGTCGCCCTCGGAGAGCTGCTGATCGAGACTCCCACCGGGGCAAGCGTGCCGCTCGGCGACGTGGCTGACGTGGATCTGGTGGCCACCCCCAACACGGTCCAGCGCGAAGGGGCCTCGCGACGCATCGACGTCACCTGCAACGTCGAGGGACGCGACCTGGGAAGCGTCGCCCGGGAAATCGAAGGGCGCGTCCGCAGCCTGCCGTTCGAGCGCGGCTACCACCCGGAGTTCCTGGGCGAATACGCCGCCCAGATCCAGTCGCGCAACCGGCTCCTCGCCGTAGGCGTTTTAGCCCTTGTCGGGATCGTCGTCTTGCTTCACACCGACTTCCGCTCGCCCCGGCTGGTCTTCCTGGTCTTGCTCAGCGCCCCGTTTGCACTGGTCGGCGGCGTGGCCGGCGCGTGGCTGGGCGGCGGCGCGATCTCGCTCGGCTCGCTGGTCGGGTTCGTCACGGTCCTGGGCATCTCCACCCGCAACGGGATCATGCTCATCAGCCACTACCGGCACCTGGAGGAGAAAGAGGGCATGCCGTTCGGCGCGTCCCTCGTCCTCCGCGGGGCCGAGGAGCGCCTGGCCCCCATCCTGATGACCGCGCTGACCACGGCCCTGGCCCTTCTCCCCCTGATCATCGCCGGCAACCGCCCCGGCCACGAGATCGAGTACCCCATGGCCTGGGTGATCGTCGGCGGCCTGGGCAGCTCGACGCTCCTCAACCTGCTCCTCATGCCCGCCCTCTACCGCGCGTTCGCCAAGCGGCGGACGAGGATGGTGTGAAGACGGACACGGCGACATGGGGTCAGGCCGGGATTCGGGACTAGCGACGCTTCGTTTGAAACGCCGTGCTCTCCGTGGAGAAGCCTGATCCCCAATCCCGGCCTGCCCCCCGACGCTCCCCTGGTCGCTGAAGACGTTTCCCTCCCTGATCGCGGCCTTCCACACACCTTCGACGCTCTCGCCGATCGGCGTGGCTTGACGCACCGGTCGACCACCCGATCCATCAGGGCCGCGTCTTCGCTCGGGCGACGGATGTCGGCAAAACCAGCCAATCGGTGTGGGATTTGGCGTTACACCGCGGGCCTTCCGATCGACAATGGTGTTGAACCGCGGTTATTGGCAGGTGTCTGAAGATGACGGATTGGGAAGCGGTCGTCGGCCAACACGTCCAGATCGTGCGGCGTACGGTCTACCGCCTCGTCGGCAACCATGCGGACGCATGGGACTGCGTCCAGGAGACGTTCCTGGAGGCGGTGAAGATCGACCGGCGCGAGCCCGTCCGCAACTGGCCGGCACTGCTTCGGCGCCTGGCGACCGTCCGGGCGTTGGACCTGCTCCGGGCGCGATATCGCCGGCGCAGCCGACGCAGCCCGGACGTGGACCCAGGGCAAGCGATAAGCCGGGAACCGAATCCGTCGTGTCAGGCCGAAGCGAGTGAGCTTGCCGACCGTTTGCGTGTTGCCGTGGGCCAGCTCCCCCGCCGGCAAGCCGAGGTCTTCTGCTTGAGCTGCTTCGAGCAGATGACCTCCGAGGAGGTTGCCGAGCAGTTGGGGATCAGCCCGACTGCGGCGCGAGTGCAACTGAGTCGTGCGCGCCGGCGTCTGGAACGGCTCCTGAAGCTTTCCCGCGGCGCGCGACGAGAAGACGTTTGAGGACGTGAAGGATGGAAGATCGCAGAGACTCTGGTCCCGACCACTTGCTGGACCGTGCGGTGGACGCGGTACGGCGTGATCCGATCCCCGACGACGTGCCGCCGGACCGGGTCGCCCAGTTGGCTGCCGCCGTGCGGCAGACCGCCGATCAACCATGCCCTGTTTCGCTCATCAGGAGGATCACGAATATGAAACTGACGACGAGAATCGCCGTGGCCGCCGCCGTGTTGGTTGCCGCCGTTGGGCTGATGTCTTGGCTGGTGCCCGGCCGCGGGGCTGCGCTGGCGTTCGTCAATGTGGCCGAAGCACTGAGCAATGTGCAAAGCGCTCGATGGAAGAGCACGACGGTCACCAAGCAGCCCCAAGCTGAACCCGTGACCGAGCACAAGATCGGGATGTTTCTCGCGCCGTCCCGTGAACGGATCGAGACGGCCGTACCCGGTGTGCCCGGCGCGAAATCCATTGCCATCCTCGAAGGCCGGAAGGCGCTTTTCTTGAATCCCATGTTGAAGCAAGCCACGGTGGTGAACGTGAAGATCAACATCGAGGGCTTCCCGCGGGAGGCGGGTCCATGGGGCAGGACGTTCCTGGACTTGCGAGAAACGGCTGTGGCCGCCCAGAGTGGCAAGCTGGGAGAAGCGAAGCCTCTTGGCACCCAAGTCGTCGACGGCCGCCGCGCCGTGGGCTTTCGCATGCAGCACGACCGCGCGCAAACCACGATCTGGGCCGATCCGAAAACGTCGCTGCCCATCCGCGTCGAGTATGCGATCTCCGGCGACACCGAGATCCACACGGTCATGACGGACTTCGAAATTGACCCGGACTTGGACGAATCCCTCTTCAGCTTGGAGGTGCCGGAAGGGTATACCCTTCTAGATACTTTGCGGCTAGACATTCCCAAGACGCCCCTCATCTCCCTGGCCAGGACGTTGGGTATGGCGGCCGAGCTCAACGACGGGGTGTTTCCATCGGCATTGCTGGGAGAGCAAGGACACTACCGAACCTTGCCGCGTCTTGGGCAGGCATACATAGAGAAGAAGTACGGCAAGGACTTCGCCGCATTCGTGGAGAAGAAGGTTGCCAAAGCCTCCGCTGGAATGTCGCAAGCTGAGGGCGACAGATCCGACCTCCAGAAAGAACTGGCCGACATGCGGAGAGAAGCTCTCGTGATTCCTGCAACGATCGCCTCGACCCACGCCCTCTTGCGGAACCTTTCGCCGAAACACGACTGGCACTACGCCGGCAAGGACGTCAAGCTCAACACTCCGAACCGGCCGATCTTCTGGATGAAGGACTGGCTGAATCGCCCCACGAAGGGCGGCAAGTATGAGGTGATTTACGCCGACTTGAGCGTCAAGGAGGTCGGGCCGGAAGACGTGCCGAAGGTGCCCGCGTCGGAAGGCAGCCCCAAGCAATGAGGCCGCCAGGGACGGGGGCTGGCCGGGATTTGGGATTCGCGACGCTCCGTCCGAAGCGCTGTGCTCCCGTGCAAAACCCTGATCCCTAATCCCGGCCCGGACTCTCCGCCTGATCGCCGAACACGTTCCCCTCTCTCATCCCCGCCGGCAAGATGCCTTCGACGCTTTCGCCGATCGGCGTGGTGCAGCGGTCGAACAGGTTGTTACGACAGAGGAAGGGCGACGAGCGGCCCAGGGGGTCGGGGTGCAAGAGCAGGGCAACCGACTCGGGCTCGTCGAAGCCGGCGAACACGTTGTCGGCGATCTTCAGGCGCCCGCGTATCTCCACGGCCACCTTCACGCCTGCCGTCTCGCCGCGCGACAGCAGGTTGTCGGCGAACACGGCGGTGGGGCCGCCGAACACGTCGAGACGCACGAGCTGGGTGCAGTTGTTGATCACGTTGTGATGGATGCTCCAACTCAGTCCCTGCGGCGCGAAGATCGCGAACCGGGCTCCCTGCTTCAGGTCGCAATCGTCGGTCAGCCGGAACACGCCTTCGTCCGGGTCGAACGTCTCGATTTCCGGGCCGACGACGAACGGGGCGTCGCCGGCCGGAAGCCACGCAATGCGGCAGCCGCGGTAGCAGTGCGTGCGCCGCCGGGGCCACGGCATCATGTTGCGGGGAACGTTGCCCGACCGGAACGTACGCGCGTCGATCACCTCGGCGACGCTCCCCAGGTTCCTGGTGCCCACGAGGCCGACCGCACAGCCGCGCACCACGTTGTCGTGCACCACGACGTTGCGGGCCGGCTCCTCCAGCTCGATGCCCGTCGCGTTCGGATCGACGTCGCCGCGCACGTAGATCTGGTTGTCGCTGACCGTGGCGTCGTCGGCCGACACGCTGATGCCGAAACGCGGGCGGGACTCGTCTCGGACGCACGTCAGGTCGATCGCGTTCCCGGTGATGATCGTGTTGCCGGCGGGCAGGTTTCGATAGTCGCTGAACCCGGTGGCCTCGATCGCCGAGGTGTTGAAATTGACGAAGACGTTGTTGGCGATGATTACCGGCGTGGACCCGGCGGAAGACCGGATCGCGCAGGCGCCGTAGACCATCTGCTCCTCGAACGTGTTGTGCGCCACGATGTGCTGCCCGGAGGGAAGCACGTCGAGGTTTTCGGCCCGGGAGCGGATGTTCCCCATCGCCACGGTGCCGCCGTTCCGGACGTAGTTGCCCACGAACTTCACGAACCGCGACGCGCCTTCCCAGGAGCAGCCGCCCACGTCCTGGATGCGGCAGTAGAGAACGGCCGTGTTTTCCGCGAAGTCGTTGTTGTTGAACGCGTTTCGGGCGCAGTCGGCAACCGTGCAGTGCCGGTAGACGATGGACTTGGTGTACGCGGCGGGCTCGTCGTTTCCCGACCGGCCTCTGCTGCTCGAATAGAAGCACTCGGCCGACATGCCCGAGGCGTGGCAGTTCTCGACCAGCACCCGTTCGGGGCTCCGGATGCCGACGGCGTTGCAGTGTTTGACGTAGAACCCCCACATGTGGGCGTAGCCCTGCACGCGCATCGAGCCCATCTGCTTACGCTCGGCGAAGCCGCTGAAGCCGCGGAACCGCAGGTTGCGGAGGGTGATCGACGTTCCGCCTTCGATCGAGAGGCACGTCCCCTGGCCGTTGCTGATGTCGAGGACGGTCTGCTCCTCGTTCTCTCCCTCCACGGCGATGCCGTCGGCCCCGCTCAGGCTGAGGCCGCGGGTGAGGCGATAACAGCCGGACGGGATGAAGACGTTGCGCCCCTCGGCCACCGCGCGGTCGAGCGCCCGCTGCAACGGGCCGCTGTCGGTGTGCTGAACCACGCATCCCTCGGCACCGACCGGCGCGGGGTCGGCGAGCGTCACCGCCGTCTCGTCGACCCGCATGATCGTGCTCACCAACTGGTCGCGCCCGCTCAGCGAGACCACGCACGGGGCGGTCCAGAGGTCCGCGTTGGCGAACTTCACTTCAACCCCACCGCTCAGCGTCTGCCAATCGCCGGTGACGGGCACGGGCTCGCTCCAGGTGAGGGCCAGGTCGTCGGTCCAGCGGAAGGTGGGCGGACTGGTGCCGGGGAAATCGAGGACGTACACGGTCCAGTTGCCCAGGCTGCCGTCGTAGCCGCGGGCCTCGAGCTGCTCTTCCAGGGCGTCGAACTTGCCGCCGTAGGCGTTTCCCGTCTTGGTCGTTGGTGCACCCCAAATGCGCATATCGCACACCCGCGGATTGCACTTCGACACGGCCACCTCCTGGCCCGGCTGGAAGTCGCCGAGGTCCTCAAGCGTGACGACGTTCGAGCCGGCGGTCGTGCCGGCCGTGGTCTCGAACTGGGAGCCGCTGGCGCCGAAGTCGCGGACGTTCAGCGGCGTTGCGGAACGTTGGAAAGGGCCGACGCGCACGTCGTCCAGGTCCGCCTCGCCACCCACCGGTACCGACAGGGCGAACGTGGCGCGGCTAATGCCGTTGGGGATCATGTACACGCCGGAAAGCGTGCCCCAGGGGCCGTCGCGCAAGGGCGTGGGCATGCCACGGGCGAACGCGCGGTCGGCCTTGAGTCTCCCATCGCCGTCATACTCGTACACCTTGAGTTCGACCGGCCCGCCCCGGTAGCGGAGCGACACCTCGTAGGTCAGCCCTGGGCGCAGCCCGGGACACGGCTGCATCAAATGGGCGGCGCGCTCCGGGGGGGCAGCCAAACGCAGGAATCGCCGCCCCTCGGCCGCATCGCCCTCGACCACCTCCAACTCGCCCGGGAAGGCCGACGACAACCCCCATTCCGCCGGCGCCTGAAGCCCGCTCTTCAACACCCACTGCCCCCGATCGTTCGCCTCAGGGGCAGCCTCAAGAGGTGCGGCCGTCTCGAAGCTGGGGTTCTTCAGAAAAGCCTTCTCCGCGTCGGCCGCCGCGGCGACGAGCGACGTGCCCACCCACACCGTGCAGACGGCAATCGCGGCGATCATTCGACGGGTCGTTCTTGCGTGCTTGGCCATTGTGCTTGTCCCTTCGCTGGCAGAATGGGGTCAGGCCGGGATTTCACGCAACCTCCCACCCCTTGCGATACTGCTCCTTGAGGATCGCGTCGGCCTCGTCTAGCCCGCGGGCTTTCATGTTGGCCGAGTCCCAGAAGAGCTTCTTGCCGGTGCGCAGGGAGACGATGGCCAGCAGGACCAGCTCGGCCAGCTTGGCGCCGTAGCTGAAGTTCGAGCCGGCGGGCGGCCCGCCCTTGCAGGCGTCGATCCAGTCGCGATGGTGGCCCTTGGAGCGGGGAATCGTCTCGGCCGGGCGCTTGTACTCGCTCGTCTTCTCGTAGGGCAGAAGCCGGGGCATGCCGCCGGCGCCGTCGCAGAGCATCTTGCCCTTCTCGCCGATGAAGAGCACCCCGCGCCCGGGCAGGGCCGCCGCTTCCGGAAGCTCCTCGGGGCAAGGCGGGCGCAGGCCGCCATCGTACCACGTGACCTTGACCGGCGGCTTGTCGCCGCGGGGCCCGAACTCGTAGTAGCACATCTCGCCGTGCGGCCCGATGTCGGCGTTCATGTTGCCCGCGGGACGGGCCTCGATCGTCTGCGGCTCGGCCAGGTCAAGCGCCCACATGGCAGCGTCCAGGTCGTGGCAGCCGAAGTCGCCGATCGCGCCGGAGCCGAACGCCCAGAAGTCGCGCCAGGTGACCGGCGTGTAGGCCGGGTTGTACGGGACCGGCTCGCGAGGCCCGATCCACAAGTCCCAGTTGACGCCGGCGGGCACGGGGGGCGTGTCGGTGGGCAGGCCCGTGAGCTGCTTGTTCCACCGAGTTGCGCCGACCCAAGCGTGGGCTTCGCGCACCGGGCCGATCGCTCCGTCCCAGATCCACTCGCACGTCTGCCGAATGCCCTCCTTGGAATGCCCCTGGTTGCCCATCTGCGTGGCCACGCCGGTCTCTTGGGCCACCTTGGCCACGTGGCGAGCTTCCCAGACGTTGTGCGTCAGCGGTTTCTCGCAGTAGACGTGCTTGCCCGCCCGCATGGCCCTGACCGAGACGTACGCGTGCAGGTGGTCGGGCGTGCCGCAGAGGACCGCGTCGATGGCCTTCTCCTTCTCGAGCATGACGCGGAAGTCCTCGTAGTCGGCGCAGGCGAAGTTGGGCGTCTTCTCGCCGTAGTGCTTCTCAATCTCGGCCTTCACCGGGAGTCGCCCACCGGCTCCCCGGTAGTAGAAGCTTTCCAGGCTGTGCTGCTCGATCGGATCGGCCACCGCGACCACCTGCACGTCGGCCTCCCGAAGCAGGATGCGGATGTTGCTGCGTCCCTGGCCGCCGGCGCCCACCAGGGCGACGTTGACCTTTTCGCTGGGGGGAACGAACGCCGGCCCGCCGAGGACGTGGCGAGGAACGATCGTGGCCGCTGCGACGGATGCCGCGGCCGAGCCCAAGAACTTACGTCGCGTGGTTTTCATGGTCTCTGCATCTCCTGAGGTTGGCAGGCCGTCGTCGGGATCAGCTCGTGACACTTGACACGCGGGTCGGCGGTTTCTCCGCATGGCGCGACCGCATCGAGTCGAACGTGCGGGCGCCGTGTATCATGGTACGATCTGGGGCACGGAACGCAAGGCGATCTATCGCGCTGCTCATCCGCAATCTCGATATCGTCGATCCAGAACTGGACGTCGGCGTCTGCTTCGCTGACGAATCCGAGCCAGCGGAGTCAAGTGTAGCCGCCCGGGCTGCCGACGGCCAGGCGGAGCCGTAAGCAAGGGTTCGGGGGTCAGGGTTCGGGACTTCGAGGCAACGGTCTCAGGTGGAATTCTGCCGACCGTCACGGTCTTTGGAGAGGGTGATTGGGCAATCCCCACCGGGCTTGGCCCCTGGGGAATGGAGCACGCACCACCATCGCAAGCCCCGGAGGGGCGCAATACAAAACGCGCCGGTAGTCCACACGGCAACGGCACAGGGAGACTCGCCATGCCGCAATCGCTCCCCAACGTCCTCCTCCATCCGGTGTTCAGCACGAAAGACTGCCGGCCGTGGATCCACGCGGACGTCGAGGACGAGCTGTCCGCTTACCCGGCCACGGTGTGCCGCGGTTGGGTGTGCCGGCCACAAGATCGGCGGCACGGACGACCACGTGCACGTGGCCTGCTCGGCCGCCCGCACGATCAGCGTGAGCGAGTTGCTGGAGGAGATCGAGAAACGGTCGTCGAAATGGATCAAGGCCCAAGGGTGCCGGTTGGACGAGTTCTCGCGGCAGAACGGCTACGGGGCGTTCTCGATCGGACAATCGCAACCGGCAAGCCTGAAGCGCTACATCGCCCGACAGAGGGAACACCACGGCCGGGGCAGGAATTCCGCGAATTCGTGGATCGGTACGAGATCGAATACGACGAGCGGTACGCGTGGGATCGATGCGGGCCGGCCCATCGCATACATGCTCAAGCACGGGGAGAAGCTGACGCTGTTCCTGCGCCAGCCCGGGACGCCGCTGGACAACAATATCTGCGAGCGTGCCCTGAAGAAGGCCATCCTGCACCGAAAGAACGCGTTGTACAAGACGGCCAACGGTGCCCGTGTCGGCGACGTCTTCATCAGCCTGATCTACACCTGCGAGCTCTGCGGGGCCGCTCCGCGCCACCGCCACCCCTTCGCGCCGCCTTTGGCTCATCGGATCACCTCAAGTTTCGGCAACGAGCGCATCAGGGCCGAGGCTGCCGCCGGGCTATTGCCGCTTGAATCCTGGTCTTGGGCCCGGTAAACTCACTCGCGCTTATTTACTATCTTAAACGCTTGCGTCAACGGCGGGGGGCGCCGTGAGCGACGCAGCAGTGGTTCTGTACTACGGTGCGCTCTGCGTGTTGCTCTCGGCGATATTCATCGCCTAGGGCGCCGTCGCGGTTCGCAAACGGCGTCTGAGGAGACAGAAGCATGACGGCTACCGAGCACTCCGCGAGGTGGCAGGCCGAATCGGCGATCATCGCGACGACGCGTCTCCACCATCCGACCCAACCGGCCACCCGTAGCTCTCGGTTCCGCTCGCTCGCCTTCGGCAATCACTCCGTCGCCCCCCGCGGGTAGTGTGGCGCGCGGCGCGAGGCGGCGATTCTCACGTTGGCCGCGCGTGCCACCTGCGGACGTGGCCGACGCCGGGCCCGACCACAACTTGTGACCCGTATGCGAAACGGGTACAATCCCGCCCTCCGTCGCCCCGAGGTGGCTTACCTCTCCGGGAGAGCGATCCGATTGACTCGTTCCCCGAGGCAGTCCACCGAGAGAGGCGTGAAGGACGCCGAGAGAGGCGTGAAGGACGCCGAGGCGGGCGTGAAGCAGCCCCAACGCCAAGGAGGGACGACGTCATGGCAGGGATCACGTGGCCGGACGGCAAGCAGTTCGCGTTTTCGGTCTTCGACGACACCGATCGGGCCACTTTGGACAACGTGCCGCCGGTCTATGCGTTGTTGGCCGACCTCGGGCTGCGAACCACCAAGTCGGTCTGGCCGATCCAGGGCAGCGGCGTGCCCGCCATTGGAGGCGCGACCTGCGAAGACCCGGGCTACTTGCGGTGGGTCCTCGATCTCGCGGAGCAGGGCTTCGAGATCGGCCTGCACAATGCGACCTACCACACCAGCTCCCGCGAGGAGACCCTGCGCGGGTTGGACGTGTTCCGGGAGCTGTTCGGAGCCGATCCTCGTTCCTTGGCCAACCATGCCGGCGTGCGGGAGGGCATCTACTGGGGGGCCAACCGCGTCAGCGGGTGGCGTGCCCTGGCGTACCACGCAATGACGCGATTTCGCAGGGTGAAGTGGTCTCGCGGCCACGTGGAGGGCGATCCGCTCTTCTGGGGCGACCTCTGTCGGGATAGGGTGAAGTACGTGCGCAACTTCGTGTTCCGGGAGGTCGACACGCTGGAGGCCTGTCCGCAGATGCCCTACCGTGATCCGGCTCGGCCCTACGTGAACTACTGGTTCGCTTCCTCCGAGGGCGCCAACGTCGACTCATTCAACCGGACCCTTTGCGAAGAACACCAGGACCGGCTCCAGCGCCGCGGCGGCGCCTGCGTCATGTACACGCACTTCGCCAACGGATTCTACGAAGACGGCCGTCTGAACCGCCGGTTCCGGGAGCTGATGGAGCGTCTGGCGGCCAAGAACGGCTGGTTTGTCCCGGTTTCGCGCCTGCTCGACCACATTCTCCAGACACGCGGCCCCCACGAGCTGACGCCCCGAGAGAGGGCGAGGCTGGAGCGGAAATGGCTCCTTCACAAGCTGCTCGTGGGCACGACGTAGTGCCTTGTCCAATCTCGTTCGCTCAGCTTTCATCCCTGCCGGACGCCTCGTTCGGTGCCGGACGAGCCGTGCTTGTCGGGTTGTCGAAGAACGCGCGGGGCACCGTTCTGCCGTTCTGTCCGACGACTGCCACGTCGTCCGGGACGTCCCGGGTCACCAGCGCGCCGATGCCCACCAGGGCGCGCCGACCGATCGTGACTTTCTGGATGATCGAGCAGTTCGGCCCCAGCCAGGCGGACTCACCGACCCGGACGCTGCCGCCGACTATCGCGCCGGCGACAATAATCGTGTTGGCGTCGATCCGGCAATTGTGGCCGACGTGGACGTGGTCATCGATTTTGACGTGATCCCCTATGATCGTTGCGCCCCAAGTAGCGCGGCAGACGGTGACGCCGTTCCCGATTTCCACGTCGTTTCCAATGACCGTCCGGCCGATATGCGGAATCCGCACGGGACGCCCGTCGGGCTCAAAATCGAACCCGAATCCCTGCTCGCCGATGACTGCGTGGGACTTGATGACGCAGCGCTCGCCGATGGTCGTGTTTTCCGCGACGACGGCGTGATGGCCAACCCGGGTGCCGGCTCCAATGACGACGTGGTCGCCGATAACCGAGTACTCGCCGACCGTCACACCGCTTCCGATGCGCACGTTCTCGCCGATGATCGCCGTGTCAGCGATGCGCGGCTCTGGGCGAGGGGCGAAGAACTCCGCCGCGACTTTGGCGCACGCGAGGCGCGGATTGGCGACGGGGATGAACGAGCAGGCGGCGTCTTCGGGGAGAACGCGGTCGTCGCGTACGAGATACAACGCAGCGATCTCCTCGTTGAGTCGCAGGGTGTTCTGTTTGGCAAACGCCAGCATGTTCGGCGCGGCCGCGCCGGCCGGCGCCACCCCGCGGATCGGGACGTCCCTGCCGACGAGCGGCGCCCCCAGAAACGCGGCGATCGTGCTGGCCCGGACGTCGGGGCTGCTCATGCTGCGTCCTTCGATACCCAGTCCCCCCAGTGTGTTCGACGATCGCGGTCCGGGTCGTCCGGTTTCGCCGTGCCTTCCCCCATCACTCGGCAGTTGTCTGCGAACGAGCGTTCCAGGAACTTCGCCTTGGCCGAGAGAATGCTCAAGAGCGCTTGGTAAGGACGTTGCGGCGCCTCGGCGTACCAGACCGGATGCGTGAGAAGCTGCACCGGAAGGCCGCTCGCAAGCGCCTCGCTCTCCGGAGGATACTCATCTCGCCACCGGCCGGTGGAATCGGAGAGGTACTTGATCGTCTTGGAGAAGAGGGGCATGTACGTGTGCGGCAGCGGCGCGGACAATCCCGGGTGGCCGGAGAGCACCAGTTCGTTGGGGCGGTGGTAGCTGACGACGGTGACGGGCGCGTGGAACCACGCTTCCAGCGTGCCGGCTTCCCGCGAGCAGCCTGTTTTGAGCCCGGCGACGTCGGCACCGGGATACGTCGCGCAGTCGAAGTGCAGCCCGAGGTAGTGCCCCAGCCCAAGGATCTCGCGGACGCTCTCCGTGCCGAAACCGGAGAAGACGTTGTAGTGATCGGTGCGGACCAGGAAGAAGTAGGTGGCGGCGATGCCCGCGTCGGCTTCCCGCCGCGCCATCCGGCGTGCCTTTTCCAGATCCATGTCGACGTCGTGCCGCAGAAGCACGAACCGGCGGTTTTCGGCCAGTAGCCGCTCCGCCTGGGGAAACGCCTCGAACCGATAGCCGGCGTCGCGGAAACGCGACAGCATCTCCACGTACGCGTCGTAGGAAAATCGATGGAGAACCGGTTCGGCACGCATGGCTTCGTCCTCGAGCGCCGAGAGGCCGGCGACGGCAAGTGAGCGAGGGTCTCGGCCGGCGCTCGAACCACGTCGACCGCGTCGGGGGCGCTTCATCGAGGTCTCTTCCGTTGGGTCACGCCGCCCCGCGCTTTCGGGGAAACGAGGGTCGCGTCGCGGCGGCCTGCTCGGGCGCCGCGGATCCCTCGTCGTCTGGGCCCCTGCTCGGCCGGAGCCGACGACGCCCCGGGACCGCGTGACCAGTGAGTCGATCGTACAATTCCAGCAGGACCTGGAACTCCCTTTCCCAGTTGAGCTCGTTCACCACGGCGGCTCGACCGCGTCGGCCCATTTCTTCGGCCTCTTCCGGATGCTCCAAGAGCCACTGGGTGGCGTCGGCGATCGCTTGGGGGTCGTACGGATCGACGCACAAGCCGCAGCCGACTCCGTCGACGATCTTGCGCGTAACCGGCAGATCGCAAGCCACCGCGGGGATCCCGGCCGACATGTACTCCAGGAGTTTTGTCGGCATGGCCTCGACGTAGCTCCGGATGGGCAGCGACGTGACCATCCCGACCGAGGCCTTGGCCAACACGGCCGCAACCTCCTTGCGATCGCACAATCCGCGGATCTCGATCTGCTCCGGCCCGGCGATGCCTCGCAGCTCGTCCTCCAAGCCGGGCGGGCGGCAGTCTCCCAGCATCGTCAGACGGGCGCGGAGCGTTTTGGGCAAGAGCGTCATCGCCTTGGCCATTTGACAAACCCCGCGAGCCTGGGAGATCACCCCGACGTAGGCGACCAGGGGAGGTCGCTTGGCGATCGGCAGGCGTTCCGCCAGTCTCAGCTCGTCGAGGATCGGCAGATTCTGTACGAGCACGCAATTTGGATGCGAGGCGAACCGCTTGGCAATCGACGGGGTTGCCGCCACCACGCCGGCAAGGCGGGAAGCGACGTAGTCCTCGAGTCGGCCGACTGCCAGGCTTGCCATCGCCCGGCCCCACGACGGTATCCAGGTCTTGTCGTAGACCTGGAGACGGACGTCCTCGTGAACGTCGTACACGACCGGCCGACCCACGCGCCTCTGAAACGTCTTGGCGTGCCACAGCAATTCCGGATCATGGATATGATAGACGTCGGCGGGAATACCGGCCGCGCGCCGAAGCACCTGGCCGGCCGTCCCGGTCGCGCGCTCTAGTCGGTCGCGGGGACGGGGAATCCCGTGGATGGTCACACCGTCTCGCTTTTCGACCGCGGGAGAGCCCGAACGCGGCACCACGAAATGCACCGTATGGCCCACGTCCGCCAGGGATCGACACATCTTGTGGAGAATCCGCGTGTCACACCAGGAGTGAACCGACGAGATGTGAACGATTTCCACGGTCCTGTTGCTCCGGTACGTAGGACGAGGTGCCGCGAAGGCTCTCGGGGGAGCCCGTTTGCCTGGTGTCATGAAGAGGGAGCCCACGAGGACACCGACGTCCTCAACCGACGCCGCCTTCATCTCGTGCATCGGAAGAGAGACGCCGACTGCGTGGAGGAACCAAGTCGACGGGGTCTCGTTCCGTGAGAGGGGCCGGGAACCTGCCGGATGGCCCCACCCCCTGCTTGTCCATATCCTTTGGCCCCGTTCGCAGACTCACGATCCGGACATTTCGGCGTCCCGAGCGTTCCAGGAGCCCGTCCATGTGCCGGCAACGCTAGCTTACCCAACGGGTTTGACAGACGTCTCCGGAAGGGCCCGTCGCGGTCCAACGTCCGGTTGGGGCCCGAGGGGGGGATCTTACTTGCTTTTGCACGATAGCGTCAACGTCGTTTGCCGATTGGGGCCGGCGACACGGGGTCGTCCTCACTTGTCCCGTGCGCAGAGGTAGCGGTACTCAGCGTAGGCGCTCCCCGGAAGCTGCCTTGTTCGCGGTCCGGCAATCCGATACAATCCCGCCCGATGCGCGTACCGTCCTGGTGGTCTGTCAATCCTTCCGTTGTGAGGGGGGTGCCACTGGCGTCTCGCCAGTGCGGCCACGAAAGCACGGGCAAGATGCCCGCGCCTCCCACAGGCTAGCGGTTGACATGCCAAGAGGATGGGCTGCGCTCTTGTGACGCGTCGAGCGGGATCTGGATCGCTTGCCGACGGATGCGCTGGAAGTTCATGGATGACAACCACTTATTGCATGAAGACGCTGGTCATCTACGGTGCCGGCGGGTTGGGCCGGGAGATTCTGGACATCGTCCAGTCGCGTCCTGACGGCCATGCCGAAATCCTCTTTGCCGACGATGGCCTGGATCCTGGAACGGTCGTCGCCGGACGTCGGGTGATCGGCGGCTTCGACCATCTTTGCGAGATGAGCCGGGGGGCCACGTCCGTGGTGATCGGCGTGGGCAAACCGGCGATTCGGGCCCAAATCTGGCAGCGCTTGGGGGATGCCGGGTTCTTGCCGGCAACGGTAATCGATCCCACCGCCGTGGTTCGGCCCTCCGCGACCGTCAAACCGGGGGCCGTCATTGGGGCCAACGTGTTCGTCAGTTGCGGTGCCGTGGTCCACGAAAACGCCGTGATCGGCACGGGCGCCATGGTCGCGCACGACGCGGAAATCGGGCCCCATAGCGCGGTGCGCCCGCTGGCAATCGTCAACGGCACCGCCTGGGTGGGAGAGGCAGCGGAGATCGGAGCGGGTGCCAGCGTCATGCCGGGCCGGCGTGTTGCCGACCATGCCATCGTCGCCATGGGAGCCGCGGCGTTCGTCGACGTCGGGCCCAACGTGACCGTGATAGGGAATCCGGCGCGGATTTTGTCCCGGGGTTGATCTTTGCCGTGCAGGCTCCCCGACTCCCCCAAATACATCCACGAGGAATCGCCGTGTCCGAGAATTCGGAGAAGCTTGTTGACAGCTTCGTGCAAGGACTGGGTATCTCCCCGCAACAGGTGAGCGACGACCTCGCCTACCAGGCGATCTCCGAGTGGGATTCGACCGGGCACATGGCGCTGGTCGCGGAGCTCGAAGCCTGTTTCGACGTGATGCTCGACACGGATGAGATCATCGACATGAGCTCCGTGCCGAAGGCCCGCCAGATTCTCCAGAAGCACGGCGTCGAGTTTTGATCGAGTAGGACGAACCCGAGGGCGAGGCCGGAGGGTTTGGGGTTCAGGGTTGAGGGTTCAGGGTTCAGGACTTGGAGTTCCACCTATGCACGCAAATCCTGAACCCTGACCACTGGCCCCTGAACCCCTTTCCCGCGGCGAAAGGCCGGGGGGGCTTGGAAATCGCGAAGTTGTTCCCCGGTCGGTTCCAGCGAGGCCGACGCCCCAGCGGTGAGCTATGTTGCTTGAAGGGAAAGTGGCGATCGTCACGGGAGCCAGTCGGGGCATCGGGCGGAGCATCGCGGAGCGGTTTGCCGAGCACGGCGCGTCGCTGGTGATCACCGCGCGGAGCGACTCCATCCAAGCGATCGCCGAGAGGCTCAACGGCGAGACCCGTCGAGTGATCGCCGTCCAGGGCGACCTCTCCGACGAGGTCTGCATTCGCCGGATCGTTCAGACGTGCCGGGGCGAGTTCCGCCGTCTCGACGTGCTGGTGAACAACGCCGGCGTCCTGGCCCCGTCGCTGATCGGCAT
>DATKZH010000625.1:0-2330 GCA_035528065.1 Thermoguttaceae bacterium | reverse complement strand
GACGCCTCGGTCTTGGGCTGGGACCTGCTGGAGTTGAAGGCCCGCTACTCGACCGCCAGTCACGAGCTGATCGCCCGGCGGATGCTGGAATTCTCCCCGCCGGTGATCGTGAGCATCTTCGACCACCGGTGTGTCTATTTCCGCCGCAGCAACGTGCCCGGCCAGGTCCCGCCGCCCTCGCCGGCCGAGCGGGACTGCTGGCAGACGGTCCACGAGCAGAACCGGCCCGAGCAGACCTTCGACGGGGTGCAAGCCATCCAAGGCTGGCCGGTCCACGAGCCGGGCTGGAAGCGCGAGATCCTCCGGGCGGAAGTGGAGTTGGAGCTGGTCGGGTAATCCGTTCAGGCGGCGCTCACCACCCTCGTTCCCACGCTCTGAGGCTGTGAAAAATTGGTATTTGGAGGTTTGCTGAGATCGGGGATGTTAGGGCGTTTTGGAACGGAAGCCCTGGCCCCGAATCTCAGCAAACCATGATGGATCCGCAGGAAGCCCACGGCGAGACGGAACAACCGTTGCCCCGCCTGGAGAGGCCGGACCGCTTGCAGGTGGACCCCAATCCCAAGAGTATCGACGAGTTGATCCCGCAGGACCATCCGGTTCGGCTGGTCTGGGAACTGGTCGAAGAGTTGAACATGACCGGATTGTACGAAAAGATCAAATCGGTGGAAGGCCATGCCGGTCGCCCGGCCATCGACCCGCAGATCCTCGTCGCCCTGTGGGTGTACGCCACCGCGGAGGGGGTTGCCAGCGCCCGCCGGCTGGCGAAGCTCTGCTATCGCGACGATCCCTTCAAGTGGCTCTGCGGCGGGGTGGATGTCAATTACCACACGCTGGCCGACTTCCGCACCGCCCACCCTGAGTGGGTCGAACAGCAGGTGGTGGACGTCGTGGCGACGTTAATGCACGAAGGCCTGATTGATCTGAACCGGGTGGGGCAAGATGGCCTGCGGGTTCGGGCCAGTGCGGGCAGCGGATCATTTAAGAAGGAAGGCAAGCTGGAGGAACTGCTCCAGCAGGCCCAACAACAGTGGCAACGGCTCCAGGAAGAGTTCGACAACCCGTCGCCGGAGTTGTCGGCCCGTCAGGAGGCGGCCCGTCGGCGGGCGGCACGGGAACGTCTGGAACGTCTGGAGCGGGCCAAAGAGGAACGGAAGAAGCTCGAAGCGGCCCGCGAGGCACGCAAAAAGGGCGACGGCAAGCGTGCCCGGGCCAGCACCACCGATCCCGAGGCCCGGCAGATGAAGATGGGCGACGGCGGGTTTCGGCCGGCGTACAACGTCGAGTTTGCTACGACGCTG
This sequence comes from Thermoguttaceae bacterium, assembly GCA_035528065.1. Lineage (GTDB taxonomy): Bacteria > Planctomycetota > Planctomycetia > Pirellulales > Thermoguttaceae > DATKZH01. Next base: position 1,032 of record DATKZH010000625.1, on the reverse strand, counting down.
AACACGTTGGTGATCACCGGCGCGGACGTGATCAACGCCGGCAGCGACGGCGGGCAGATGGACCCGATGGTCGAGCGGATCGAATCGCAGCAAGGCGAGGTGCCGGACGAATACTACGTCGACGGCGGTTTTTCCGTCAAGGAGGACATCGACAACGTGAGCCAGCGCGGGGTGACGGTCTACGCGCCGGTGAAGGAGGCGGAGAAGAAGCAACGGGAGGGGAAAGACCCGTACGCCCCGCAGAAGGGAGACACGCCCCATGTGACGGCATGGCGCCAGCGCATGGGGACCGAGGAGGCGCAGGCCAAATACCGTCAGCGGGGCAAATGCGAATGGTCCAACGCCATGTGCCGCAACCGCAACTTACAGCAGTTCACGGTCCGCGGCTTGGCGAAGGTCAAGGCGGTGGTCTTGTGGTACGTCCTGCTCCAAGACCTGCTTCGGATGGTCGCCCTGCGCGCCCAGCGAGCGAAACCAGAGGCGTAACGGCGGCAACGAGCCTTCGGCGGTGACAAAATGACCGCTTTGCGAGATATGGAGAATGTGATGCCAAGTATTCAGCGCCAACGTCCCCCCTAACAAGCCACAGCAACCGCAGTCAGGTTTGTGACCCCTGCAAGAAACGCGTCACAACCCAACCCAGCTCAAACTCCACGCCCAACGATTTTTTCACAGCCTCTCCGTGTGCTGTCCGCGGTGCTGCTTGGCGGTATCCTCGCATTGCCGCTTCCGGCTCTTGCCGCAGAAAACTCGTCTCCACCGAGAGTCGTCGGCCGGCGCGGCAACTTCACGGGGCACCGGTCTTTGAGGGCAAGCACCTCTATCTGCGTGGCGAGCGGCATCTCTACTGCATCGGCGAAAGACCTTAGCTTGGACGATATCGCAACTCCGGAGAGTGAGCACTGAGATACTTCGTGCAATCGTCGAGTTTGGCCTTGTTGCCGTTTGCGGCGCCCGCTTGCGGTGAAGACGTCGGCTAGCGCCGCGAGGGCAGCGGCGCTGATCGCGTCGTCAAACGTCTGGAGGAAAAAG
>DATKZH010000624.1:0-3681 GCA_035528065.1 Thermoguttaceae bacterium | reverse complement strand
CAGAGTTCCTCGTGTACGAGTCGTTCCCCTGGTCGCTGATTGAGAAGATCGGCGTCGCGGATCAGACGGTCCTCGAGCAGGTACAAGCCGCGCTGGCCGAGGCCGACCACGTGCCGCCTGCGTCCGTCGAACGCGGATGGTACTTCTGAGGAGAAGGCCGATGATTGAGTCTCGCACGGGCGACGTCCTCCAGGCGGACGCTGAGGCCCTGGTGAATACGGTCAACTGCGTGGGAGTGATGGGGCGGGGGATCGCACTCCAGTTCCGCAAGGAGTTTCCCGAGAACTACGCGGCGTACAAGAAGGCCTGCGATCGGGGGGAGCTGCGTCCCGGCAGGATGTTCGTCTTCAAGCTCAGCCGGTTCGAGAACCCTCGTTACGTCATCAACTTCCCAACGAAGCGGCACTGGAAAGGCAAGAGCCGCATCGAAGACGTTCAGGCGGGATTGGAGGCGCTCGTCGAGGAGATCCGCGCACGCGGCATCAAGTCAGTCGCCGTCCCGCCTCTCGGCTGCGGGCTGGGAGGGCTGAAGTGGAGCCAGGTCCGACCGATGATCGAAGAGGCGTTCGGCGCCTTGCCGGACGTCGATGTCCTGGTTTTTGAACCGGCCGGCGCACCCGCTGCGGAAGTGATGGCGAAGTCCAAGAAGGCTCCGAAGATGACGGCCGGACGGGCGGCGCTGCTGGGACTGATGCGCCGCTACCTGGCGGCCGCGATGGACCCGTACGTCTCGCTGCTGGAGATTCACAAGCTGATGTACTTCATGCAAGAAGCGAGGGAGAACCTGCGGTTGGGTTTCGTCAAAGGCCCCTACGGCCCGTACGCGGAGAAACTGCGGCACGTGCTCAGCCATGTCGAAGGACACTTCATCACCGGATACGGCGATGCCGAGGACGACCCGGAGAAGCAGATCGAGTTGAACGCCCGGGCCTCGGAGCGGGCGGAGGCGTTTCTGCGCAATCATCCCGAAACGCGCAGGCGATTCGACCGCGTCGTAGGTCTGATTCGGGGATTCGAGACGCCCTATGGGATGGAACTGCTGGCGACGGTCCACTGGGTGGCCAAACGGGAGGGCGCGTCGACTGCCGATGACGTGGTCGCCGGAGTCTACTCCTGGAACGACCGAAAGCGGATGTTCCGAGAACAGCACATTCGCGTCGCCTGGCAGGTGCTTGGCGAGAAGGCCTGGTTGGCCGAAGGCTGATTCCGGAACTTCGTTCGTCCCATCACGTGCCCCCCCAATCTGTGACCGGCAACAGACGGAGAAGTACCGATGCACGCTTGCCGAACTGCCCTGTCCGTCGCGATGGCCCTCGTCGCCCCCGCGGCTCTCGCGGCCGACGACTCCTGGTACCGCTCGCCGCGGCTGGCCGTGATGACCGGCTACATCTACGAGCCGAAAAGCGACTACACGATCCGCGAGTGGGAGAAAGGGCTCGGCGACAAGATGGACGCCGACCGCTGGGTGGCCGGCTTCAAGGAGGCGGGGGCCAGCTACCTGATCTTCTACGACAAGTGGATCGACGGCTTCGTGTTTCACGACACGAAGACCACCGGCTTCAAGACCCGCCGCGACTTCGTCCGCGAGGTCGCCGACGCCTGCCACCGCGGCGACCTGCGGCTCGTCTACTACTACAACTCCATCAGCGACGGCAACCCGGAGTTCGACCAGTGGTCGCTCCTCGACCGCCGGGGTGAGCCGATCGTGTTCAGCCCCCGATGGCCGACCCGGTATCAAACCTTGCATTCGCCGTTCCGCAAGGCGTCCGTCGAGCAGCTCCGCGAGCTGTTCACCCGGTACGGCCGGGTCGACGGCATCTGGCTCGACATCTTCGGCGAGCGGCTCGACACCACGAGCAAGTGGGTGGCCCAGGGCTATGAGAAGATGGTCGGCGAGCCGTTCGACCGGGCCTCGCCCGAGCGATTGGCCGAGTTCAACGCGCGGACCCTGGCCGGCTACCTCGACGAGGTACGAGCCATCGCACGAGAACATCAGCCTGAGTGCGTTTGGACGTCCAACGGCTCGGCGCGGAACCTGGCCGGCTCGCCGGTCTGGGCCCGGCAGGTCGGTCCCCGGCTCGATTACCTGAGCGTCGAAGCACACCGCTTCGACCGCATGGATCAGTCCGCGCGCATGGCCTGGGTGACCCCCAAGCCGACGGAGATCGGCCTGCTCCTGTGCAGTTCGTGGTTCACGCCCATGGACGACGCGCCCCCGCCCGCCTCGATGACCGAGAAGCAGGCGATCGCCGCGGCGGCCGTCGCCTTGTGTCAAGGGGCCACGGTCTACATGGCGCTCGCGCCGGGCCACTCCGGCGTGTTCGGCGAAGACCTCGACCGGGCGAAGGCGATCGGGGCGTGGTTCCAGGCGACCGAGCCGGTCCTGACCGGTGCCCGGCCGTACGCCGACGTGGGCATCGTCCTCGGCTCTCCGGCGGTCGACGGCCCCGGCCTCCCGGCCCGCAACACGCTTTGGAAATGGTACGACGCCAGGCAGCGGACCGCCTGGGATGAAGCGTTCGCCGTCAGCGACGCCCTCGCCCGCACGGGCACGTTCGGCCAGGTTCTCTACGACTGGCCGCAAGGCGGCGCTGGCAGCCCGTTGAAAAGGGGTGCCACTGCTGGCTTGCCCAGCAGTGATCTTCGTGCGAATTTGTGCAGCACTGCTGGGCAAGCCAGCAGTGGCACCCAAGTCACCGAAGGACTACTTCTTCACCGGGCTGCCAGGCCCGAGTCGCTCGCCGGCTACCGGGCGATCCTCCTGCCGGAACGTGCGATGCTGGACGAAGCCCGCGCCGACCAGATCCGCCGGTACGTCAACCAGGGCGGCACGCTGGTGGCTTTCGGCCATGCCTCGATGCTCGATGCAAGCGGCGTGCGCCGGGAGGACTACGCTCTCGGCGACGTCTTCGGCGCGAAGCTCGAAGGCGAAGTCGTCTTCCCGCCGAAGCTGCTCAAGACCCGGGTGGCGGTCGACTCCGAGTACTCCGCGGAATACGCGGCCGAAAACCTCCTCGACGGCCGGCCCACCGCCTGGGCGTCCGGCGGCACGCCCATGCCCCACTGGGCCGAGATCACCCTGCCCGAGCCGGCCGACGTGGCCAAGATCGAACTGGTCAGCCGCCCCGGGCCGTACCTGGTCGCCGACGTGGACGTGGAAGCGCACGACGGAAGCGCGTGGAAGCTCGTCGGCTCGGTGCGCGGGGCCGAGAGCCGGGCGATCTCCATCGCGTTGGACAAGCCGGTGCGCACGGCCCGAATCCGCGTCACGATCCTCCGCGAGCTGTTCCAGGGCGAAGACCGACCGTACGCCGACGTCGAGGCCATCCGGGTCGTGGACACGGCCGGCCGCGACGTCTCGACCAACCGCGCCGCGCCGATTCCCGTCGTTCCGGCCGCGCCGGACATGCAACAGGCGCTGGCCGGAGCGCCCGTCGCCATCCTGCCCATGGCCGTTCAGGTCCGGCCGACCACAGCCGAAGTGATCGCCCGGCTCGACGACCCGAGCCGCTCGCCGGCCGTGCTCCGCAACCGCTTCGGTCGCGGGCAAGCGATCCTGATTGCCACGTCCGAGGCGTCGTTTGCCCCGGAGAGCCCCTTCTGGGCCGCGCTTCGACGCCTGACCATCGGCCGGCCCACGCTCACCTGCGACAGGCAAGCCGCCGACCGCTACCGGCTCAT
>DATKZH010000623.1:0-2129 GCA_035528065.1 Thermoguttaceae bacterium | reverse complement strand
TCGAAGCACGAACGGCTCGCAAACGACGATACGCACGCCGGGTAGCTCCTTGAGCGTTCCCTCGAGCAATTCGCGGTAGCCGGTCCGGTAATCCTCGACGGTCCCTTGATATCGGCCGTTGAGCTTATGCCAGATGTCGTTGACGCCGACGAGGATGCTCAAGATCGCCGGTTTCAGGTCGATGGCGTCTTCTTGCCAGCGGGCGGCCAGATCGGGGACTTTGTTGCCGCTGATCCCCCGGCTGTAAACCTGCAATCTCGCCTCGGGGTGATCGGCCAGGAGTGCCCCGGCGATCAAGCAGGGGTAGCCGCGTCCGAGACCGGCCCAATCGTTGGGCCCGCTTCTCCTGCGATCCCGACCCGCGTCGGTGATCGAATCGCCCTGAAAGAGCACGACGCTCCCGGGTGCCAGCTCCGCCTCTTCCGCCGCGACGACCTTGCGCCCGGTCAAGGCTGCCGATGCAGCCAGCGCGCCGCCTGCGGCCACGCTGCTTCGCATGAAGTTGCGGCGAGATAAACGATTTCGGTTCGATCGGGGCATCTTTGGCTCCTTCGGTTCAATGAGTGGTTGGCGACGGCCCGTTCGACGCGCTTCCGGCGCAAGTCGGGCCGGCCTGCCAACTCCGGCAGGGGTGCCTTTTCAATTCGACCTGGGGCAGTATAGCCGCGGTTGCCCTCCCCGTGACAGATCGCCCCCCAGATTAGGTGGGTTTGTCGATCCGCAGAAGCGGACCGTCTGGAATCCGCTTGTCGGTCACACGGTTCAGATGGCTCCGCTATGCCCGGCAGGCTGGTCGGCCCAGATACACCTGGGACCGCTCGCCCTCGACCCGGACGAGCGTGTCAATCTCCTCCCGGAACTGACGTCCCCGTATCAAGGCACCTTGAACCTGCTTCAGTCGGAGCAGCCAGCCCCGCGCCAGCTTGCCAACCGAGCCCCGGTCGGCGAGAATCGGCATCCGGAGGCGGTACACGTCCGGTACAGCGAATCGTGATGATTCTCAGCGGGACCGTCAAGCGAACCCTCGAGAACCACTGAAAGCCGGGAGATCCCACCGATGCGCATGCCACACCTTCGATTTGCCCTTCTGAGTCTGGCGATCTGCGGCCTGCCGGCCAGCACGCTCTCGGCCGAGCGGCCGAACATCGTCGTGATCATGGCCGATGACTTGGGCTACTCCGACCTCGGCTGTTACGGCGGCGAGATCGAGACGCCGAACCTGGACCGATTGGCCGAAGGCGGCCTGCGATTCTCGCAGTTCTACAACTGTGCCCTCTGCGGCCCGTCGCGCGCCGCACTGATGACCGGCCTCCATCCCCATCAGGTCGGCATATTCGGATGGACCGGCTTGCTGAACGATCGCTGCGTGACGGCCTTCGAGCTACTCAAGCGGGCCGGCTACGCGACCTGCGCCGTGGGACGGCTCGACATGGTCACGGCCGACAACTGGCACGATCCGGCCATGATCGGGCGGTACGTCGATCGATTCCTCGGCAGTACGGGGCACAGCGGGCCGGGCAACTACTTCAAGGAGGTCCGCAACACGCAGTTTTTCCGCGACGGCCACCCCTTCACCCTCCCGCCCGAGGGCACGTATAAGACCGATTTGATCACCGACTTCGCGACCGATTTCATCGCCGAGGCCGCGGCCGGGGAGAAACCGTTTTTCCTTTACGTTGCCCATTACGCACCGCACTGGCCGTTGCACGCCAAGCCCGACGACATGGCGAAGTACCGCGAAGTGTATCGCAACCTCGGCTGGGACGAAGCCCGGTCGGGCCGCTACGGGCGACTCGTGGAGGCGGGGCTGATCGGCGCCGGGAGTCGTTTGTCGCCGCGCGACCCGCGTGTGCCGGCCTGGGAGGACGCCGAGCACAAGCCGTGGGAGGCCGATCGCATGGCTGCCTACGCCGGACAGGTCGATTCGCTCGACCAGAGCGTCGGCCGAGTGATGGACGCGCTGGGGCGTGCGAAGGTCGACCGGAACACGCTCGTCATGTTCCTCTCCGACAACGGCGCTTCCGACCAGGCAGTGGGCCCGCTGGACCGGCCGGGGCAAACGTGGCGCGTCGACGGCACGCCCACCCGGGTGGGCAACAAGCCGACCATCCCGCCCGGCGGCCCGGACA
>DATKZH010000622.1:0-26724 GCA_035528065.1 Thermoguttaceae bacterium | reverse complement strand
AATGCGGAATGAATGAGGTGCCGCACTCCGCCGCTGGTGCCACTTCATTCATCCTTCCGCATTCATCCTTCATCATTCCCCCGCCTCTCTCTTGAACCCGCCCTGTCGAGGCGATACCCTACGCCGTATGAATACGCCTCGACGAATGATTATCCTCACCGACGGGTACAACGACTGGCACACGGCCAAGACGGCGGTCTGCATCCTCCGCTACCGACCGGAACAGGTGGTCGCCGTGTTGGACCGCGAAGGCGCGGGCAAGACGTGCCAGGAAGTGTTGGGCATCGGCGGCGACAAGCCCGTCGTGGCCTCCGTGGCCGACGCCCCCGAGGCCAACGCACTACTGATCGGCATTGCCCCGCCGGGCGGCAAGATCCCCAAGCCCTGGCGGCCGATCGTGCTGGAAGCCATCCGGCGCAAGCTGAACGTGGTCTCCGGGCTGCACGACTTCCTGAACGACGATCCCGAGTTCTCCCGGGCCGCCCGGGAGCACGGCGTCGAGCTGGTCGACGTGCGCCGGACCGACGAGAACGACGTGGCCGCGCGCGAGGGGATCCGCGAAGGGTGCCTCCGGATCCAGACGGTCGCCAACGACTGTAGCTGCGGCAAGATGGTCGCCGCGGTGGAGATCGCCGAGGGGCTCAAGCGGGCGGGCGTGGACGCCAAGTTCGTGGCCACCGGGCAGACCGGCATCCTCGTCGAAGGCGACGGCTGCCCGGTCGACCGCGTGATCTGCGACTTCCTCAACGGCGCGGCCGAGCGGCTCGTCCTGGCCAACCAGCACCACGACGTAATCGTGATCGAAGGGCAGGGAAGCCTGTTCAACCCCCGCTATTCGTGCGTCACCCTGGGGCTTTTGCATGGCGCCATGCCCGACGGGCTCGTCGTCTGCTACGAGGTGGGCCGCACGATGATCGAGGGGATGGAGCCGTATCCGCTTCCTTCCCTCGAGCGGCTGATCGACTACTACGAGGCCTCGGCCAACGTGATGCACCCATGCCGGGTGATCGGCTTTTCGATGAACAGCCGCAAGGTCTCCGAAGCCGAAGCGGAAGCCGAGCGCGAGCGCGTGCGTCGCCAGTTCGGCCTCCCCGTGTGCGACGTCATCCGCCACGGGCCGGACGAGCTGGTTCAGGCGGTGCTGGACCTGAAGCGGCAATTGAACAAATAGGCTCCGACCGCGATGCAACTCACCCTGCGCCAGTTCGACCTCCCCTTGCGCCACGTCTTCACCATCGCCCGCGGCTCCAGCAGCGTGAGCCGCACGCTCGTTGTCGAGCTGGAGCAGGACGGCGTGCGCGGGTACGGCGAAGCGGGCGAGAACGAATACTACGGCGCGTCGATCGCGAACATGTCGGCCGTGCTCGAGTCGGTCCGCCCGCAGCTTGAAGCCCACACGCTCGGCGACCCGGCCGAGTTGTGGCAACAGCTCGCGCCGCGGTTGGCCCACAACACGTTTGCCCAATGCGCGTTGGACCAGGCGGCCCACGATCTCTGGGGCAAGCTCCGCGGCCAGCCCCTCTGGAAGCTCTGGGGCCTGAGCCTGGAAGACGTCCCGGTCACCGACTACACCATCGGGATCGACACGATCGAGGTGATGGTCGCCAAGATGCAGGAGTTCCCCGGCTGGCCCATCTACAAGATCAAGCTGGGCACGCCCAACGACCTCCAGATCGTACGCACGTTGCGCGGGCATACCGATGCGGTGTTCCGCGTCGACGCCAATTGCGGCTGGACCGGCGACGAGGCGATCCGCAACTCGGCGGCCCTCAAGGAGCTGGGGGTCGAGTTCATCGAGCAGCCGCTCCCGCCGGACGATTGGGAGGGCATGAAGAAGGTCTTCGCGGAGTCGGCCCTGCCGATCGTGGCCGACGAGAGCTGCCAGCAGGAGCCCGACGTGGACCGGTGCAACGGGTACTTCCACGGCGTGAACGTCAAGCTGGTCAAGTGCGGCGGGCTCACGCCGGCACGGCGGATGATCGCCCGGGCGAAGGAGCTGGGCCTGAAGACGATGGTCGGCTGCATGACCGAGACGAGCGTGGGCATCTCGGCGATCGCCCAGCTTCTGCCCATGCTCGACTACGTCGACATGGACGGCGCCCTGCTTTTGGCCCAGGACGTCGCCACGGGGGTCACCATCGACCGCGGCCGGGTCCAGTTCCCCGACGAGAACGGCTGCGGCCTGCGCCTGCTCGAAGAAGGCCCGTCCGTGCAATGAGCTTCTCACCGTCGTCGATGGTCGACGGCAATCCCAGAGTGCGATGACGGAGGCGGCCGACGGCATCGATCACCGCTTGCGGCGTTGGAAGCCCCGGCAGCCCAAACCGTCTCCCCGGGAGCGGGGCCACACACGCGATTACGTAGCCGCGGGGAGGGCCTGCTTGACGAGCTCCACGATCTGGTCGAAGGCCTGCGGGTCGTTGACCGCCAATTCGGCCAGAATCTTCCGATCCAGCTCGATCTTGGCCGCGCGAAGCCCGTGGATGAACTCGCTGTACCGGAGCCCCCGCTGGCGAACCGCCGCGTTGATCCGGATGATCCACAGCTTGCGGAACTCCCGCTTGCGAACGCGGCGATCGCGGAAGGCATAGGCTCCGGCGCGAACCAGCGATTCCTTCGCGGTTCGCAGGAGCTTGCCGCGGCCGCCGCGATACCCCTTGGTGCGGCGGAAGAGGCGATTCTTGGCCCGGTTTCGGGCGGCACCTTTGATGGTTCTCATCGTGCGTCCTTCGACTTCTCGGCGGGATCAAGGCCCTCCCCTCTTGAGCGGGGAGCGTTGTCATGCCCGTCCCGTGTCATCTGCTGAGCCTATCCGCTTCGGACCACCGTCGTGCGGAGGCGGCAGCCCAAGCTAGCCGATCGGGCAGCCGCGATGGAGAGGGTGGACAGACGGGGGGGTCAATAGCTGTTTCCGCAAAGGGCGTCGCGGATCTTCTTCGCCTCGGTCTCGTGGACCGTCGTCGTGCCACGCAACTTCCGCTTCCGCTTCTGCGTCAACCGGAAGGCCAAATGGCTGGTGCCACTCTGGCGATGCTTGACCTTCCCGTTGGCCGTCACGCGGAAACGTTTCTTGGTTCCCTTATGGGTCTTCTGCTTCGGCATGATCCGGGCCGCATTCTCTAGCTACTGGGGAAAGAGGGCAAACCTTCGATTATAGGCCCTCCTGCGCCCTGGGGAAGGGGGATCGGCCAAAAACCGAGCCGAGTGCACCCAAATCGAGCGAGCCCGCAAGGTGCCCGCGCGGGCCCCGCTCGCCCTTCGGCAGTCGGGTCGGGCTCGGAACGCCTCCATGGGCTCCATGGCCCGGGGGCGGCCGGGAAGAATCGGGCCATGCAGGCATCGGCGCGCGCTGGAGGACCATCCGCGAGGGCCGAGCGGTAGGCACAAGGCGGCAGGCAATGCCCCCGCGCCGGGCAGCCGGCAACTTTCGGGGGGACGGATGTGTCCCCACAGGCCCCCTTGAGGGACGAATCGATCCCCTCTGACGCCGAAAGGCGCGCACAATTCCCCCGGTTTGCCGCCGCAAGTGGCTATTTGGGTGCCAGCGTGCACACGATTCGGCGACCTTGTTGGGTCGGCAGGGACTCGACCCGGGCGATGTCTTCCAGTTGCGAGATCATCTCGTCGATCACGCGACGCCCCTCCTCGACGTGGGCCAGCTCACGACCTCGGAACATCACCGAAATGAGCACTTTGTTATTGTGCTCCAAGAACTGCCGCGACCGGTTGACCTTCACGTGGATGTCGTGTTCCCCCGTCTTCGGACGAACCCGGATCTCCTTGATCCTCACTTGGTGAGATAGGCTCCGGTGCTGCCGCTTCTTCTGCTGGTACTTGAACTTCCCGTAGTCCATGATCCGGCAGACTGGTGGCTGTCCGCTCGGAGCCACTTCGACCAGATCCAACTCGGCCTGGCTCGCGGCCGCCAAGGCCTCCTCGATGGGCAGGATCCCCAACTGGTCGCCGTCCGCCGCAATCACGCGGACGGGCGAGGTCCGGATCTGTTCGTTTACCCGCTGTGCTTTGGGTTCGATAGCCGCCGTCCTCCTAAGAACCGTGATGCAATTCCCCCTAAACGTCGCTCACAATCCGGCACGCCGTCGGGACGACCTCCCGAGGGGCAGCCAATTGCGCATCGGTGAGTATTCCCAACCCGGCCCCGCCAGTCAACGGGGTTCCCCGCAAAAAGCCCTCAAAACGGCCAGCTCCGCCGCTCCCTGCCCCCCCGTTAGGGCTACCTGGCCCGGCAGGCACGACTCGCTGAGCGCCCTGGTCGGAAATCCGAGGTAAAAACCCTCCAAGGCTCGATGCCCACGGTTGCGCGGCCCCGCCCGTTCCGTTCCGCAATCTGAACGCTCCAGTAGCGCGTCGCCTCCAACCCCTCAGGACCCCGCCAGGAGCCAACCGGAAGGGGGGGCTACCCTGAAAGTGGGGAATGAGCGCGGGCCAACTGGCCGTCAACCTCCCCACCAGCGGCGGTTCCACCACCTTAAGCCCGGTCTCCGCGGCCCAGTCGGTCGGGCACACCCGCGGCGAGAACCCTCGGACATGCCCATCAGACAGCTCAAACTCAAGCATATTTCCCAGCTTCTCCAGACCTCCTTGCCCGCCAAGACCAGCGAAACAAGGGACTCGTCACAAACGTTCTCCCACAGCCCGGCACGTTCGCCTGACAACAATACCGCGGCCCCGCCCTCGCCCGCAGCAATAGTCCGACAAACGGCCCGCCCCACAGGTTCATCCGACCGGCAGCCTCGGCCCCACGCTCTCCACCCTCTTGACTCCCTCGCCACTTCGTGCCAGACCTGGATGATCCGCCTGGTCCATTCCAGAACTCCTTGTCTTTTCCATCCTTCTGCCTCCTCACCCTCTATGGTGATAACTGAGGAGGTAGTTGTCTGACCTATCATTGGCACAGAGGGTAGCTTCAAACCTTCCGAGCTTATTGATGTTTGCATTGCCAAGGATCACCCGACGTGGACCGGACCCTTCGGTCCCGGGCTTCCGGCGGAAGCCCTCCGTTACCGTGATCGCACGTGCGCTGGGGTCACAGGGTGAGTGCGATGGGGTTTCAGGGGAGGTGCTACATGGTCACAGGCCACCTGCGCGCACGGTAGTTCCCGAAGAAAACGCACTTCCTGGACGGGGCCGGTCGCGCAAGCCATGGGTACGAACGCACTTGGAGGTGTTTGCCGGACCAACAAAAAACCGTCCAACACATGGTTTCGACGCAAGGCGTGTCATCGGTGGCTTTGCTGGACACTTGGACGGGCGCTTTCGGGGGCTTCCGGGCGTGCGGTGTTTCGCCTAAGGATCGCAGAAACAATAAGTGGGGCACGATTCCATCGTGCCAGGCACGTTGGAAACGTGCCCCACGGCCATATCGCGACAGTTGTTTGTTGCGCGATCCTAACCCGCTCGAGCTTACCATGTTGGCGCCGAGCCGCAAGGCATTTTCTGGCCGCCCCCGGATGCTTCCAACTTTTCGTGCGCCCCGGCCGCTCGGGCGGCATGATCTGGCCGGCGACGGCGAACTGAAGCCCGCCGCCTTTGAGGGGGCGCGTGCCAACAACGCCGTGGCGCGGCTCACACCGGCGCGGTGACGATCGGCGTGCCGCGGTCGGCGAGGGCGCGGTCGATGCGGGCGAGGTGGTCGCCGGTGAGCCGCCAGCCGAGCGCGCCGGCGGTCTCGCGGATCTGATCGGGGCTTTTTGCCCCACAGAGGGCGGCGGTGATGCCCGGCCGGTGGATCGTCCAGTGGGTGACCAGCTCGGCGACCGTATGGCCCGCCTCCGCGGCGATCTCGCGGAGCTTGTCGAGGAGGTCGTGGTTCTTCTGCCACTCGTCACCGTGGAACATCGGGTATTTGCGGCGGCTGTCTTTCTCGGCAAAGACGTGATCCCGGGTGATTTTGCCGGCCAGAAGCCCCTTCATGAGCGGCCAGTAGACGAGCACCGACACGCCGTGCTCGCGGCACCACGGGAGCGTGTCGGCCTCGATTTGGCGCTGGAGCATGCTGTACGGCGGCTGAAAGGCGCTGAGCGGACACTCGGCCGCGAACTGGCCGAGCTGGGCGACGTTGAAGTTCGAGACGCCCACCGCCCGGGTCTTGCCCTCGTCGCGAAGCTCCTTCATCGCCCCGGCGGTCTCGGCGATCGGCACGCTCGCGTCCGGGGCGTGGACGTAGTAGAGCTCGACGCGGTCGGTTTTCAGCCGGCGGAGGCTTTCTTCGCACTCGCGGCGGAGCGTGGCGGGGGAAGCGTCGTGCATCTGCTTGCCGTGAGCGTCCCAGTGGAGCCCGCCCTTGGAAGCGATCACCATTTCGTCGCGGCGGCCTTCCAACGCCCGGGCGATCAGCCGCTCGCTCTCGCCGTTGCGTCCGTAGCAGTAGGCCGTATCGAGATGGTTGATGCCCAGTTCGAAGCAGGCGCGGATCGTGGCCAGGCTCTCTTCCTCGGGCACCCGGCCGCTGGTCATGCCGGCGATCGGCCAGCAGCCCAGGGCGACGGCGGAGACGCGGAGGTCGGTGTTTCCCAGGGGACGAAGGTCGCTAGGGGACTTGGCTTCGGACATTTGCTGCAAATGAGTCAAGTTTGGGGGCGGAGGGTTCAGGGTTCAGGGTTCGAGGTTCAGGACTTTTGGGGAGACGTGGAACACCAAGTGCTGAACCCTGGACCCCAGCCACCCAAGGCGATCGTCGGTCTGAGGTGTCGCCTCGCTAGTGGTCATCCGTCCTTTTCTGCAACGAACGTGATCCGTGTTGTGCGGCGCTCGACGTCCACGCCGGGATGGGCCGGCCGTGGCTACGGCGACCGGTGGCGGATCGATCGCCCGTGGAGGGCTTCGCCGAGCTTGCCGTCTTCGAGGGCCGACTTGCCGGCGATGAACAGGTGTTTCACGCCCGTGGCGTACTGCTGCGAGTCCTCGAACGTGGCGCGATCGATGAAGGTCTCGGGGTCGAACACGACCACGTCGGCGTGGGCGCCGGGGCGGAGATAGCCGCGGTCGGCGAGGTGGAGGACGTCGGCCGGCAAGCCGGTTGCGCTGCGGATCGCCCGGGCCATCGAGAGGACCTTCTCGGCGCGTGCGTAGTGGCCGATTTTGCGGGGGAAAGTGCCGAAGCTGCGTGGGTGGGGGCAGGCTTTGGGGTTCGGGAAGATGGCGGAGCCGTCCGAGCCGGTGGCGACCCAGGGCACGCTCATGACGTAGCGGACGTCCTCTTCGCAGAGGGAAAAATTGACCACCGACGCCCCGCCGTCGCGTTGGATGCGGAGCACCTGATCGATCACGTCGACGCCCTGTTCGTCCGCAATCTGCTTGACGCTCATGCCGGCCCAGTGCGGGTGCTTCTTGCAGGAGACGATGACCACCTTTCGCGTCTTTTTCAGGCCGCCCTCGACCACCTTGCGGACCGCTTGCTCCAGGGCCGGGTCCGCGTCCATTCGCTTGAACAGGTCCTTGCGCCCGCCCGGAATGTCGGTCGCCCGCATCAGCGTGTCGACGAGCGAGGTGGAGGTGGCCACGTAGGGGTACTGGTCGGCGGTGACGGTGACGCCGTCGCGCCGGGCTTCCTCGATCATTCGCACGGCGTCGCGGATCTTTCCCCAGTTGGACACGCCGCACGTCTTGAAGTGGGAAATGTGGACGGGCACCTTGGCCTGGCGTCCGATCTCGATGGCCTCGGCGACGGCTTCGAGGAGCTTGTCCCCTTCGTCGCGGATGTGGCTGACGTAGAGCCCGCCGTGCGAGGCCACGACCTTGGCCAGCTCGACGATCTCGTCGGTTTGGGCGAAGATGCCGGGGACGTAGATCAGTCCGGTCGACATACCCCAGGCGCCGTCGCGCATCCCCTGGTCGACCAGTTGCTTCATTTGCTCCAGTTCGTCGGGCGTGGGGGCGCGGTTCTCGCTTTTCATCACTCGGGCCCGCACCGCTCCGTGGGGGACCAGGTGGATGATGTTCGAGCCGGCGCCCTTCTCGTCGACTTTGTCGAGCAGGTCGCCGACGTCGACGGGCCCGCCGCCGCAGTTGCCGGTCACCACGGTCGTGCAGCCCTGGGTCAGGTAGTTCAGATTGTCGCGGGTCTTCTCTTGGAGGATGGGGCGATCGGTGTGGGTGTGCAGGTCGATGAATCCCGGCGCGATCACGAGGCCCTTGCAGTCGATCGTGCGCCCGACTTCGCCCGACTCGAACCGGCCGACGGCCACGATCCTGTCGCCCCGCAGGGCGACGTTGCCGACCACGCCCTCCGAGCCGGTGCCGTCGTAGATCGTCCCGCCCTCGAGCAGCACGTCGGCGCGGGTGGCCTGGCCGAAGGCGATCGAGCTGGTCGTCGAGGGCGAGGGCGATAGGAGGAGCAACGCTGCCACGCCCGCGAGTGCCAGCCGGAACGTGCCCGTGCGGTGCCGACTTGCGTAGCCATTGGACCTACCGGCGGTTGTGTGCTTGGCTTGGGGTGACATGGGTTCCTCTCGATCTACGGGTGCCGAATGCGTTTGTGGGACGACCGTCTCGCTGACCGGGCGGTCGGTTGGCCAACGTGTCCCATTATGGTCATCGGGCGCCCCGTTTGGAAGTTCCTATCGAGCCCTGCAAAGCCCAGGGGGGGAGGCCGATCAAGGCCGGGCCGCAGCCGGTAATTCAGGCCTTCCAGCGCGGTCAATCGCGAGGGCAGCAGTCGGGCGGGCAGACGTCGTGGCTGGGGCCGTCGGTTCCCAGGGCGAGGCGGGTCGGCTCGTCCTCCATCCGTTCGAGGATCAGCTCCCGGATCATGCGGACGAACCGCGGATGCGTGCCCACGACCGCGGAGCGGACCATGCTCAGGCCGAGCCCCGCGCACAGGTCGGCGGTTTGGACGTCGAGATCGTAGACGATCTCCATGTTCTCGTAGAGGAACCCGATCGGCACGATCACCGCGTCGTGCGCCTCGCCCCGTTCGGCCAGCCCGCGCAGGCAGTCGTCCAGGGCGGGCTCGAGCCACGGCTCGGAGGGCGGCCCGCTGCGGCTCTGGTAGACCAACCGCCAGTCGGGACGCGCCAGGCGCTCGGAGACGAGGCGGCACGCTTCGCGCAACTGGGCTTCGTACGCGCACTTCGCCGCCGTGGCCACGGGGATGCTGTGCGCGGTGTAGAGGAGGCGGGCGTCGTCGCGGCGCTCGGCCGGAACCTCCGCCAGCGCGGCCGCCACCCGCTGGCACATCGGCTCGATGAATCCCGGGTGGTTGTAGAAGAGGCGGAGCTTGTCGACCTCGGGCGCGTCGGGCCCCACGGTGAGGCGGGCCTGCTGGATCGCTTCCAGGTACTGCCGGCAGCCGTAGTAGGAGGCAAACGCCGAGGTGACGAAGGCCAACGCGCGGCGGATCCCGTCGTCGGCCATCTGCCGAATCGCGTCGGCCAGCAGCGGGTGCCAGTTGCGGTTTCCCCAATAGACGGGCAGCGGTGGGCCGTGCGCGTTCAGCTCGGTCAGCAGCGCCGCCAGAAGGGCGCGGTTCTGCGCGTTGGCAGGGCTGACACCGTCGAACAGGTCGTAGTGCTTGGCCACCTCGAGCAACCGAGTGCGCGGGACACGCGTGCCGCGCAGCAAGTTTTCCAGGAAGGGGATGACGTCGTCGGGCTTCTCCGGCGCTCCGAAAGAGACGAGGAGGACGGCGTCGTACGGCTCGTTCACCGATTTACCCCCAAGCACACGCGGAGCGGAGCAGCGGGCAGTCGCCAGCCCAGACGATACACGACGCCCGGAGCACAGGCTTCCGGGCGGCGGAACCGGGAACACCGGCAAGATGGCTGTGGCAAGAGGTGGATAGTCCGGGCCGGCCAATTAGCGAGAAACGGACGGTTGGGAGCGATTCTCCGGTCCTCGCAGAGTGACCCCGACGGGATTTGAACCCGTGCTCCAGGCTTGAAAGGCCTGTGTCCTAACCTGGCTAGACGACGGGGCCCGGTCGCCGATTCAGAAATCGACGCAAGTCGTTCTGTATATCCCGGCGAGCGAGGATCCGTCAAGGGGCCCCGCGGCAGATTGGCGCGGCGGGAGCGCACCGGGAGCGACTGCGAAGCAGCGGAGACTTTCGCAACCAGGCGGGGGGGAGGCGGGGTCCGCGAAGGATCGGGAGGCGCAAAAAGGCAGGCTACGACTCGTCGGAGGTCTTCGCTGGGTCGGCCTTGCCGGCCTCTTTGCCGCCGCCGGCGGCTTCGTTGCGGCGGATCGCATCGAAGACCTCGCGCCGGTGGACGGGCACTTCCTTCGGGGCCTCGACCCCGAGACGGACCTTGTCGCCCCGGATCTCCACCACGACGATCGTAATGTCATCGTTGATGACAATACTTTCGTTCTTCTTTCTAGAGAGCACTAACATCCTAATTTCCTTCGCTCTCTTGCCGGGGCTACCGGGTGGGAGGCCCTGGCAGGGACCCGGTGCGGCCAACGCGCACCGGAAGTGTCTTTATCTCAACATACGCTCCCAAATGGGTTGCGTCAAGGAAACTTGGGCTAAGAAGGCAAAATCGGCCGCGGGTTTCCTGCCGTCTTGGCACAGAATTCGTTTGTTCGTTGCCGCCCGCATGTTCGGAAAAGATTCCCAACGTGGGGCTCCGAGGGAGCGAAAGCTCGAAAGTCGTTGCTATGATGAGATTTACGTTGCTCTATCGGGCATCGGCCCGCCCCCACCCTGGGCAGCCGAACGCGGTTCCAAACGAAACCCAATCCCCCCCGATCAAGCTAAACGCGGCCCGGAATTCCGACGGGGATAGCGGGCCTAGACTGTGTACGAATCATGGGCCGGGCGGGTTCGCAATTGGCCGCTGCCAACCCACGCGTCGGACACCGCCTCAAAACGCCCGAAGCCCGCCGGTGGCATCGTGTACTCGACCCCGCGTCCACAACACGAGCGGTGGCCTCAGCGGTCTACCATCCCGTTTGAGTTCGCGTCACACACGATGCCCGAGGTCTCGGTAATTCGGACGCAGCGCGACGGGCCCCAGACGGGGCATCGGAAAACTTGCTTGTGAAGCGACCCGGTCCGCCTATAATTCACCTGGCTTGATAGCCGAAGCAATGGGTGGCTTGCCGCCGTTCGACCGCCGGGGAGCCCCAGTACGCCGATCTTGGGTGCGGCTTCTCAAGGCGGCAAGAATTCAGGAAAAAAAGGACGGCATCTCCGGTCCGTCGCACCGCACGCTCAACCGCGGTCGCCCACTCGAAGCTCGTCACCAAGCCCATCGATGAAGGGCCCCGTCGATAGCGGACCACGAACCAAGAGGAGACCACGTGCGCCAGAGGCATTCCGAGACACGCAAGCACTTCACCGTCCAAGAGGCGAACGCGACCTTGCCGCTGGTTCGGGCGATCGAGAAGGACCTGACCGAGTTGGGGCGGGAGGTGATCCAGCGGCGTGAGCGTCTGTCCAGCTTGCCGTGCAGTTGCGGGTGCGACTCCGACGACCCGTATCGGGAAGAAGTGGTCCAAATCACCGAGGAGTTGGGCAAGGACAGTCGGCGCTTGCGGGGGTACGTGGAGGAGCTGCTCGAGTTGGGCGTCAAACCAAGGAGCATCACGCAGGGGTTCGTCGATTTTCCGGCGGTGCTGGACGGGCGGCCCGTCTATCTCTGCTGGAGACTGGGCGAGCCGGAGGTGCTGCACTGGCACGAGCAGGACGCGACCTTCCATGACCGGCGCCCGCTAGCCGCCGGCGTCGCCGACGAAGAAGGGGGCCGCAGCGACACGGGCTCGACGGTTTCTGAGAGGGCCGAGGAAGCACCCGCTTCCCAGTAGGTGCACCCCACCGACGTCGCTCTACCGCCGCAAGGCCTTGTTGGCACGGAAATGGGGACAGGCACCGTCGGCAGCGTGAAAGACCGCCGCAGAACCCTATCTCGACGGAGCCAGACCCCGTTTCCGGGCTGCCGCACTCGCAGTTTGAGCAACCATGCACCTCATCGATACCCACGTCCATCTCGACGCGGAGGAGTTCGACGGCGACCGCGACGAAGTGATCGCCCGGGCGCGCGAGTCGGGGGTGGAGGTGATGATCTGTCCGGCGATCACGGCCGATTCGAACGAGGCCGTGGTTCGGCTGGCCGAAACGCACGAGGAGATGTTTGCCGCTGTGGGGATTCACCCTAACTACGCCGCGGAGGCCGCGCCGGGCGATTGGGACCGGGTCGTGGAGATGACCGGTCATGCGCGCGTCGTTGCGGTGGGGGAAGCGGGGCTCGATCGCCACTGGGACTTCACGCCGATGGAGGTCCAGCGGGACTACTTCGACCGGCACCTGCAACTTACCCAGGAGCATAACCTGCCGGTGGTTATCCACTGTCGGGAGGCCGAGGCGGACGTGTTGCCCATGCTCCGGGAGGCGGTCGCCCGGGGGCCGCTCGTGGGCGTGATGCACGCGTTCAGCGGCGACCGGTCGTTCGCCGAGGCATGTCTGGAGTTAGGGCTTTACCTGGGCTTCGCCGGATCGGTGACGTATACGAACAAGAAGTTCCGGGCGCTCCGCGACGCGGCGGCCGTGGTGCCCGAGGACCGCATCCTGATCGAGACGGACGGCCCCTACCTGACGCCGCAGCCTCTGCGCGGCCGCCGGAAGCGGAACGAGCCGGCCTATCTGGTGCACACGGCCCAATGCCTGGCGGAGCTTCGCGGCCAGGGCGTCGAGGAGCTGGCCGCGCAGACGACGGCCAACGCCCGGCGGCTGTTCCGGCTGCCGTGAGCGCCCATGGCGATGGGGCGGTGTGGGGCCGGAGAAAGTGTCCACCGCGAGAACCGCCTCGTCGCTGTCGGACAGGGAGGCGGTCGTCGCCGATTTGGTGTTCTCCGCTTGCCGGGCTGAGTACAATCCCCGCGAGTGGTCCGATTGGGCCCATGGGGATTGAGATTGCCGATTCGACGGTCCGAAATCAAGGGAGACAACCTATGGTGAAAACCGCCAGCACAATGCTTCCGCTGGGCACGCAGGCCCCGGAGTTCTCGCTTCCCGAGGCCGAAGGCAAGACCGTGTCGCTGGGCGACTTTGCCGACGCCCCGGCGCTTCTGGTCGTGTTCATGTGCAACCATTGCCCGTACGTGAAGCACGTGGCCGACGGGCTGGCCAAGCTGGCCCGGGAGTACCAATCGCGCGGGGTGGCCGTCGTGGGGATCAACTCCAACGACGCGGCAACCTACCTCGACGACGCCCCCGACAAGATGGCCGAGGAGGTCAAGCGCCGCGGCTACACGTTCCCTTATCTCTGCGACGAGACGCAGCAGGTGGCCGTCGCCTATCGGGCGGCCTGCACGCCGGACTTCTTCGTGTTCGACGGCCGGCGCCGCCTGGTCTACCGGGGGCAAATGGACGACAGCCGGCCCGAGAGCGGGATCGCGGTGACCGGCAAGGACCTGCGAGCCGCCCTGGACGCCGTCCTCGCCGGCCGGCCGGTCGCCGAAGATCAGAAGGCCAGCCTAGGGTGCAACATCAAGTGGAAGGCGGGCAACGAGCCGGAGTATTTCGGGTAGCCCGCTGTTCGGTGATTGAGTCGGGGAGGTACCGGAAGAAGGAAGTCCGCAGTCAGGGGACAGAAGTCAGGATGGGTTTGCGCTCGATCTCGATCGGGTGTCTTTCCCGACTTTCGTGTCCGTTCTGGCTTCTGGTTGTCCCGCGACGCAAAGCCGCTCATATTGCCTCCCAAGAGGGACCGAGGTAGACTAGGGAAGGAAGGGGTCGATTGACGGGGACAATGGCCCCTCGTTCCCCGTGAGCGTGGCATTGACCGGGAGTAGACGTCGTGTCAACCCAGGTGAGTTATCCGCACATCGAGAAGCCGGAAGACGGCCCGGCCCGACTCCAGAAGACGCCCCGCGTTCGGGTGGCGCAGATTGCGATGGACTATCTCAACTACGGATGGTCCGTCGACGAGATGTGTCGGCAGCACCCGTATCTCTCCGCGGCGGAAGCCCACGCTGCGATGGCCTACTACTTCGATCATCAGGCGGAAATCGAGGCGGAGATTGAGGCCGAGCTGAAAGAGGTCGACGAGGCGCGAGCCAAGGCGCCGCCTTCACCTTTCGTGCTCCGCATGAGGGCCCAGGGATTGATGTAAATGGCCGTATCGTTCTACATGGACGTGCATGTTCCGCGGGCCATTACGGAGCAGCTTCGGCGCCGAGGCGTGGACGTGCTTACGGCGATTGAAGACGGGGCGAGGGAGTGGACTGACGACGCACTCCTCGAACGTGCGCGAGAACTGGGCCGGGTAGTTTTCACGCAGGACTGCGGCTTCCGCGCACTGGCTGAGCATTGGCAACGCGCGGGACGCTCGTTTGCAGGTGTGCTTTTCGGCCGCCAAACGGGAGTGACTGTCGGTCAATTCGTGATGGATCTGGAGCTGATTGCGCGGGCTTCTGAGCCAGAGGAATGGCTGGACGTTGTCGGGTACATCCCCTTGTAACGCACCCGTTCAGCTCGATAGGCGACGAGTCGCAGGAACTCGCGTGGCCGGCCCAAGCGGTGAAGCTGCGTCTTTGGTCCATCCGGCGTTGCAGTGCCTCGGTTCACCCGCCGCTCTCACCCTTCCACAAACTCCGGCACCACCAGCTTCGGGATCACGCCTGCGGCGTGGCCGCGGGCGAGGAGCTGGGTGACGGCCTCTCGGCCCCGGGGGCCGAAATCGAGCGTCCAGTCGTTGACGTACATCCGGACGAACTCGTCGGCCTTGCGGCGGTCGAGGCCGCGGCCGAAGCCGAGGGCGTACTCGAGCGCTTCGTCGCGGTGGTCGAGGCCGTATTGGATACTCTCGCGCAAGAGCCGGGTGACGTCGCGGATTGCCTCGGCGCCCAGGTCCTTGCGGATGGCGTTGGCTCCGAGCGGGAGCGGCAGCCCGGTCTGGTCGAACCACCACCGGCCCGTGTCGAGGATCCGCTTGAGGCCCTGGTCGGCGTAGGTGAGCTGCCCCTCGTGGATGATCAGGCCGGCCTCGATCGTATGGCCCTCGTAGCTGCCCGCGACGACCGCGTCGAGGATCCGGTCGAAGGGCACGACCACGTGGGAGAACTCGGCTTCGAGGCACATGCTCAGGGCGAGATAGGCGGTGGTCAGCTTGCCGGGCACGGCGATCGTCTTTTCCCGGAGCGCCTCGATAGGGAACTCCTCGCGAGCCACGACCATCGGGCCGTAGCGGTCGCCCATGCTGGCGCCGCAGGGACAGAGCACGTAGAGATCGCTCAGGTGGGCGTAGGCGTGGAGGCTGACGGCCGTCAGCTCCAGCTCGCCGGAGAACGCCCGGCGGTTGAGCGTCTCGATGTCGACGAGCTGGTGCTCGAACCGGTAGACGCCCGTATCGAGCTTGTGGCGGGCGAGTGCGTAGAACATGAAGGCGTCGTCGGGGTCGGGACTATGGCCGACGCGGATCAACTGGCTCGCTTGGCTCACGGTTTACGCCTCCAGGGAGAAACCGGCGGTTGCTTCGCCCGGGCGATCGGAGGCGGCCGACAGGTCGAGCCCGGCATGGCGCTTCGGTGGAGTATCGTGGTCGGAGAGCGAGGCGGCGGCCGCCTCGTTTTCCAGGGGCGTGGTGGTTCCCAGCTCCTTGCACACGCCCTCCCAGGCTTCCCGTTGCGGCGCGAGCACGCGGAGGGCGTCGTCGAGCTTGGCCTCGTCGCGTTCGAGACTGGAGTCGACCAACGCCCGGAACACGAACACGTAGAGCGAGGCCACTTGCCTGGTCAGCTTCGGGTCGACCTCGTGGTCGAGCGCGGCGATCAGCTCGGCGACGATCTGCTGGGCACGGATGAGGCTCTCGGTGGCCGCTTCGTCCTGCTCCGCTCGCCAGTGGTGCCGGGTCCGCTCGATGAAGCGGACGCACGCGTCGATGAGCATCAGTTGCCGTTTCTGGGGCGTGGCGGTGAGGACTTCCGTCTCCAGGTAGCTGTCGGACGCTGAAGGTTGCATCCACGGACTCCTTCCGAGGTCTTGGCACAAGGTCAATTGGGATCGATCGGTATCCGATCGGGTGTCTTCTTGCCGCCGGCGTTCGACCGGCCGGCTCACTACCCGGAACCGCCGATCAGAACCGATAGCGGCTTGATGGAATCGATGGCGGAGAGGCTCGTCTGCATCTTCCCGATGGCCAGCTCCATCCGGTAGAAGCTCAAGAGCATGCGATCACGCTGGGCCGTCAGGCGGGCGTTCCAGAGCGCGATCTTCTCCTCGTTCTTCTCGATCTTGGAATTGAGCACGTTCAATCGTCCGGCCAAGAGCGAGTCGCGCTGGCCGGCCAGCCGTTCGATCAAGTCCTCGAACCGGTCTGCCAGGCCGACTTCCTTTTGAGAGAAGAACTGCTTGACCGCCTGGGGGTCCTGGGCATACTTCGACTTCAGCTTGGCCTTGTCGAGTTGGAGCGTGCCGTCGTCCTTCAAGGAGATTCCCACTTCTCGGAGCGAGCGGATCGAGCCGGCCCCACCAAGCGACCCGCTGAGAAGGTAGGGGAGATCGGTGTCCAAGCGGAGGGCGGTTGCGTCGCCCGTCAGTAGCGAGCTGCTGTTGGTCGTCGGGTCGAATTGCGTCAGCTCCTCCAGCTTGGCGCGGAAGCGGTTGTAGTTGGCGACCATCGCCTCGACGGTGGCCACGAGGTTCGTGTCGCTCGTGTCGACGCTGATCGTCACCGGCGAAAAGGAAGGCTGCTTGATCTCCAGCTCGACGCCGGAGATCGCGTCGGCAAACGTGTTCGACGAAGACGTAAACAGCACGCCGGAACCGGCGGCGCCGAGCTCGCCGAGCATGAGCAGGGCGTCCTGGGCACGGGCGGTCTCCTGAAAGGAGAGGTCGAGCGCCGACGTATCGACGATCATCTCTCCCGCCGCCCCCGATCGCTCGCTGTGGAGCGCAAGCCGGTACGGTTTCGTCGAACCGTCGGACCAGATCGAGGCTCGGATCCCGGCACCGAGCTCGTTGATCTTGTCGCGCAGGTCGGTGAGGGAATCGTCGGCGTCGAGCTCGACGACGTACGTGGCGGAGCCGTCGATGACTTGCGTCATTTCGCCGCCCACTTCCACTTCGACGGCCTCGCCCAGCAGATGGAGATCGGCCGCCGCGGTGAGATTGCCCTCCGCGACCCGGAGAGTCTGGTTGCCGTGGGCGAGGTCGCGCAGCCGGATGCCGTCGCCCGTCTCGTTCAATTCGGCGCGGACCATGAGGCCCTGCCGGTTGATCTCCCGGATCACGTCGCCGACCGTCTGAATGCCGTCGTTGCGGAGGTCGATTTGCGCGTACCCGCCTTCGGTGTCGTAGATGGTCATCTTACCCCGGGCAACGCCTGCGCCGCCGTTCAGGTCGCTGAGCCGAGTGTTCCGGGCGACGATCTGGAGGTGCATGTCCCCGCTGCCCGCGCGGCTGACCGGGTCGTCCACGGCGATTTGCAGCTTGTCGGCGGTGGAGGTCGCGTCGCCGTTGGCCACGATCAGGTTGCCGGCCGACGAGCCGGTCGTGTCGACCAGCTCGATGCCGTTTCGGGCCTGGTTCACCTGGGCGTTGATGCCGATGCCGGCGGCGTTGACCAGGGCGATCACGTCGTCGAGGGTCTCGGCCCCGGAGAGATCGACCGTGGCGCTGGCGCCGCTGCGGTCGGTGAGGTCCAGGCTGCCGAGCTCTCCCACGCCCTGTCCGCCGGCCAGGCTGCCGAGCAGCACGGTCTTCATGCCTCCGAGGACCCGATGCCCGGTGATCACGCCGTCGACCGCGTCGCCGTCGAGCCCGAGATCCGCCAGGGCCGTCGATTCGCCCAGCGACTCCACCGTGAAGGTGCCCTCGCCCTCGGTCAGATCCGTGAGGATGAGCCGGTCGCCGTCGGGGGCGATTTCGGCCTTGAGCTTGCCGGGCTCTGCGGCGTTGATCCTCTGGAGGACGTCGCCGAGCGTTATGTCCTCGTCTACCTTGCTGCTGCCGGGGATGATCGGCGAAAGGTCGATCTCGCCGGTCGTGCCGTCGCGGAGCTCGTACTCGACGTCGGCGACGATTCGGTCGGTGAACACGCCGCCCGCGTCGTTCAACAGATCGAGGTCGAGGTCCTCGGTGAGCCAGAGCACGTCCTGGCCGTCGGCCACGTCGTCGGCCACGTCGAGCCCTGCCAGACCGAGCGAGGCGGCGGTCGTGCCGCTGCCGATCTCCTGGACTCGGAGGTTCGCGACGGTCTGGCCGGTGCGGTCCTCGAGCCGGATGCGGTCGCCTTGGGCGGTGGCCGTGACGTTGATCGTCTTGGCGGCGTTGATCGCCTCCAACACGTCGTCGACGGTCTGGACGGTCGACAGGTCGATCTCGGCGCTGGCGCCGCTGCGATCGGTGATCCGGATGGCGCCTCGGTCGACGCCCTGTCCGCCGCCGAGGACGTCGAGGTCAAGGCTCTCCTCGACATGGGCCCCGAAGCGGAACGTGACTTGGCCGCCGCCGAGGGTCTCGGTGTCCGTCTCGATCCGTCCGCTGAGAAGCTGATGTTGCTGGGCCGTCCGGATAGGAGTGAACTGATAGCTCCCCGTCGCCGGTTCACCGGTGACGGTCGCATCCAGGACCGCCGGGTTACTGCTGACGACGAATCGCTGGTCGTAGGGGTCGTCCTTGCCGAGATTCATCACGGCATACTGGACGCCGAGCAGCAGCGCCGAGAGCTCCGAAATCGCGATCTGCTCGTTTTGCAGATTCTCGGTCCGGGCGATGAGCAGGTCGCGGGGCCTTGCCGCGATTTGCATCAGCTTATCGACCGTGTCCCCGATCGGGATGCCGGTGATCAGACCGATATTGGATTGGATTCGTCCCATTTCGCTCTGGAGCGCGCAATCTGAGCCGATGAAGCGGTACTACGCTGTATCTAAGGATCGGAATTCGGACGCCGGAAACTTCTCCCAATCCGCCCGCTTCAACGGCTTTACCCGATTTGCCGCGGCGGCGTGAAGGGCACAAACGTTCTTCGATGCGGACGTTCCCTGGGTGGTCGGGGCCGGCCGTCGAACCCCGTGAGGGTCTTCAAACGAAAACGGCCCGCCCTGAATTGGAGGGCGGGCCGCTGTAACTGGCGTGGTGGGATCCTAGCCTTACCGCAGCAGGGCGAGGATGCTCTGCGGGTTGCTGTTGGCGATGGCCAACACGGAGATACCCGACTGGACCAGGATCTGGGCCCGGGTTAGGTTAGCGCTTTCCGCGGCGAAGTCGGCGTCGCGGATCGAGCTTTCCGCGGCGGTCAAGGTCTCCAGGGTGTCGTTGAGCGAGTTGATATTACTTTCCAGCGTCGTCTTTTGGAACGCACCCAGTCGACCGCGAAGCGAGGCGACCTCGGAGATGATCTCGTCGACGATACTTGCTGCGGTCGTCGGGTCGGCGTCCAACGCCGCGGACTCGCCCGATCCGAGCTGATACAATCTTCCGCTCTCGCCACGCAATTGGGCCACGGCGACGCTCTGGATGCCCAGTCGGGCCTGCTGAACGCTGACCACGTCGGGACCGATTTGGAACATGGCCCCGCCGCCGGTGATCGAGAACTGGATCGTGTCGGTCGTCCCGGCGGCAATCGCAGCCGACAGGTCGAGGGTCGCCGTGTTGATCGACAGCGTGTTCCCGTCGCCGCTGGCGGCAAAGCCGTTCACCGTGGCGTCGATGTTGGTGCCGATGGCCCGGGCCGCGGTCAAGTTGGTCTCAAACGTACCGGAGATGCCTTCGCTGATCACGCTGACGGCGACGAACTTCGCCGATCCGTACTCAGACGCATCGAGCTCGAGCGTGCCGGCATTGTCCGTGGCATCTACGCCCAACGCGTCCGACACGAGGTTAATGGCCGCGGCGACCGCGCTGATCTTCGTGTACTTCTGGAAGTTGAACACTTCCACGCCCTTGGAGCCGGCCAGCTCGAAAACGACGCTGTCCTCAAGCACGCCGCCGCCGGAGTAGACGGTGTTCGCGGTCGCCCCGGCGTCGACGGAATCCTCACCGCCATCGCCGCTGATCGTGAGTCTCGCGTCGCCGTCCTCCGTATTGACCGTCGCCGTGAAGCTGGCGTTCGCGATGGCCAGGATCTTCTCCTCGATCTTGGCCAGGGTGGTGGACTCGTCGTCGTCGATGGTGATCACCAGCGTGTTGGCGTCGGGGTCGTAGACGGCCGTGGGATTGGCCGCCCCGATGGCGGTGGCCGTTGTCAGGCTGATCGCCAGGTTGTTGAAGTCGGCTCCCGCCGTATCCGCTTCGATTTGGAGCGTGGCGATTCCCATCTCGGCGGTGACGGCGATGTCGCCATTGTCGAATTCGAGCAGGCGGTCAACGGCACTGGCTTCCGCGTCCAGCAAGAGAGGGTTGTCCTCCTTGATCTTATCCACGATGTCCCCGATAGTCGGATTCGCGGTACCGCCGGCAACGAAATCGCCGGTAATCACCAGAGAGACTCCGGGCGTATAGACGGCGCTGGTCACGAGGCCGTTGTCGAGAGTGTTGTCGACGAAGCTGATCGCCACCCCGTCCGCGCTGGTTCCCAGCGAGGTGGACCTGACCTCGAAAGCGCCGCCGGTATTGGCGAGGGTGACTGTGGCCCCGGCAGCGAACGAGAGGGTGGCCTTGGCGTTGGTGTCGGCATTGATCGTCGAGCTAATCTGGGCTTTGGTGGCGGCATCCGCGATCTCGATCTCCACGTCGATCTGGTCCGCTGCTCCCAGGTTTGCCTGGTTGATCTCCAGGTCCCCGATGTTGGCAAAGTTCTGCGTTGCCGAGGTGATGAAGCCGAGGCTCCCGTTGAGCAGCTTCTTGCCTTGGAACGTGGTGGTCTGGGCGATCCGGTTGATCGCTTCCAGGGACGAATCGACCTGAAGCTGGTTCGCGGCAAGCTGCTCGTCGCTCATGGCTCCGGAGTTGGCGGCCTCGGTGACCAAGCCGCGGATGTCGTTCAGAAGAGAGCTGATTTGGCCCAAGGAGCTATCGGCCGTGGCAATCATCTGATTGGCTCGCTCGCTGTTCGAGACGGCCACTTGGACGCTAATGATATCGCTTCGCAAGGCCTCGCTTGCGATCAAGCCGGCCGGGTCGTCCTTGCCCACGTTAATCCGCAAGCCGGTGCTCAGACGCGTCAACGCTTGCTGCAACTGCATGTTCGACCGCGCGAGACTTTTCTGCGCGTTCAGAGAACTGACGTTCGTGTTAATTCGGGTCATGCCAGACACCCTTTCTCATAAAAGGACTACGTCCAAGCCTGACCGGAGTGCGGGGAGCGGAGGGTTCCGGACCAGCTTGCCTTGGTGCCGCCCCGAGGAAACGCACCTCAAACGCGGCGGGAATTCGAGTTGTTTCGTGTATCTCTCGGCTGCTTCCTGCGGGGGGGATTCGGCCCTCACTTCCATGAGCGCCGACCGCGCGGGACGATCCGGGGATCGCCCCACGGAGACGCAACTATCCGACACTATCGGCCAGTTAGTTTGCGTACTTTAGGCAATTTGGGTTCTTGTTTTCTGAAATTGCTCCCCCTGATCCATCTCGGCATCGGCAGTCCTTGGCCGAAAGAAAATGGCCCTGCAATCGGCAAACACGCCTTTGCAGGGCCTTTATGATCGGCATAACCGGTAGAAATGACGTCGGAAAGGCGCCAGGGCAATCAGCCGCTGGAAACCGGGCGCGACTCCGTGGCTTGGCCTTCGCCGAGCTGGTCGACGTCTTGGGCCTCCAGCCGGCTGGCGCGAAGGTTCTCGCGTTGGATCGCTTCGTAGACCTCGCGGCGATGGACCGGGATTTCGGTGGGGGCGTCGATGCCCAGGCGGACCTTATCGCCCCGGACGTCGACCACCGTCACGACGATGTTATCGCCAATGATGATGCTCTGGTCGCGCTGTCTGGACAGGACAAGCATCGATCGCTCCTTCCCATGCGTAATCGGCCGGACGGCCTACCGTGTTCTCTTCGCCACCATCCCCCCGGGTCGTGGAGAGAGACGTCCAGGCTGGGAGCCCGGGCGAGGCCAAGCGGCGACGATCCGGCGATTCGGACCCGTCTACGCGCTCTTTCTCAGGGCCGAAAGTGGGGTTCCCAGCTCGTGCTGTGTCGGCAGGTTTCCGTTGGCAATCACTTGCCTGGCCAGGCGCCGGCGGAGGTTGATGACGATCGGGGCCTTGAGGTTCAAGGTCAGCGAACGCTCGGTTCGGCCCACGATGACCAACACCTGTGCCGTGCGGATTTCGTCGAGCGCCAGCGGATCGAGCTCGCGCCGGGCGACTCGCATTTGGAAGTCGGGCACGAATCGCCGGGGGCTGACGACCGCCAGAGCCACGTCGGCTCGGTCGACGCTTTGCAGCCAGGCGACCGCGTCGTTCTGAGCCTCGGCCAGAAGCACCCAGTCGCGACGTTCCTCCAATCCCACCAACCCTTCGGGGAAATGGATGACGTCCTCCGGCTGGACCTCGACGGCGCCGAATCGAGTGCTGAAGATGATGTCCATCATCGTGGGCCCGCGCTTGCCAACGGAACGCAACCGTACACTCTACGTGTATCGGCCGCGAGAAATACGCCGGACCAGCAAAAAAGCCCCGATCAGAGGTAGTCCAGCAACGTCATCCGGAAGATTTCGCCGATCGACTTGTATGCCGCCTCCAGGGCGAGTTGTCGGGCGCTCAAGTTGGAGACGACTTCCACGAAGTCGACGTCGTATTCCAGCGACAACGTCTCGCGGAGCTCGACTTCTTCGGAATCGAGGCGAAGCTCGAGGACGTCCAGCCCTTGCTGGCTGGTGGCGACTCTGGCTCGCGCGAGATTCATGTCGAGCACCTTGGCGTCGAGCATTTCGACGGCTCGCTGGATTCCCCTAGGATCGTTCACTTCCAGAGCTCGTTGGAGCCTCAAGAGGGCGGTGAAAAGCCCTTCGGTCTCCATCGGGCAGGGGTCGGCGCCCGTGAGGGTTTCCGGCTGCCCGCCCGAGAGGCTCACGGATTGCCACGCGGGGTCGGCATCGGTGAGGGTCCCGAAGCCGTCCGAGCCGTCCGCGTTCGTGATAGTGAACAAGGGGTCAACGCCCAGCTCGGTGATCACGTCGTTTGCCCAGGTGACATCATTCTCAATCTTGATGTCCAAGATCTTACTGACCGGATCATAGCTGAGCACGGGCTGGTGCCCCACACCGTTCTCGTGGTGCACGTTCAGCGTGACGCCGTTGTATTCCCAGCTTTCCACATTGGCGGTGATCACCAGCTCGTTGTTGGGCCCGGACCCGTCGTCCCACAGGGCGGTGGCCTGACTTCCCGGAGTGGGTGGATCACTGGTATCTTGCCCCGCGGGGACCAAGCCGAGATCGATCGCAGCCAGGCTTCCGGGATTCCGGGTCACGGTCAACGATTGGGCGCCCGAGCTTACGTCGATCAGTTCGATTCCGTTGCCGTAGCGGGACAGTCGCGCTTCGAGCGAGCCGGGGGCGGCCGCACTGATCAGGTCCAACACGTCGCCGATCGTCTTTTGGGCGTCAAGATCGAGATCGATTTCCAGCTCCGTGCCGTCGGTCAACCGGATCGTGAAGTCGACGTCGTCCGACGTGTCCACGCCGCGGCCGTGATTGAGGTCCGCCAGTCGGGTCTCGGCGGTGAACGTTCGCAATCCCAGTTGGGTGGCCGTCGTCCCTCCGTTTTCGCCGATCGCGAAATCGACGCCGCTCAGCCGCGACCGGACGTTGATCCCCGTGGCCGTCGCGTTGATTTCGGCGAGCACGCCGGCGTCGGAGCCGTTGAGGAGGTTGAGGACGTCTTCGACGGTCTCGGCCGAAGCCAGGCTGATCGTGTAGGTATTGCCCCCGTTGACGATCTGGAGCCCGGAGTCGAGGTCGATCTCACCGCCGCTTCCGCCGGCCGTGACGGCGGCCGTTTCGCCGGGCGGGGTTTCGGTAACGTACGCGACTCCGCCACGCTGCTCGTCGAGCGGGTCGAGCCGGGCGGCAAACGGCAGCAGTCCCAGGTCGTACGCATCGTTGAAGGCGCTGACGACGTGATGGGCCTGGGTCATGCCCTCCTCGATGTGGACGACGATCGTCGGCGGGACCGCGGGGTCCTGGCTGGGGACATAGTCGATCGACTCATTTCCCGACGTCACGTCGCTCTCGAAGCGGATTTCCGCCCCGTTGAGCCAGTTTCCCTCCGCATCGGTCTGGCCGCGAACGTCCGCCTCGAGGATCAAGTCGTTGTCGGAGCCCGGGAACCGGACCACGGCGCGGGCCCGGCTGCCGAGGACGTCGTCCAAGCGCGTGGTGGCACGGACGATCGGATCGAGGTCGCCGCCGATGACCGGCTTGTTGCCCACGCCGGTCTTGGTGAGGATCCCCAGCTCGGAGGCCGTCGTTCCACCGCCTACTTCCCGAATCGAGAGGTTCCCCGCAGCGGAGTCGAGCTGGATCACCAGCCCGGTGGCCGTGATTTCCACGTCGAGGGATCTGGTTTCCGGCGGATTGGCGCGCACCAGCGCGGCCACGTCGCCGATGGTCTCGGCGGTGCTGACGTCGATGATGCTCGTGTGGGTGCCGTCGGAGACGGCGATGCTTCCCGACGTGATACCTTCGCCCCCACGGAGATCGGCGAGTCGCGTGTTGAAATGGAGCACGGGGTCGAGGTGGACGGACCCCCGCACCGATTCGGAGATCGCCCCAAACACCTCATTCCCCGTGGCGTTGCCGGCGAACAGCATGTCGACGTCGCAGTAGCTGAGCAACTGCCCGTCGTCGCCGAGATACTCGACGGCGCTGGTCCCGCTGAACCGGAACGGGGCGACCGAGGTCTCGGAGCCGGCGAAAAGGTAGCGTCCGCGAAACTTCTGGTTCCCCGTGTCCACCAGTTGCCTGACGGTCGCTTGGACCTGCTGCACCGCGGCCGTGCGCTGGTCGTCGTCGACCGTGGCGTCGTTCATCATATGGACGGCAACGCCGCGGATCTCGGCAACCTGTGCGGAGATTTGCGACAGGGCTGCGTCGGTCGCCGTGAGGTAGGACTGGGTCGTCTCCAGGTTGCCCCGGACCTGCTTCTTCTGCTCCAGCAACCGTTGCAGGCTCATCACGCGGAGCGCGGCCACGGGCTCTTCTCCGGGCAGCTCGAACTTCCGGCCCGTGCTCAATTGGCTTTCCAGCCGGAACAGCTCCCGGAGATCGTACTGCACCTGCTGCAACACCCGCTGCTGTACGAACTGGTCGCTGACCCGGGTCGTGGGGATGCCGATGATGTTGGTCATGGTTTGCGGGCGGTCTAGGGTCGAGACGTTGTATCGGTTTGGCGGTCCCGGGGTCCGGAGGGCGTCACAGGCTGACCATGATCTCGATGAGGTCTCGCACAATGGCGATGTAGCGGGCCGACGCCTGGTAGGCATACTGGTAGGTAATCAGTCGCACGGCTTCCTCGTCCAGATTCACCCCGCTGACGGATAGACTCTGCCCGCGGAGCGTTTGCTCGAATACGCGATCCCCTTCCGCACCCGCCCGCGCAAGCGCCGACCCTTGCGTGATCTCCCCCACCATGCGGTCGTAGACGAGGGACAACGACTGCCCGTACGGCGCCCTAATCGGCTGATCGAGCAGGTTGGCGAGAATCTGGGCATTGGCCGTTTCGGAGTCGTCGCTGCCTCCGGCGTCCGGCTGGTCCGGCGTGCGTCGGGCGGCGAACTTGGCCGGATCGTTCCGGACGACCCGGTTGACCTCCAGCCCGATGGCGGTGGAACCGCTGAAAAACGTGTTCAAACCCAGCGCGGCCAGGACGCCGCTGGTGTCGTTGGCGAAGTAGAACTCCACGTCGGAGGAATCGCTGGCAATCGTCAGTTCTCCGGTGGACGTGATCGCGGCGGCAATGCCGTCGACGGCGTCGAGCGACTCGGCCAGGTCATCCAGCGTCGTGTCGTCGCCCAGATGGTTCAGATCGACGAAGACGTCCGTCGTCCGGGAAATCCCCGTTCTCTTGTTGTGCACCTGCACCTGGAAGGATCCGTTGACGGGGGTGAAGTCCAGCCCGGCTTCGTCGAGCGGCAGATCGCCGTCGTCGACGAAGGAGACGCTGGTCAGTTCCTGGTACCCGTTGAGTCCTTGGCCGCCGCTGAAGACCTTGTTGAACTCGAACGCCAGCGTGCCGGCGAAGTAGTCCAGCCGATCGAGGAAACCGCCCAACACGTCGTCGCGGGCCGCGACCAGCCCGTGCAGCTCGCCACCGCTGATCTCCAGCGGGGAATCCGTTTCGGCCAGATGGACGTTGGACACGGTGGTCCCGCGATCGGCGTCCTGGGCAATCGCGACCTCGCGTCGCGCCCCTTCAAACACGAGGAAGGACCCGCCGGCGTAGACCGCCAGCCCGCCGGACGGCTGCTCCCGTACCCGGACGTCGACCAGCTCGGCGAGCTCTTCCAGGGCCGTCATCCGCTGGTCGCGGAGTCCGACCGCATCGCTGTTCGAGATGCTGCCTCCTTCCGCCTCCGCAATCCGAATGTTCAGGACCCGGATTTCCTCGGTCAACTGGTTGATCCGCTCGGCGATGTTTTCCACACGAGAATTCAAGTCGCTGCGAAGGTCCCCGACGAGTCCTGCCAGCCGGTTGATGCTGGACGCCAGGGAGACGCCGTTCAAGACGGCCATCTGGCGAACCGAGACGCTTTCGGGCTGATTGAGGATCTCCGAGATACTGGAGAAGAAGTCGGTCAACGACGTGCTCAAGTCGGTATCGGTCAATTCGTTGACCAGACCCTCCAACTGGATGTACGTTTCTTCCTGCGTTTCGCTGTTGGCCCGGTCG
>DATKZH010000621.1:0-2439 GCA_035528065.1 Thermoguttaceae bacterium | reverse complement strand
GCATCAAGAGCATTTAATGAATTCTTGCTGAAAGCCTCGAAGGCGGCCATTTTGGCTTCCGTTGTGGACCCTCACTAGAAATGCGGTTTGGCAACAACGGCCCGTGGTACCAGAAATCTCCGTGTTGCGGTCGATAAAGTGGGCCTCACCTCAGAGGCGGGAGATGCCGTTGGAATCTAAACCCTTCCGCGTCCGACTGCTCTTCCCAGGACTGCCCCCGGAGGACTGTGAGCGCAAGTTTGAATACCTCAAGGCGCCTTCGGCCGTCGCCAACGCGCTAGACGTAACCCTGGAGTCCTCCGAAGGCATCGCAGGCCGCGAACCCGCCCGCGCGGTCATACTCGTGGAGTGTCTGGCGAGAGAGAAGCGGTGAGGCCGACCGTCAGATTCTCGGACGCTTAACCCCCGTTTTGTCCTAGATTGTCCTAGATTTGTGGGCTTCTTCGCGGCCCGTATTACTGCCTGGTCGGCGCCTGCGGGCGGCAGGAAGGAATGAGACCGCGGGGTTTATAGGTGCCGCGCTTCCTTGCGGGGATTTGCGGTGATTTCAGCGTTCGCTTCACGCCCCAGTTTATGGAACGGCATTAGGGCGCTTGCCAAGGAGTTGAAAATCAACCTCAATGCTGCCAAACGTCTGCACGAACCGTGGCGGCTGCCGGGTCTGCCGTGGCTGCTGCCGTGACATTGCCCCTGCGTACCGAAACCGTGTTAGTTGCTCCATCAAGTTCAAAGACCCCCCTGCCCTAATCATGTATGGCGAAGCAATGCAGCGTACCGCTGACGGTCGAAGCACTCAGGTTGTCCAAATCTGTGGTCACCCCGGTAGCGAGGCGCTCGCGCACTTTAGCAAACCGCAAGCCAGTAGTTTCAGACTGAGCGGAAGCCCCTTCAATGGTGCAGGAAACCGTAAAGTTTGTGTCTGCGAAAGCCGTGCCGAAACTCCAAGTAGCCGAGCATCCGGTGGTCGCGCAATCCGTGACCGCAACCCGACCATGCTTAACCTTCCCGCCATTGTTCAGAACTCCGGCAAGGAAATTGATGCTGTTAGCAGCGAAGAGCTCCAAATTCCCCGCAGAGTCCCGATGGACGCCAGTATCAGCAGCCCCCGTACCATCACTTAGGTCCAAGCCTGCAAGCGTCGGGTCGCTCGAAGCATTGAGCACGACGCGCGGATAGCTCTCCCCCTGATGCACCAGCTGGAATCGCCAAGCCTGCACATTCAGGTGAGCGGCGAGAGGCCGATACAACAGCGCATCAGCCGGGCCTGTGCCCGGACCGAACTTGATACCAGGATCAGCAGAAGAAAGAGCGATGCGCGGATACGAATCGGTAGATTGGAGGAAGCCAACCGTGACTGGAGCGCCGATGCCCATGATGTTGAAGCCCTGAGCATAGGCGCGCTTAAGCTGCACATCGGCAACAGCCGTTCCGTCCGAGAACTTGAGGCCGTCACCATCATTGTTGAACGAAATGCGTGGGTGATCTTCGAGAACGCCGGGGGAAGTCCAGCGAACGATGTTGAGACCGCCGCCGGAAGTGCCGGACAGATTCAACCGGCCTTCCGCACTCCAACCGAGCAGCACATTTTGGTCAGTGGAACTCGGCCCGGCCCATTCGTGATTGCCCTGCAAGTCAAGCAGAAACCGCGCATTCGCTTCCGTGCCCACGAAGTTGGCGATGGAGACCCGATTAGCAACCGTGTCCTGGAAGCTGAGCTTTTCCGGTCCGCCGGAGATTTGCTTGCTGCTCGTCCCGCCGATAACGATGCCCCCGGAACCTGGCAGGTTAAGCGAACCGAAGTGGAAAGTACTTGTCTCAGCTAGATTGGTGTTCCCGGCGTCCGTGCGCAGATAGACCGTGTCGCCGGTCGCTGCGGCGACAACCGGACTCGTTGTGATCGGTGTCGCCGTGTTGAGATTGTAGGTGCCGCCGGTGACCCGGTGGTCCTCCGCCCTCGTCGGTCGACCATCCCGCATGACGGTGATCCGATAGTAGGTGACTGGCACTGCGGCCGTTCCGCCGCCGCTTGTCGTATCGCTGCCCGTCTGGACATAGGTGAATGTCGTCGTCGAAGGGACTGTGGCGACTTGGAAGGTTCCGTCGAATGAACTGTCGGTGACGCCGGAAATGACGACTGTCTGGCCAACCGAAAATCCGTGGGCGCCCACAGTCGTTACGGTTACGACGTTCGATGAGCGGGAAACGCCCGGAACGCCTGCAGCCCCAATCGCCAGCGATAGGTTGGGGCTGATGATCTCGTTGCCGTCAACGCAGACGCTGATGTTTCCGCCGGAGTCCGGTCGGGCCTCGTACTGCGTCAGGGCAAGGATGCCAGCCGTCCCCGAGCAGCCGGCAGACGTGGTCCGCGCGAAATCCCGGCCATAGTTCCTTAGCTCGATGAGAAGGTAGTCGTTCGGCCCGATCTGCGACGTTCCGATG
>DATKZH010000620.1:0-17438 GCA_035528065.1 Thermoguttaceae bacterium | reverse complement strand
TGTCTACCTTATTCGGGTTTTTCTCGCCTGGGCCGATGGAGATGGTGATCATCGCGGCGATCGCCCTGCTTCTGTTCGGCAATCGCTTGCCCGGCGTGATGCGGTCCTTGGGCCGCGGGATCGTCGAGTTCAAGAAGGGCGTGCAGGGCATCGAAGAGGAGATCGACGATGCGTCGACCCATCGCGACAAGTAGACGGCCTCCCGCGAGTCGGGAATCGATCCCGGGCCTCGCGACGCCCCCCGGGGCCTCCGGCAACGGAGGCCCGCGCGGGCAATCTCGAACCGTGACGGCGACCGTCGCAAGATCGGGACGAGATGGTGAAACGTGGTTCTGGTGGCTCATCGGCGCAATCGTCGCGCTGGCGTCCGCCGCCATGGTGGTCGAGAAGCTCTTCTGGTGGTTCACGATCTCAGCGGCGGCGCTGATGTTCGCCGGCGCGCTGGTGGAAGGGTTCTACGACTGGACGCACGCTCGGCCTCTCAGCCGCCAACGCCAAGAAGAAACCCCGAAGGCAGCCCCCGCCGCGACCCTATCGACTCGAACGGGCGTGGGGGAGGAGTGAAGCAAGCTCATCCTCCCCCCATCATCCTGTCCAGCTTGCCGGGGAGGGCGAGGATCGCCCGGAGCACGTCGATCGAGAGGTAGGAGACGAGGAAGAAGACGTACGCAAGGAACGGCAGGGCGGCGAAGGTGATGAGGATCGTTGCCGCCTTCGACGCGGTCACCTTGGCGGGCAGCATCCGGATCGCCTCCTCATCCGGCGAGGGCCCTTCGGATGAGGTCGTCGCTTCCGGCGCGGGGGACGCCTCGTGCGAGCCCGGCATCCCGAGTTCGTTGGGGGAGGTCTCGTCCGTGGAGATCAGCGCTTCCATTCTGTCGATCCCCACGAAGGCCAAGATCTCCTCGGGATCCTCCGGCGGCAGGAACACGAGAACCGCGGCGTACAGAAGCGTGATCGTTCCCCAGATCACGCCCACGCCGAACGCCACCGGCACGAGCCGCAAGCTCAGCTTCACCAGAAAGGCGAGCACGCCGAGCGCTTCTTCCCCGGCCGAGGTCTCCGAGGTGATCGTCAGGTTGAGCGACTCCGGATTCAGCGCCAAGACGGCGACGTACTGGCAGAGGATGAACGCCCCGATGGCGGGCAGCACCAGCGAGAGCGGGCCCGTCTGGACGGCCAACACGGCCAGCCCCAGAAGCACCACCAGGCCGCCGAACATGTGCAACAGGGCATAGCAGTCGAGAAACGCGGCGGAGCACATCCGGGCGGGCGTCGACCGGTTGAGCCGGTCCATTGCCCCAAAAAAGCGACCGGCCGTGTATTGCAGCACGAACAGGATGACCACGCCTCCCATCCCGAGCAGGATCGCGTTCAACTCGTTGAGCTTCACCCCCAATAGCAGGCCGAAGACCAGCAGCACCAGTATGGCCAAGTAGAGTCCGTAATGGCCGCCGAGCGTGAAGATCTTCGAGGTCAGCTCGACGAACTGCATCGTGAACTGGGACCGCGCGAACCGGAGCACCCGATCGAAGACGTGACGGCCGGACCGTTTCCGCGAGCGCTCGAAGGCGGCTTCCGACTTCTCAAAGGCCGGCGGAGCCCCCCCGGACGGGGCGTGTCCGGGTGGCGTCTTGCCAGGTCTCGGCGGCGGCTGGGCAGCTTTGGGCGGCGCCTCGGGAGCTTTGGGCGGCGGCTCAGCGGCTTCCGGGGGCGTGGCCGGACCGTCGTCGTCGAACAGGCCCCCGACCTTCTTGGCCGGCGTCCAGTCGTCCAGCTTCTCGCACCAGACCAGGTCGCCCGGCCTCAACTCCCCGCGAGCCGCGAACTGCTTCAGCTCGGCCGCCGAGACCGGGCCGTGCTGCCGGTTGTCCTTCGCATAGTACCATTCCAGCGGAGCCATCCTCCGTCCCTTTCAGGTCACGTGCATCGATTCGGTCCCGTGCTGATGCGTCGCAGGAGCGGGCCGCCCGCGTCGCCGGCTCCCCACCCGGCTTCTCCCCCACGGTAGCGTAAGCTTCCAGCCTGTGTGCTTGACAGGCAAGATGCCTGTCCTACCAGCCAACCGTTCGCTGCCGGGAAGACCTGCCACCGGCGATCCGCGGACATTGTTGCCTCGCCCCCGAGGGCACCGTATCATGATCGCCGGAACATGGCCTCTTATCAACCGCGATCAAGGAGGGAACGCAATGAAACGCGCTTTCTGCGCAAGCCTGCTCTGTCTCGTCGGCTGCGCAAGCCTCGCCTGCGGAGCGCCCGACCGGCAGCCCAACGTGATCCTGATCATGACCGACGACCAGGGCTACGGCGACTTGGGCGTGAACGGGAACCCCGTGATCCGGACGCCCCACCTGGACCGCTTCGCCGGCGAGAGCGTGGAGGTCGACCCGTTCTACGTGTCCCCCTGCTGCGCTCCCACCCGGGCGGCCCTGATGACCGGACGCTACAACTACCGAACCGGCGTGACCGACACCTGGCTGGGGCGAGCGATGATGCACGCCGATGAGCGGACCCTGGCCGAAATGCTCCGCGAGGCCGGCTACCGGACGGGCATTTTCGGCAAGTGGCACCTCGGCGACTGCTACCCGATGCGGCCCGGCGATCAGGGCTTCGAGGAGTCGCTGGTCCACACGGGCGGCGGCCTCTGCCAGCCGGCGGGCCCGCCGGACAACAGTTACTTCGATCCGTCGCTCTTGCACAACGGCGAGCGGGTGAAGACCCGCGGTTACTGCTCCGACGTCTACACCGACGCCGCCATCCGGTTCGTCGCGAAGGATCGCGAAAAGCCGTTCTTCATCTACCTGCCCTTCAACTGCCCGCACGGCCCCTACCAAGTCGCCGAAGCCTACTCCAAGCCGTATGACGACCTGGACATGAAGCCGGCGGATTTCCCGGCGGTCGAAGGGGGCCATCCGCTCCAGGGCATCCCGCCGAACACCGCGGCCGTGTACGGCATGGTCCAGAACATCGACGACAACCTGGGCCGGCTCTTCGCGAAGCTCGACGAGCTGGGCCTGCGCGACGACACGATCGTGATGTTTCTCACGGATAACGGCCCCAACGGCGCCCGATACAACGCCGGGATGAGGGCCTTCAAGGGGAGCGTTTACGAAGGCGGCATCCGCACGTGCTTCTACGTGCGCTGGCCGGCACGGCTCCAGCCGGGTCGCAAGGTCGACCGGATCGCCGCCCACATCGACGTCGTGCCCACCGTGCTCGAAGCGTGCGGCGTCGATCCGCCCCCAGGCGTGAAGCTCGACGGGCGCAGCATCCTGCCGCTCCTGGAAGGCCGCCCGGCCGAATCGCCCGACCGCACCCTCTACCTCCAGTGGCACCGCGGCGACGAGCCCGTCTTGTACCAGCGGTTCGCCGCCCGCAGCCAGGACTACAAGCTCGTTCACGCGGGCAACGTATCGCCGGGCGTTGGGCCCGAGGGGATCCCGTTCGAGCTTTACGACATGCGGTCCGATCCGCTGGAGACGCGGGACATCGCGTCGGAGCATCCGGAGATCGTCGAGCGGATGCGTGGCGAGTACGCGGCTTGGCTGGCCGACGTGAGCCGCGACCACGGCTACGAGGCCCCGCGGATCCTGATCGGAACGCCCCACGAAAACCCCACCATCCTCACCCGGCAGGACTGGCGAGGCCCCTCGGCCAATTGGGGCCCGAGAGGGCTCGGCTACTGGGAGATCGCCGTGCCCGAGGGGGGCGCGTTCGAGATCACTTGTGAAGTGCCTCCGGTGAAGCTCTCCGCCGTGGTCCACCTCCGTTTGCAGGGGCAGGAAGTCCAACAGATGTTGGTGACGGGCACGGGTCGATGCTCATTCCCTGCCCTCGAATTGAAGCCCAGCCCTGCCGAGCGCCTGGAAACGTGGATCGAGGAGGAAGGCGTCAAAACGCCCTACGGCGTCCACTACGTCTACGTCAAGCGGTGCGATTGACGGCCTGACTCCGGCACGGCTTGCCCCGGCCGGTCGCAGGCGGCGATGCCCACGCCACGGGCCAGGCGCCGACAACCAGCTACGAGGGCCCAGACGACAATCCGGCGAGGTACCGGGTCGAGCACGAGCAGGGGCGATTGCTTGTCCAAGACGTTGGACAGTGATTCCCCCCTGTGAGCGCCGGCACTCGGACACCCCTCCGTATGGGCAGACGCCGCGGGTCTCGGGTCTTCAATTCTTGTCAAGACTCTCCCCAGTCAGTACAATAACTCGTGGCAGAGCAACGACGGCCGGTCGGCTGCGGAGATTCAGCGTGAGCGATTTCGCCACCATTGCCGACTGGGCGTCGATCCTGGGGTTGCTGGTTTCAATGGCGGGACTGTGCATCACGCTGTGGGTCGCCGTTCGTGTTCGCAGAATCGAGCAGCATTACGTTCGTCAGGCTCTCTTGCCGAGTTACGTGCGAAAGCTCGGTGGGCAGATCAAGAACCTTGAGGAGGGACTGAAGTCGAAGAACCGAACCGAAGCCCTGAAGGCGTTGGTTGTCTGCCAGACGGTTCTTCGGGACCTTTCGGTGCATCTGCGTGGAAGGCGCGCTCAGCGAGTGTCACAGGTCATTGAGAGAATCGACGCCCTGCGCAAAGCACAGCGCGAAGCCACGTTTCTTGCCCAGTGCGAAGAAGTGAATGCGGACTTGAAAGCTTCGCTGGAGAGTCTGAGGACCCTTCAAAAGGAACTACAGTGGAGAAGCCGAGATGCCGACTGATCAGGATTGGGCCCCCGCGGTGCAGAAGCTGGTGGCGTTGACCGAGTCGGGTAAGCTCACCTGGGAGCGGTGCTACCACGCACCGCCACGCGCCCACGAGATCGTGGGAGACATGTTGCGCGCCAACGTGCAAGGTCGGTACATAACAGTCTATGAGTACCGTTTCAAGAGTTACGAAGACGAAGACACCTGGTCTTGGGAGACAGAAGTTGCTGTCGAGTTTGTCGACTCTCAAGGCGAACTGCAATGGCGCTGGCCGGCGACGTCCTATCGTTGGGCTTTGATCGACGCCATCCGTGCGCAGCTAGCCGGAGCCCCCGACTTCCTCCGAAAGTTCCTCGCGGAGGGGAAGCCAGCTTAGATCGCTCTACGGCTTCTCCGGCGGCTCCAGGATCGACAGCCGCTCGTCGCCCAAGTCGAGCACGTGGGCCACTTCGCTCGGATACTCCCACCCTTTTTCGTCCGCCTGGTAGAGCACGACCTCCGATCGCTCCACGGCCATGGCGACCGCCTCGGGCACGTCGAGGTAGCGGCGGACGTTGAGCAGGATCGGGCCGTCGCGGTGGGTGCGGGGGAGGTCTTGGAGGTCGAGGCGATGGAGGCCGGGCTCGAATAGCGAGGCGTACAGGGCGATGCCCGCGGCCTGACGCTCGCCTTGGAGGACGAGGGGGACGGGCTCGAGCGAGTCGAGCGAGCGGAGGGCTTGGATCGCCCGGCGCACGTCCCAGACCCGCATCCCATCAAGCGTTTGCCCTAGGAGCATGAACCGGCGGCGGATCTGCGTCTGCTTCTTCTCGCTCGGGTTCCACGCGGTCGGGCCGATGCCCCGCGGGGCGACGAACGCCATCACGCAATGGCCCTCCTTTTGCATCCGGCGTAACTCCTGGAACAACGCCTCGTCCGGCTCGGGCAACTCCTTCAGCACTTCGGAGGGCTCGCCCTTGATCCGGTCCTCAAAGCCGCACCGCATCATCGCCACGAACGAGGTCCAGTCCTGCTCGTCGAGCACGCCGAGCACGAGGAGCTTGGGCTCGCCCAGGTCGACCGGCCGCATCACGTAGAGCCGCAACCGGACGGGCCCCTGGCTCGTGAAGTCGTGCGCCGAAAACCGAAGGCCTTCCTTCTCCACCGCAAACGCCTCCTGCACGTCGAGCGGCCCCGCCTCTTGAGGCCAGCCGCCGAACGATTTCTCGGCAAGCGCCCCCAGCCACCCGTCGCGGAGCTTCTGCCACTCCTCTTTCGAGCCGGGCACGGCCGGGGCCGGCGCCAGCGGCACGAACGTCTCGTGGATCTCGGCGTTAAGCGAGTCCTTGGGCAGCTCCTGGAACACCTTGAGGTCTTCCGGCTGGAAGAACGCCTCGGCCGCCACGGTGATCGGCGGGTCTTCTCCCTTGAGCTTCTGATTGAACCAGTGAAGCGCCGGCACGCGGAGTTGCTGCGTGTCCTTGTGCGGGCCGGGCGTGATCGTCAGGCCCAGCTCGCCGCCGGCCCCGCATAGCTCGTAGATCTTGCGGACCTTGTCGTTCGTGCGTACGACGCCGTCGAGCGGGAAGATGCGGTCCTGGTCCGTGTTGCCGATCATCAGGGGGCGAGGGGCAACCATGGCCGCCACGAGCGGGTAGTCCCAGCGGTACGTGTTGACCATGAACATGCAGTCGCAATGCCCTTCCACGCAGCCGTCGACGACGTGGTTCTCCAGATCGGTGATGCCGGCCACGGGCACGGCGGCCTTGATCCGCTCGTCGATCGACGAAATCCACCAACTGTACGCCCCGCCCCCGCTCCGCCCGGTCACGCCGATTCGCTCCGGGTCGACGTCCTTGCGGCTCTGGAGGTAGTCGAGCGCCCGGATGCAGTTCCACGCCTCCACCCCGGCGGGCGTGTAGCCGCGGTTGTTCCACCACCACATCTTCTCGCGATACGTGCCGTGGTGGATGCCCTCGATCTCGCCGAGCTGGAGGCTGTCGATCACGAGGCAGACGTACCCATGCCGGGCGAACCACGCGCCGTGGTGCTGGTAGTGCACCTTGTTGCCGTAGCTGACGCCGTCCTTCTTCACGCCTCCGTGCCCGCAGACGTAGAGAATCGCGGGGAGCGGCTCCTTCACGTCCTTCGGCCGGTAGAGGTCCGCGGTGACGTACAGCCGCGGGCGGGACTGGAAATGGAGCTTCTCGACGACGAACTCCTCGTGCTCGGTCGTGCCCGTGACGGTGGCCGCGAGATCGGTCCGCTCGGGCAGCGGGTCCAGGCCGAGCATCTCCAGGAGTTGCTGGCGGAAGACCGGGCGATTGGCGTTCCAGTCGTCGATCGACTGCACGTCGGCCAGGCAGGCGTCGCGGAGCTTGGCGGTTTCTTCGGCGAAGTAGGCCGAGATCATCCGGTCGCCCCGGCTGGTGCCGTGCTCGGCCCATTCCCGCGGCGGGGCGGCCTGGAGGGCGGGTTGAAAGAGCGTCGACGTGAGGCCCAGCAACAGGGCCGGAAGCATGGCAGCGCGGGCGTGCGACATCATGGCGACTCCTCGATTTGCCTCAGCAGGAAAACGGTTCCAATGCGAGCATCCGGATCGCTGGCTTAGCGTATTTACCTGGTCCCGCGGGGCGCAGCCCGTGGGCTTCGCGGTTTGCCGGCTGCCACGCGATGCGGCACCGTACTTGGCTTCTCGCGGTGCTTGCCTATTTCTTCTCGAAGACCACGTAGTCCAGCCCGAACATGTAGCTCTGGATCGCCTTTTCGTTGGCCCCGACGATTTCGACGCCGAGCGTGTGGTCGCCCTCGGCGAGCTCGTGGGTGCCGATGAGGATCGGGTCGGTGGGGACGACGGTGGGGTTGTAGAGGTCGATCGGGTCGCCGGCCTTCTTGCCGTCGAGGGAGAGCTGCACGATGCCGTAGTCGCGGGCCTTGGTGAGCACGACGCTGACGTCGAACGTGCCGCTCTTCTTCGTGGGCACGACCACCTCGAGCTTGTCGCCCGGCTTGGCGTCGGTCCACCAGAGATGATCGCTGTTCTTCCACGTACTCCCCGGGTAGTGATCCAACTTCTGCGTTCGCACATGGCCCTTCGGGTCGCCGAGGACCTTGAAGCCGCCGGCGGAGAGCGGGGGTTTGATGTAGTAACCGTCCCGCTGGTCGGCGGGCGTGGGCGCGTAGGGGTCGACGCCGTCGGGCGCCAGATACCAGCAGGCCGTGCACGCGTACTCGGTGCCCCACTCCTCGGTGCGGCGGTACTTCTCGATGCAGCCTTCGAACGACGTATGGAACGGTACGTTGTCGGCGATCTGCCAGCGGAGGATCGACTGGTGGCCCTGGTTCTGCTCGGTCATCGTCTGGCAGTGGTAGGCCCGCTGGAACAGGCCGGGGTGGCACCAGGCGTAGCCGAAATAGTCCTCCGAGCCGGTGCCGAAGGTGGACGGGTACTTCTCGCCGTCGACGAAGAACTTCTCGTCCCCCTCGCCCCACCAGCCCGGCCGCGGGTCCCAGACGTGGAGCATCACGCCGCAGAAGCGGCCGCGGCCTTCGGTCTTGAGCATCGT
Source organism: Thermoguttaceae bacterium (assembly GCA_035528065.1). GTDB lineage: Bacteria > Planctomycetota > Planctomycetia > Pirellulales > Thermoguttaceae > DATKZH01. Next base: position 9,201 of record DATKZH010000620.1, on the reverse strand, counting down.
CCAATCGGGCCAGCGGTCCTCGGGCAGTTGGTGCACGTCGCGGTGCCACTTGCAGTGGAAGTGGCCGAGGCCCTCAAAGGGTCGATCGAGCGGGGCGTGGACCAGCTCGTACTTGAGCTGGCGGCCGACGTCGTCCTCGTTGACCAACTCGACCAGCGCGCTGGTGGCGAACGGCATGTACCAGAGGGCATACGCGCCCTCGTCCGTCATCCCGGTCATCAGCGACTTGTAGAGGTTGACGCCGGGGGCCGTGCCGCAGAAGTCGCCCACCGGGCACCAGACGGCCGGCTTCTCCTGCCCGTCCCAGGTGATCTTCAGCACGACCTTCCGCGCGGCGACCATTTCGTCCTCGCGGTCGGTGACGTTCATGGTGGCCCGCATCGCCGTGATCGCCCGGGGGCCTTTCAGCTCGAAGCTGATCGACTGGCCGGCGGGGACGTGGACCGTGGCGTTTTCGACCTTCTCGCCCTCCCGAGTGCCGGCCGGATCCGAGCCCAGCTTGCCGGCGAAGAAGTCGTTCACTTCCTGCAAGGGGGCGGCGTGCTCGGCCGCCAGGGCCTTGCTGAACGCGGGCAGCTTCGTGCCCTCGGGGTATGTGGTGTAGACGAACTGGTAGTAGCGTCCCCAGCCCTTGTCGGCGACGATCTTGCACGACTTCTGGTACGGGATCGGGATATAGAGGTTCTGACCCCGGCAGCCGACGTCGCCCAGGTTGTAGGAGAGCGCGGGATAGTTGAACGGCGGCGTCTTGCCGTCGAAGTAGTTTTCGAAGGGCAAGTCGACCGCGGGCTCTTCGCTGCCGTCCAGATAGATCCTCACGTGCCCCTTTTCGGCCAGGGCGGACCAGATCCGCCAGATGCAGCCCGGTCCGTCCATCTCGGCCATCACCTCGCAATCGCCCTCCTTGCGGATGAAGTGACTGCCGTCGCCGTTGGCGTCCCACTTGACGTACTTGCCCGACGCTTCGTCGTATTGGCTCCCCCGGTCCCAGCTCGACCACTGCTTGCAGGTCTCGCCGTCCGGCGGGAGCTTGGCCAGCCGTTCCAAGTCGAGCATGCGGGCGACCAGGTCGGCGTAGGCAAGCGTCTCTTGGCCCACAGTAGTCCGGGCGGACCAGCTCAGGGCCGTTAGGGCGATCGCAATCGCCAATACTGACAGAAGACTCCTCATTCTCTCCCTCCTTCTCACTGCCGGGTGCATCTGCCGCGAACGAAAGGCCGACCACGAGCGCCCCGGGCTACGCTTCGAGAGCGGGCTTCGGACGTCATGACGCCTCCTTGATCAATCGCGAGTCTATGCCGCCGCCTTGGTCCACGCAAGTCCCCGCGGATGTTTTGGGGATCGTTGCGTCTCCGTCGCCCCGCCCCTCGCATGCCCCGGAGGGCCGAAGAGCCGGTTCCTTGCCGCCGTCACGGCGCGAGGATACACTGGATCGATCCTCCCGCGGAATCGAAATTTGCCCGAACGACGAAAGGGGTCTCGCGATGCTTCGATCCGTATTTCCCGTAACGATCATGGCGGCCGTGGTCGCGATGCTCGCGTTCAGCGTATGGCCCGGCGCTCTCCGCGCCGCGGAAGACCGCCCCGACGTGCTGTTCATCGCCATCGACGACCTCAACGACTGGGTCGGCCACCTGGGCGGCCATCCCGACGTGCAGACGCCGCACCTGGACCGCCTGGCCGGGCGCGGCGTCAGCTTCACCAACGCCCACTGCGCGGCCCCGGCCTGCAATCCCTCCCGGGCGGCCCTGTTGTCGGGGCTTCGTCCATCGACGAGCGGGATCTACCACAACCAGCACGACTGGGTGAACACGCTGGCGAAGGTCATCACGCTCCCCCAGCATTATCGGTCAAATGGTTACCGCGTCCTCGGCGGCGGCAAGATCTTTCACGGGAGCGCCAGCGCCGAGATGTACTTCGACGAGTACTACCGCCGCCAGGAGCTTCCGTCTCCCGAGACGCCGTACAACGGGTTGAACCTGGCGCACTTCGACTGGAAGGCGATCGACGTCGACGAGCGCGAGATGCCCGACTACAAGCTGGTGAGCTGGGCCGCGGAGAAGCTCCGCGAGGATCGGGACAAGCCGCTGTTTCTGGCCGTGGGCATCGTCAAGCCGCACCTTCCCTGGTACGCGCCGAAGAAGTATTTCGCCATGTACCCCAAGGAGAAAGTCACGCTGCCGGAAGTGCCCGACGACGACCTGGACGACGTCCCCCCGATCGGTCTCCGCATGGCCAATCCGGGGCGCGACCACAAGGCCGTGATCGACTCGGACCAGTGGCGCGACGCCGTGCAGGCCTACCTGGCCACGATCACCTTTGTCGACGACCAGGTCGGCCGGTTGATGGAGGCGTTGGACCGTAGCCCCCGGGCCAAGAACACGGTCGTCGTCCTCTGGGGCGACCACGGCTGGCACCTGGGCGAGAAGCACCATTGGCGCAAGTTTACCCTCTGGGAGGAGGCCACCCGGGCCCCGCTGATCTTCGTCGCCCCCGGCGTGGCCACCCCGGGCGGACTGTGCCCGCGGCCCGTCGACTTCATGGGGATCTACCCGACGCTGGCCGACCTCTGCGCGCTACCCATCCCCAGTCACGTCCAGGGCGTCAGCCTCCGGCCGCTCTTGAAGGACCCGGAAGCATCGTGGGACCGCATGGCCCTGACCACGCACGGCCGCGGCGAGCACGGCGTGCGCTGCGACCGCTGGCGCTACATCCGCTACCACGACGGGACCGAGGAGCTGTACGACCACGCCAACGATCCGATGGAATGGAAGAACATCGCCGGCGATTCGCAACACGAGCAGCGGAAGCAATCCATGGCGAAATGGATGCCCGAGACCGAGGTGCCCGACGCGCCGGTCGCCGGGGGGTACAAGAACAAGAAAAGTAAGGGCCGGGAGAAGCCGGGGAAGAAGTAAGGACCGGCCGGGAAATGACTTCCCGCGGAGGAAACGCACTTCGCGGGGAAAAGAGGCCCTGTAGTACTGGAGTGGATGCCGAAGCCAGTCGGCTGAAGCCGACTTGTGCGCCCCATGCGGAGCAGGCCGTGCCGACGATCCGATGCCCACCGTCCCGTGCCGGACTCCGTCTGCGAAGTAACAAACCCGGTTAGGCGCTGTAGTACTAATGGAAGCCCGAACCGGCGCGACCCGAGGATCACACTACTGCTTTCTCCATCTTCCGGAAAGCTGCTGCCACGTGGGGCCCGAGCCAACGGGGAAGTCGCCCAGAAGCGGCTCCTCTTGGATCACCCGGACGAACAGGTCGACGATTTCCTCGCCCATCTGCCACAGCGCGTGGCGGAAGTCGGCGGCATCGGCCGCTTCGACCATCTCCGCATAGGTCAGCCCGCCGGTCTGGCGGCTCAGCGACTGGTCGCACTGCCAGCCGGCGGCGGTCCGCTTCAAATCGAGCTGATCGAGGATTCGGCCATTGCGAATCCGCTGGTAGCGGCGGTTCTCGGCGAGCACTCGGGCCAGGAGCGGCTCATCCTCGGCCTTCCAGCCTTCGGGGAAGAGGGCGGCCAGCCGACCTTGCGGCTTCGCCACGCGCATGAAATGGAGCTGGACCGGCTCGACGGGCGTGTCGACCAGATCGGCCAACAGGCTCGGCCAGTCGATCCGCAACTCTTTGCGCCCGATCTCATGGAAGCTGACCAGGTCTTGCACGGGCCGGTTGCGGGGCGTGTACCTCCCGTCGAGCAGGTGGAGCGTGATCCCCGGCTGGACCGACTTGATCAGGCTGTCGCCCGCCACGTGCGTCATCCAGCCGAACACGTAGGCGAGCTTCCGCTCCCCGGGGCCGAACAGCGTGAGCGCGTCGCCCACCACGGCCGCCAGATACTTGGGGAGCTCGTCCCATGCCACGGCAAGCTCGCGCTCGGCGTCGTCCCATCCGAACACGAGATGGGCCCGGCCGTAGAACCTGTTGTGAATCTCCAGGGGCGTGTACTGCGTGCCGTCCAGCGACAGCTTCCACGGCGTGACCGGCCCGCCGGTGATCGGGCTCTCGGTGATGCGAGCCGCGCAGTAGCCGACCTCCTCGCCGGTGTCCTGGCAGACGGCGGCCGGGAGGGTCTGCACGTCGGAGCCCAGATAGGAGCCGGCCAGATAGCTGGCAAAGTGCCTCTGGAGGATCGGCGTGATGGGGAGCTTGTGGTGGCTGGCCGCCTTCGCCGCGAGGATGGCGTAGGTGGTGTGTCCGATGATGCCGCTCATGCTGGTCCTTTGTCGCAGGCCGGGAATCGGGATTGTCGGCATCGTCGCCGAAGCCGCTTTCCGGCGAGGTCCGATCGTCGGCGAGATCCGATTGCGAACGTACCCGGAAACCAGCCGGGTTGTCAATCTGCCCGTCCCGCTCCCAAGCGGTGGGAAGCCCACGAAGGGGCAATCCGCGTCGGATCGATCGCTTTTGGGGCCGGATGACGTTGGCCTGGGAGGGCGTGGTTGTTGTACAATGGGGCTTCGCATGCCGAGACGCCCGTGGCCCGGGCGTCCAGGACCCGCGCGAGACCGGTCCGCGCTGGGAACCCGACAACCTGAAGGGACGATCATGAAGCGATCATTCTGTCTGCTCTTGACAGCGCTGGCGTTGACCTGGACGGCGGTAGCGCACCCTGCTGCCGCGGACTGGCCCACGTATCGGGCCGACGGCCGGCGCAGCGGCTACACGGCCGAGGCGCTTTCCGCGAAGCTGTCGCCCCGCTGGGTCTACCGTCCTCGCCATGCCCCGCGTGCGGCGTGGTCGGGACGCGATACGCGGATGCCCTTCGACCGCGCGTACCACGCCGTGGTTTCCGACGGGCGCGTTTTCTTCGGCAGCTCGGCCGACGGCAAGGTCTACGCGCTCGACGCCGCCTCGGGAGCCGAGAGGTGGACGTTCTTCACCGGCGCCCCGGTCCGATTTGCGCCGGTGGTCTGGAAAGACCGCCTGTTCGCCGTCAGCGACGACGGTTTCCTTTACTGCCTGGGCACAGAGGACGGCCGGCTGCTGTGGAAGCTTCGCGGCGGCCCGGACGAGAGCATGGTGCTGGGCAACGACCGGATGACCTCGCGATGGCCGGCCCGCGGCGGGCCCGTCGTGGCCGACGGCGTGGTCTACTTCGGCGCCGGCATCTGGCCTACCGAGGGCATTTTCCTCTACGCCGTCGATGCCGAGACGGGCAAGGTGCTCTGGTGCAACGACCAGACCGGTGGGATCTACATGGGCCAACCGCACGGCGGCGCCAACGCCAAGAGCGGCGTTTCCGCCCAGGGCCACCTCGTCGTTGCCGGTGACACGCTGCTGGTGCCGACCGGCCGCGCGGTCCCCGCTTCCTTCCGCCGAGCGGACGGGGAGTTTCTCTACTTCCATCTTCAGACGAACACCAAGTACGGCGGGGCGGAGATCGTCGCGGGGGACGACGTGTTCTTCAACCGCGGCGCGGCCTTCGACGTGTCGACCGGCGCCCGCTGGCCGGCCGTCCCGGCCCTGGCGCCCAATCTGGTCGCCCTCTTGCCCGACGGCGTGGTTCACTGGCACGACGGCAGCGTCCGCCTGTCGCACTGGACCGAGCGGGAGATGAAAGATCGCAAGGGGAGCCCGGTTCGTACCAAGGGCCTGGAGGAAGCCTGGGCGGCCCCGGCCGCCTACGGGGGAGCCTCGCTCGTCGTGGCCGGCAAGACCGCTTTCTCGGCCGGCGCGGGCCCGGAAGGAGACGGCGTCTCGGCCGTGGATCTCGAAAGCAAGCAGCTCACCTGGTCGGATCGCGTGGAAGGCGAGCCGTGCGGGCTCGCCGTGGCCGACGGATGGCTCTTCGTCAGCACCGACCAGGGCACGATCTACTGCTTCGGCGACGGCACGGCCGGGGAACCGAAGACCGTCGAGCCCGCGCCGGCGGTCGCCGCGTACGACGATCCGAGCACCTTCACGCAAGCGGCCGAGGAGATCGTGCGCGAGAGCGGCGTCACCGAAGGCTACTGCGTCGATCTTGGCTGCGGCGAGGGCGCCCTGGCCTGCGCCCTGGCCAAGCGGACCAAGCTCCACGTCGTCGCGATCGATCCCGATCCGCAAAACGTCGCCACGGCTCGCAGCAAGCTCGACGCCGCCGGGCTTTACGGCGTGCGAGTCACCGTCCACCAGGGCGATCCGACCAAGACGCCCTATCCCGGCTGCTTCGCCAACCTGGTCGTCTCGGGCCGCTCGGTCACCGAAGGCACGTCGGCCCGGCTCGACGAGGAAGTGAGCCGGATCCAGCGTCCCTACGGAGGCGTGGCCTGCGTCGGCAAGCCCGGGGCCGTGAAAAAGACGGTCCGCGGCCCCTTGGAAGGCGCCGGCTCGTGGACGCACCAGTATTGCGACCCGGCCAACACGAACTGCTCGATCGACACGCTGGCCAAGGGCCCGCTGGGCATGCTCTGGTTCACCGACCTGGCCTTTCCCGTGCCCAGCCGGCACGGCCGCGGCCGAGCCCCCTTGTTCCTCGACGGCCGGCTGTTCATCGAAGGCGTGGACGGCGTGCTCTCGGTCGACGCCTACAACGGGCGCAAGCTCTGGGAGCATCCCCTGCCGGGTATCCAAAAGGTCTTCGACGGCGAGCACCTGATGGGCACGTCGGGAACGGGCAGCAATTTCTGCATCGGCCGGCACGGCCTGTTCATCCACACCGGCGACAAGTGCCTGCGGCTCGACCCGGCCACCGGCCGGCTCCTGGCCGAGCTGCCGGCCCCCAAGCAGCCCGACGGCCAGCCCGGCACCTGGGGGGTGATCGCCTGTGTGGGCGATACCCTCTTCGGCACGCTCGCCAATCGCGAGCACGTGGTCACGTACCGCTTCGGGAAGGGCGACGACATGTCGACCCAGTTCACCGAGTCGCTGCTCCTGTTCGCCATGGACGCCGCCACGGGCCGGGTGGAGTGGCAGCACCAGCCCGAGCACTCGATCCGGCACAACACCATCGCGATCGGCGGCGGCCGCGTTCACCTGATCGACCGGCCGATCGCGCTGGGCGACCGGCACCGGGAGAAGAAGCGGGGCGTGCCCGATGCCGGCGACGAGCACCCGCCCGGCACGCTCGTCACGCTCGACGCGGAAACCGGCAAGGTCCTCTGGCAGACGGACGAGGGCATTTACGGCACCCTGCTGGCGTTGAGCGAGGAGCACGGGACGCTCTTAATGTGCTACCAGGACTGGCGGTTCAAGCTCGCCTCGGAGCTGGGCGGACGCATGGCGGCGTTCGACGCGGCGACCGGCGACCGCCGCTGGGACGTCGAAGCCGGTTACGCGACCCGGCCGATCATCAACGGGCGGACCGTCTACCTCCAGCCGGGCACCTGGGACGTGCTGACCGGCGAGCCCCAGCAGTTCACGTTCGAGCGATCCTACGGCTGCGGCATCCCGGCCGGGTCGAGGAACCTGCTCGTGTTCCGCTCGGCCACGTTGGGCTACGTCGACCTGCTCGAGGGGCGCGAGACGCACAACTACGGCGGCATCCGGCCCGGCTGCTGGATCAACACGTTGCCCGTCGGCGGCCTCGTCCTCATGCCCGACGCCACCGACCGCTGCACGTGCAGCTACCTGATCAAGGCGTCGGTCGCGCTTCAGCCGTACGGGGCGTACCGGCCGTAGCTTCGTGCCGAGGGCGGGGTGTTTGTGAGCGGGGTACATCACACCAAGGTGTTTCGCCGTAACACGACCATCGCAAAGGACGGGCCCATGAAGCCGAATGCCAAGCCGCCCGACGCGGTCTCTCGCCGCCGGATGATCCAGCGCGCGATGGGAACCGCCGGCCTCGGGTCGCTCTTCGCCGCAGCGCGTGCGGCCGAGGCCCAAGCGGCACCCGACGCGCCGATCTCGCCCCGAGACCGGCTGCGGATCACCCGGCTGGAGACGTTCCTGGTCAAGCCCCGCTGGCTGTTCCTGAAAGTGCACACCAACGCCGGCATCGCGGGGCTCGGCGAGCCGGTGCTGGAAGGGAGGGCGAAAACCTGTGCGACGGCCGTCGAGGAGATCGCGCCCTACCTCGTCGGCAAGGACCCCCGACGCGTGGTCCACCATTGGCAGGCCATCTATCGCCACGCGTTCTATCGCGGCGGCCCGATCCTCACCAGCGTGTTGAGCGGGATCGATCAGGCCCTCTGGGACATCAAGGGCAAGGCCCTCGGCGTGCCCGTCTACGAGCTGCTGGGCGGTCCCACGCGCGACCGGGTCCGCGTTTACGATCACGCGAGCACCCCGGCGGCGATCCGCGAGGGAGTCGCCCGCGGGTACACCGCGTTCAAGACCGGCCCGGCCAAGCGGCGCAGCGCGCGACCCGTGGAGACGAAGGGCTTCGTCGACCACGTGGCCGAGCATTTTGCCGAGCTCCGCGACGCGGCCGGCCCGGAAAACGACGTCGCCATCGATTTTCATGGGGCCATCCCCCCGGCAACGGCCAAGCTGCTGATTCGCGCGCTCGAGCCGTATCAGCCGCTGTTCATCGAGGAGCCGGTCGCGTGCCAGAACGTCGACGTGCTGGCCGACCTCGCCCGGGGTACGTTCCTGCCGATCGCCACGGGCGAGCGGATCTTCACCAAGTGGGGATTTCGGGAGATCCTGGAGAAGCGGGCGGCGGCGATCCTCCAGCCCGACCTCTGCCACGCCGGGGGAATCACCGAGGTGCGGCTCATCGCCGGCATGGCCGAGGCCTACTACGTCGCCATTGCCCCGCACAATCCCTTGGGCCCCATCTCGCTGGCCGCGGGCATCCAGCTCGCCGCCTCCATTCCCAACTTCCTCTGCCAGGAGCAAGTCACGTTGGGCGACGGATACCTGAAGACCCCCTTCCAGGTCGAGAACGGATACATCCCCATCCCCACCGGCCCCGGCCTGGGCATCGAGCTCGACGAGGAGGCCCTGGCCGACAAGATCGATCACGACTGGCGGAACAAGGAGAGCTACGACGCGGACGACGGCTCGGTGACGGATTGGTAGGGAGTGAGTGGGGAGTGAGTGGGGAGTGGCGAGTACTCGGTGCTCAGTACTGAGGTGGTAATTGTCGTTTAACCGCAAGCCGGAGGCGTGCGCGGGATCGCGAACGTGCTTTCCCCGCCCGCGCGCGCCTCCGGCTTGCGGCTAAGGATCGGCCGAAGAATAACTTCCGCATTTGCGGAGTAGCAGGCACACGGCCTGTGCCGTCCGCTGGCTACGGCACACGGCGTGTGCCTGCCACTGAAGTCCGGAAGT
>DATKZH010000619.1:0-10205 GCA_035528065.1 Thermoguttaceae bacterium | reverse complement strand
GAGGCACGAGACCCACGCGCATCCCATGAAACGCAAGCATCATGCGTGGGTCTCGTGCCTCGACCCACCCCGCGGAATTCGAGAAAGGGCGGTGCACTTTGACTGAGGCCGAGGTGGTTTGGGAAATACGCTCGGAATTGGGCGAGGGGCCTATCTGGTGGAGAGGCTCTCTGTACTGGGTCGATATCGACGCCCCTCGCCTGCACGTCTACACGCCCGCGACGGAAGCGAGGCGGTCGTTTCTCCTGAGCGAAAAGACCGGCACGGTCGTGCCCCGGGCCGGTGGCGGACTCATCCTTGCGCAGGAGTCGGGCTTGTGTGCCTTCGATCCCGAAACCCAGGCGGCCGAGCGGCTGCTTTGGCCGGCAGACAAGCGCATCGTCAATCGCTTCAACGACGGCAAGTGCGATCCGCAGGGACGACTCTGGGTGGGGACCATCGGCCGCGACCGCCCCACGGCCAGCCTCTACCGAATCGACTCGGATTTCGCGGTAACGGAGATGCTCACCGGCGTACGCGTCTCGAACGGCCTCTGCTGGGATGAACGCCGGGGACGCTTCTACTACGTCGACTCGCCCACCGGGGCGATCGACGCCTTCGATTGGGACCCCGAGTCTGCCACGATCCGCGGGCGCCGAACCGCAGCCCGGTTGCCCGAGGGCGAGACCGGTGTGCCTGACGGAATGACGATCGACACGGAAGGCCGTCTCTGGGTCGCGGTCTTCGGGGGCGGTGGCGTGCATTGCATCGACCCCGATACCGGGCGGTCGTTGGAGAAGATCTCCGTGCCCGTCCCCAAGACCACCGCCTGTTGGTTCGGCGGCGAGAACCTCGACGAGCTCTACATCACGACGGCGTCGATCCGGGAAGATGCGGCTTCGCTTCGCGCCCATCCGTTGGCCGGCAGCCTGTTCGCATGTCGCCCGGGCGCTTCCGGCCACCCGACGACAGCGTGCGCTCTGTAGCCGATCGTGAGACGACGGCCGTTACGATCGACGCCTGGCCGCCGGCCGTCGCCGCTTCATTTCCGTTTGCCGTTCACGCGGCATATCGTCGAAAGTAGCAGGCACACGCCGTGTGCCGTTCGCAAACCTGTTGGCTCGGCCGCATCAACAACCTGTCCACGCACTGTCCGCAGAGCGCGCCGACGGGCGGACGGCACACGGCGTGTGCCTGCTACGACGGCCGCCGTGAACGGTCACCATTTCCGCTTGGCCACCAGATAGCCGAATCCTGCGAGGTTCACGACGGGACCGCCGTCGTCCGGCTCGGCCTTCGCGCCGTCGGCGATGAGCGTGTCGTAGGACCATGGGGTCGGTTCGGGAAACGTGACGCGGACCTTGACTGCGCGATTCGACAGATTCACCACCGACAGCACCGCTTCGCCGGGCGTGCGTCTGAGGAAAGAGGCGACCGAGTCGGGTTGATCGGTGTCGAGCCAGACGACTTCACCGTGCGTCAGGGCCCGCTCGGCATGACGCATCGCGCACAGCTTCTTGCAGAACGCGAAACGTGCCTTGCCCGCCGGCGTGTCGCCGCTGGCCCAGTCGATCGGTGATCGCCCGAAGATGCTGTGGCGGGCGGTGTCGGCGACCTCCTGACCGTTGTACAGGAACGGCACGCCGTCGAGCGTGAAGATCAGGACCAGCGCGGCATGCACGTGCCGGGCTCCCCACGCCTTCTCGATACGGTTGTTCCATGCGTCGTTGGCAATGTCGTGGTTGTCGATGAATCGGATGAATCGCGCTCCTCTGCGCGGGCGCTCGTCCCGCATCCTCTCCCATCTTTCTCTGGATTTGGCGGCGTTGTCCCATTTGAAGCGCCAACCATAATTGAGGTCGAAGGCCTTGAGCTGATCCTCGGGCCGGGTGCCCTCGGCCAACATGCCGATATCGGGACGGATTTTCTCCAGGCGTTCACGTGCGGTTTCCCAAAACGCCAGAGGAATGCCGTCTGAAACGTCGCAGCGGAATCCGTCGACGTCGAACTCCCTGCACCAGTATTCCATGTTCCTCCATAGATACTCGCGCAGCTTGGGATTGGCGTGATTCAGCTTCGGAAAGTTCCATGCGGCGTACACCACCTTGCCCTCCTCGTCTCGCTCGACGAAGTCTGGATGCTCCTCGAGAAAGACCGCCGTCGGGCCGCAGTGCAGGTAAACCATGTCGAGCATGACGCGCATTCCCAGCTTGTGCGCCTCGGCGACAAACGCTTTCAGATCGTCGTCCGTTCCATATTCCCGATCGACGTGAAAGTAGTCTTTCATCCGATATGGGTTGCACGGGTTGTTCATGCCCGAGGCCTTTTGCCGCGGGCTCCAGAACTCGCGGTTCGAGTCGTCGTCTGAAACAAACACCGGACACAGGTAGACGATATCGACCCCCAATTCGGCAACTCCGGGTAACCGCGCGGTCGCGGCCTTGAGCGTGCCTTCGGGCGTAAAGGCACGGGGCTGGATCTGGTACATCACGCCGCGGGTCACCCACTCCGGCGACGGCCGGGCGGGAAGCGAGGCGATGTCCCGGTCCGGCTCGGCCGCCAGCGAAATCGCCGGAATGAGCACTGTGTAGAGCAGCAACGCAAAGAGCTGACGCATGGTATTCTCCGATGTCAAATGCTTGGTGAGAGCACCCGTTGGGCTGGGCCTGAAAGCCTACGGCATCGCCAACGTCTTTTTCGCCGCCCCTCCCGATCCGACCGTCGCCTCGAACTTCCTGGCCTCGCCGCCGGAGGTGACCTCGACTTGGTAGCGACCATGGAACCCGCGGAACTTCACGTTGCCGTCGGCGTCCGACTTCGTTTCCAGGTGGGTCTTCCAGTCGCGATTGATCAGTTGGTCCAGGGCCTGGTACGCGGGCTTGCGTTTGAAATCATGGTCGGCCAGGCCGCCGCCGGCAACGCCTTCGTTCTTGTACGCCGTGCCGTCGCCGAGGTTCCACCAGGTGATGCCGGCCATCTTTGGCGCGGCGAACCAGAGCCGGTAGACGTCGCGGACCACGCGGCGCTGAACTTCCAAGCCATCCTCGCCGGCCGAGCCGATGGTGATCTCGGTGACCCACAGCGGCAGGCCCAGCTTGGCGAACATCTCGTACGTGTCCAACAGCGTGCCCGGATCGCTGGGGTCGTCGCCGAGGTACGCATCGAGCGACTTCCGTCGGAAGAAGTGGAACTGGAAGCCGATGCCCTCGATGCCGACTCCTTCTTCCAGCAGCCGGGTGCACTGCCGATAGAACCGGTTCGTTTCGTTCGCGGGCCAGTTGAAGGTGGTCACGTCGTTGACGATCAGCACGTTTTCCGGGCGGAACACCTTCTGTTGTTCGGTGAATGCCCAGGGCACGTAAAGCGGATCGTCGCGGTTCTCGGCGGAGAAGAACGGGTAGTGCGACGGGCAGACCAGCGATTCGTTCACGCCGTCCCAGATCGGAATGTCCTTGGCGTAGCGGTCGGCAATCTCCTGGAAGCGTTTGCGGTAGAGCCGTTTGAGTTCCTCCGGGTCCTCGGGCATCCATTCGGGATTGATGCTGTGCCACAGCAAGGGGTGGCCCTTGAGCGTCAGCCCGTGCTTCTTCCCGAATGCGACCACCCGATCCGGCGGCGGGCGGCGCCAGATGGAGGGGCTGCCCTCGGCGAATCGCGGTTTGCCCTGCTCCGGTTCGAGGTCGCCCCAGTAGAACGGAACGGTGGCGAAGTTGAACAGCTTCAGGAAAGCGTCTTCGTAGGCCCGGTTCTCGTCCTTCATCTGCCCCAGCACGAAGATGTTGCAGCCGAAAAGGAACTCGTGCGACTTCTGCGTGATTTTCACGTCCGCGCCCGCAACCGGGCGACCGTTGGGACCGACGATTTGCAGCACGGCATCGCTCTTGCGATTCCTTTCGATGCCGTCGTCAATACGCTTCTGCACGGCCGGATCGTCCCAGCGCCGGAGATAGTCCTCCGGCAAACCGGCGTTGGCGGGTCGGCCGACGGCAACCACGGCGGCCAACACGGCCGTCACGGTCAAACGGGTGTGCACGTTCATAATTGCGTCCTTCAGTGGGATGGGGGGTGCCTCGCGAGGTTTTCTGGGAAAGGGCCGCCGTCGATCTCGCTGAGGCCGTTCGGGGCGCCCACTTATTGTAACGGCTGCGTCCTTCCCCGCCACCAGGCGATGCGGTAACATGCGTCATGTTGGCCAAGCCCAACCGATTCGGCTTCTGGGACGGCCGAAGAATGGCTTCCGCATATCCAAGTGCCGTAGCTGGCCGACGGCACACGGCGTGTGCCTGCTACTGTCCGGGAAGTTGTCTCTGGCCCGCCCCTCGGAGAAGCCTCAACGCATCCTCGAACATCCGGACGGTCCACCATGAACCACGCCAAGCTTGCCTGCTCCCTGGCGATCCTACTTCAGGGTCTCGTGTCTGCGACAACGGCCGCTCCTGCCGAGCAGCCTGGTCGGTCATCCGTCGCGCCGGGTGACCCTCCCGGCATCACGCGAACGATTGATGCTTCGAAGTACTTTCGTCCGTTTCCCGATCTGGTTGCCTACCGGAATACCTCGATCCAGAAAGCGCCGGCTCCTATCCTCGCCGAACTGAGCGAACGGAAATTCGGCAAAGCGCGAATCACCCGATGCTGGTTGAACCTCGACGAAATGTGGGACTATCGGACTCGGCAGTACGACGACAACTACCGGATCGGCGTACACAAGTATGACGACGTCCCTGAGAAGTTCGGGGAAAGCTGGGGATGGGTGACGGAAACGCGCGTGCATTTCCACGATTACCTGAGAGCCTTCGGCGAACACAGCGACGCCGTCATGCTGACCATCCGACGGTATGAGCGGGATATCCTCGATGGGAAGCTCGGCGTCACCATGGAGGACTGGAAGACCATCTTCAAGAACGCCGTGAAGCAGAGCAAGCGAGCCTGCCCCAACCTCCGCTATATCGAAGTGTGTAACGAATACGGATGCTCGGGCTTCATCGGCTGCACCGCCGAGCAGTACTACGAGTTCTATCGGCTCGCCTACCAGGCGGTGAACGAAGTCAATCGAGAGCTGAAACTCGCCGGCGAGGATCGCGTTCTTGTTGGCGGGCCCAACGTCGTGCGCGATGCCATGGTCGCACTGAATCGCTTCTTCGAGAACTTCAGCCAGGATACCTCGCCGGACAAGCGACTGGATTTCGTCACCTGGCATGAATACCACAACGACTACGCCGCCCTCGCCCATCGGGAAGAGCAGGTGAGACACATGCTGTCGCTTCGCGGCCTGCCCGAGGAGCTTCCTCTCTTCATCACCGAGCACGCTCCCTATCATCCCAAGGCCGACGCCGGAGAGTACAACCTCATTAACGGCGCGGGGCTGGTCAAGTCGCTCTACTTCACCAGCCTGTACAGCCCGGGTGTGAAGATCATGCCCTGGGTGCAGTATCACAACGCTGAGATCCAGACGCGATTCATGTGGTTCGAAGGACCCAACGAGCCGGATACGAAGGCCGAGGAGCTGCGCATGCTGCCGGCGGGTTGCTCGATGAAGCTTCTCAGCATGCACAAGGACTGGGAGATTGCGGTCGACAATGCCATTGCCAATGACGAGATCGTACTGGCATCGGTCCAACATGACGGGTTGGTCGTACAAGCGGTCAATTACGGCGAGCCGCGGGACGTCCGCTTGCGCATCGAAGAGCTCGCGGAGGTCTTCTCGGCCTTGGCGGACGGAAAGGTGAGGGTCCTGAAGTACCTGATCGATCCGGAGCATGGCAACTGCGTGGCCAACCCGGACTATCCTGGAGGAATCGAAAAAGTGGGGGACTGCTGGGTGGAGCCGGTCGGCGGTTCGATTACGCTCGCACATCCTGGGCTGCCCCCAAACGGGATACTCCTTTGGGAATTGGTTCCCTCAACCGTGGGTGCCGCCCTGAACTCGCCGGTTTCCCTTGCGGCTCCGGCCCTCGAGTCGAAGCAGCCCCCGTTCGACGCCGCCAAAGCCATGGACATCGCCGTGGCTACGCCCGACGCCCGCATCGAACGGGATGGTTCTGCTGTGCGGATCCACGTGAGTCGCAGCAAAAGCCGCCCGGGCGTCACGTTCCGGCCGCCGGACGGATGTTGGGACGTGACGGGGCTCGACCACGTCGAAGCCCGGGTGACCAACGTTGGGAAACGCGCGCTGAACGTGCATCTGGCGTTGGACGACCCCGGCGCCGACAGGACCGAGCGGAAAGGCTGCTGCATCGGGTCCGCAACCATCGCACCCGGCGAAGAAAAGACGTTGAGAGTCACGATTGCCGCCCGGCCGCCCATGATCCTCGAGGCGGCGTTTCGCGGAATGCGGGGCACGCCCGGCGGCTTTCAGACTCGACACGGCCAAGGCATCGACCCGACCCACGTGGTCGGCATTTCAGTCTACGTGTACCATCCCGGGACCGATTATGAGTACGAGGTCTCGGACCTCCGCTCCGGCGGGACGCCGGCGTTCCCGCTTCCGAAGAACCTGGACGAGCTGTTCCCGATGACCGATCGCTTCGGGCAGTACATGCACAAGGACTGGCCCGGCAAGATCCACTCGGAGGACGGTCTGGCCCAGCAGCGCAAACAGGAAGCGGCCGACCTGGCCGCGCATCCGGGCCCGAAAGGCTGGAACCATTACGGCGGTTGGCTCGGCGGACCCAAGCTGGAGGCGACCGGCCGGTTCCGCGTGGCCAAGTGGCGCGACAAGTGGTGGTTCGTCGACCCGGAAGGCCGCCTCTTCTGGTCCCACGGACTGGTCCGCGTGACGTGGTCGTGCGGCTACACGCCGATCACCGGGCGGAGGTATCTCTTCGCCGACCTGCCTGCGCCCGATTCGCCGTTCGCCCCGTTCTACGGCCGCAGCACGTGGGCCATCGCGGGACTCTACGAGCGCGGCGCGGAGACCTACAACTTCACCGGGGCCAACCTGCTGCGCAAGCACGGCCCCGGTTGGCCGGAGGCGTTCAGCGACGTGACCCATCGCCGACTGCGAAGCTGGGGGCTGAACACGATGGCCAACTGCTCGCAACCGGCCATCTACCTGAAGCGGAAAACGCCCTACACGGCGACCGTTTACAGCCTCGATTCGCCGCCCGAGGACACGCCCGGCGGCACCGGCTACGTGGCGACCATCCACGACGACGGCCGGGTGATCGAGGCCGCCGGCGGCTACTGGGGCAAGTTTCCCGACGTGTTCGGTCCCAGCTTCAAGGCCACGCTGCTCGAGGAAGTCGCCCAGCACAAGGGCAAAGCGGTGGGTGACCCGTGGTGCCTGGGCTATTTTCCAGGCAACGAACTCAATTGGGGTCGGGACGAGACGTCGCTCGCTCGGGCCGTGCTGGCATCGCCCGCCGACCAACCAGCCAAGCGGGTATTGGTCGATGACCTGAGGGCGAAGTACGAAAAGATCGAGAAGCTGAACGCCGCCTGGAATACCGGCTACGCTTCCTGGGACGCGCTCGTCGGCTCAACCGCGCCCCCCGGTGCCGAGCACGGACGCGACGATTTGGCCGCCTTCCTCGCCAGAATCGCCGACGCGTACTTCCGGCAGTGCCGGGAAGCGGTCGAAGCGATCGACCCGGAAGGGCTCTATCTCGGTTGCCGTTTCGCCGGATGGAGCCATGGCGTGGTGTTCCGCACCGCGGCCGAGTACAGCGACGTGATCAGCGTGAACCGGTATACTGAAAGCCTGGCCGACCTCCGCCTGCCCGACGGCATCGACAAGCCGGTCGTGATCGGCGAGTTCCATTTCGGCGCACTCGACCGGGGCAAGCTCCACGCCAGCCTGCGTGCGGTGGCCGACCAGCGGGCACGCGGCGCGGCCTACGAGAAGTACGTCACGAGCGCGCTGGAGAACCCGTTGGTCGTCGGCACCCACTGGCACCAATACGGCGACCAGGCAACCACGGGCCGCGACGACGGCGAGAACTTCCAGAACGGTTTTGTCGACGTTTGCGACACGCCTTACACCGAAACGATCGAGGCCTGTCGCCGGATCGGCAGCCATCTGTACGACGTGCGGGCCGGGCAACCATGAGAAGGAAAGCTATGGAATCGAAGCGATGGCTGGGTTTGGCGACGGTCTTGGTTTGGGGATTCGGTACGACAGGTGTCGCGGCGAAATCCTCGGAGCACGATTTCGGTCCGGAGCTGCCCATCGTGCGCAGCCTCGAACTGGGCGGGTCGATGGATGCCGCCGTCGAGGGCGACACGCTGTACGTGATCGGCCGGGGCAACCTGCACGTGGCCGATGTCTCCGATCCCGCTGCGCCGAGAATCGTCGGGCGGCTGACAAACCTGGGGAACACGCGCCAGATCGAAGTCCATCGTGGCGTGGCTTACGTGACCGCTCGGGAAGACGGGCTGTTTATCGTTGATGTCAAAAAGCCCGACTCGCCGGCTCTGCTATGCCACTATGATACGATCGAGCTGGCCACCGGGATTGCGCTTTCGGGCGATGTGGCGTTCGTCGCCTGCCGGACGGCGGGCGTCGAGCTGGTCGACGTCTCAGAGCCTCGGCGGCCCGTGCACCTGAGCACGGTCCGCACCGGCGAAGCCCAGTCGGTGGTCGCCCGCAACGGGTTTCTCTACGCCGGCGTCTGGGGCAGCCGGGAGCTGGTGATATGCGACGTCCGCGATCCGTACCGGCCGGCCGTGATCTCCAAGACCCCGCTCGACGGCTATGGCGACGGCGTCGCGGTACGCGGCAAATACTGCTTCGTGGCCACGGGACATCATGCCAGGGGTTGGCGACGCGACGATGGCGAGGGCGACGCGTCGCCTCAGTACGGTGCCGGACACGGGTTGGAGATCTTTGACGTCGGCGAGCCGGCGAAACCGGTCTTCGTGTCGCGCGTCAAGACGCGCCGGTTCTATCGGATCGGCATGGACATGTGGGACGTGATGATCGCCGGCGACTACGCCTTCTTGGGTGACACGTACAACGGCGTGTTCGTCGTGGACATCTCCAATATCGAAAGACCGCGTCTTGTCGGTCACCGGCAACTCGCGCCGATGCCGCGGACGATTGACGGGCTTGAAACAGGCGAGCGCCTGCCCGCACCGGTTGGGGGAATTGCCTTAGCCAAGGATACGCTGTACGTGGCGGGCGCTTGGACGGATCTGCACGTGGTCGACGCGGCGGGCATGGCACGGGCCCCGGAGAAAGAACCGGACCAGGGCCCCGAGATTCCCCCCGGACGCCCGCCGCGAGTCGATCCCCGCTTCCGAGTCTACCGACCGGATGGGCAGGTCTACGGAGTCGCGTTCATCGGCGACACGGCATTGGTCGCGGCTGGCGCAGCCGGTTTGCACGCCGTGGCACTTGGGCCGGAAATCCAGCGGCTGCGCGTCTTCCCGACGGACGGATTCGCCCGCGACGTGGCCGTGCACGTCGACTACGCGTACGTGGCCGAGGCGACCGGCGGGTTGTCGATCTGGAGACGCGACGACGATGCGCTGCTGAGACGCGTCGGCCGGTATCGCCCCGAGCGTGGCGGCGTGGCTCAGGTCGTGGTTCCGCCGCCCGGCCGATACGCGCTTTTGCACGTCGGCCAGAACGAACTGCAAATCGTCGACGTGAGCGATCCGCGGGAACCCGCGCTGATGCTAACGGACAAGCATCTGGGACTCTTCTACACCTTTCCATTGGTCCGTGGCCTGCTCGACGATCGCTACGCCGGTTGCCTGTGGCATGCGACCGGCTACCGTTGGTACGATCTGTACGGCGGCCCGAAACCGGTTTTCTCGGGCGACCATTTGGCGATGCGTGCCAATTTCGCCGACGGCATGGCGGTGCTCGGAGAAAAGGCATTGCTCGTCTCGCGGGGTAAGTACTCCCTCATCGGCCGCGACGAGAGGCGGCCGCCACAGGAACTGCCGGCTCACGGCGTAAGAGGCTGCTACCTGACCGGAGAACCAACGATCGACGGCAATACGCTGTATCTCTCCAACCGGGTGCGTGGCACAGTCCAAGCTGTTGACGTCTCGCAAATCGAAAGCCCGCGTCTGCTGGGCGCGGTCGAGCTTGCCGAGCATCCCGGGCCCATCGTCGTTCACAACGGCATTCCGGTGATTCCCGCGGGATACCAGGGGCTCCTCTTGTGGGAACTGGTTCGCGGGGAGCCGTAGCCGCGCGTCTCGTAGGGTGGGTCGCGGCACGAGACCCACGCGTCTCGATTGGATATGCAACCTGTCGGCGTGGGTCTCGTGCCTCG
>DATKZH010000618.1:0-14017 GCA_035528065.1 Thermoguttaceae bacterium | reverse complement strand
GGACCGGGTGCATGAAGATCTCGGTCCACCGGCGGTAGTCGATCTTCTTCAGAGCGGCCAGCAGCGGGCGGAAATCGAGGCGGCCGCGGCCGGGCATCTGCTCGAGCTCTTGCTCCTTGGGTTGCTCGTTCATGCACCCCTGGCCGTGCTGCCAGGCGTAGAAGTGGGCGAGCGCCGGGCCGAGGTCCTCGATCAGCTTGGCCAGCAGGTTCTCGTCCTGCGGCAGGTGATACGGGGCCAGGGCGACGCCCAGGTGCTTCGAAGGGCTGAACTCGCCGAAGTAGCGGATCGAGTCGGGCGTGGAGAGCAGCGCGCCGGCGTGGTTCTCGATGCCGATCACGACGCCCAGCTCCTCGGCCACCGCCACGTGCGGCTTCATCTCGTCGATGAACTGCTTCACCGCCCGCTTGGCCTCGTCGCCCGCCACGTCCCGCGGCCCTTTACTGCCCGAGATCACCAGCCGGCCGCCGAACTTCTTGAGCACCCGCATCTCGTCCTGGAGCCCGAGCGGGCCCAGGTCGTAGCGGGTGGTCATGCCCAGCTTGACGTTGTGCTTCTTTAGCAGCTCGGCGAACTTCTCGTGGCCCATCGCCTCCATCTGCTCGCGCTGATCTCCGTGGCGAAGCGGCCAAAGGTCGATCGAATCGGCGCCCGTCTTTCGGACGTCGGGCAGGATGTCCTCGAGCTTCAAGGTGCCGTACATGCTCGAGGCGACGGCGTAGCTCAGCCCGAACGATTTCGGCTCGGCGGCGGCCAGCAGCCCGGGCGCCAGGCCCAAGAGCGCCGGCCCGGCGGCCAGCATGCGGCACATTTCGCGGCGGTTCAGCGTGGTGTTGCTCATGTTGGGTGTCTCGCGGTTAGGTCGTGGCTGCCTTCAACATTTGGACGAAGAGTTTGAGCAGGGGGGTATTGTCGTTCCAGGTCCGGGCGGTGACGAGGTTCCCGTCGACCACGGCCGGCTCGTCGACGTAGGTGGCCCCGCCTTGCTGGGCGTCGATCGCGCACTTGGCGACCGTCGTCACGGTGCGGCCCCGGAGGCAGTCGGCCGCGGTGAGGATCTCGATCCCGTGGCACACGCAAGCGACGGGCTTCTGCGCCTCGAAGAAGTGACGGGTCGCGCGCAAGAGGTCCTGATCGTAGCGGATGTATTCCGGGGCGCGGCCGCCGGAGAGGAACAGGCCGGCGTACTGCGTGGGGTCCACGTCGCGGAAGGCGATGGTCGCCCGGATGTGATAGCCGGGCCGCTCCTGGGTCATGTCCCACGGCGGGTCCACGCCGGGCGGGACCTCGTGCAGCACCATGTGGTAGAGCCGGGCTTCCGGGCCGGCCACCTCGACCTCGAAGCCGTCCTCCGGCAGGCGGAAATAGGGGTACATCGTGTCGAGCACTTCCGTGGCGTCGCCAATGGGCATCAAGACCTTGGGCATGACCTGGGCTTCCTTTGCATGGTTCCGTTGAAGCGGACTCGGCCGTCGCTTGGGCCTATTGTAACTCCCGCCGACGTGCTGGACAACCAACTTGCCATCTGCCAGACTACGGTGAGCGGTCTCGCCCGCACGAAGAGCGCCTAGCCGCACGGCGGGCGGCCTGGCCGACGAAAGGAGAACGCCATGTCGCCCCAATTCGGCATGCCCGGTTTTCTGGAGATACTCGTCGTCCTCGCAGTGGGCTTGGTCTGTCTCGGCGTGCCGATCGCGATTTTGATCGCGGTCTTCGCCGTCGCCCGCCGGTCCGGCCGCTCGACGCCCGACTCGCCTCCCTGCCCGAGCTGCGGCACGTACGTGGTGCCGGGGGCGAGGTTCTGCCACCAATGCGGCAGTTCCCTTCAGGAGCGGCAGGGTCCGTAGACTTGTGCGGGAGACGGCCCCCTTGCCCCTTGTTCCCAGGCTCTGCCTGGGAACACACTGGCCCGAGGCTCCGCCTCGGCAGGGACGGGAGGATGCCGGTGGCGCGTTCTTCGTTGGCGTCAGGGGACGAGAAGGACGCGGCCGTGTTCAGTGCGACAGGGCAGGCAGAGCCTGCCGAGTATTGCGTTCCCAGGCAGAGCCTGGGAACGAGGAAGCTGTCAAGTCGAGCCCTCACCTGCTGACTTCGTCCTTTCGACCAGCTCGCGGACCTTCGCCTCGTCGACCTGCACGCCCAGCCCCGGGCCGGCCGGCACTTGCGCCGTGCCGTCGGTGATCTTGAGGGGCTCGGCCAGCACGTCGGCGTCGAGGAACTGGGGGCCGTTCAGGGCGGCGGGCTTGTTGAGGTTGAACGCCCCATAGAGCGCGAGGTTGGCCGCCAGGGAGACGTCGGGGTCGCAGAGCCCGCTGCCGAGCCACATCAGGCCCGCGTCTTCGATGATTTCGATCTGTCGCTTGGCCCAGAAGAGCCCCCCGGTCCGCGCGGCCTTCATCGCCAGCCCATCGAGCATCTTGAGGCGAATGAACTCGACCAGCTCGACCGGCGAGACGACGCCTTCATCCATGAGGATCGGCAGGGCGCCCTGCCGCTTCAGGGCTTGATAGGCGCGGATGCGATTCGGCTTGAGGGGCGATTCCAGGACGTCGACGCCCGCCTCGGCCAGCTTCGGGGCGGCGGCAAGCGCCGTGTCCAGGTCGTACCCGCCGTTGGCGTCGGCCCAGAGGAAGCCGTCGGGCACGCGCTTGCGCACGCGTCGGGCAAGCTCCACGTCGAACTTCGGATCGGGGGCCACCTTGATGTTGAAGTGCCGATAGCCCCGCTTGCGGCCTGCCTCGATGAGCGGGTCGACCTCGTCGAGCGTCCGGGGATTCAACGTCCAGCTCAGCACCAGCGGCCCGCCGCGGGGCTTCCCCCACGTCTCGGCGAGCGACTTCCCGGTGAGCCTGCCCGCCAGGTCGTGGAGGGCCAGGTCCAGCCCGGCCCGGGCGATGGGCATGCCTGTGGTGAAGCTCGCAGCCAGACCGCGGTCCATGGCGGCATGGGCCCCGGGCATATCCCGCGGGTCGCGGCCGATGAGCGTGGGCGCGAGGTAGTCGCGGATGGCGACCGTCGCGGTCTCCAGCGTCTCGTAGCTCCACGTCGAGATGGGCACGCTCTGGCCCCAGCCGACCGTGCCGTCGTCGGCCGTCATCTTCACGATCACCGCCGACCGGCCGTACGTCCCCCGCGGCCCTTGGAAGAACTTGAAGTAGCCCACCGTGGGATACCGAACGGGAAACACGTCGACGGAAGCGATCTTCACGTCCGAGCTCCTTTCACGGGCAACCGCCGCCGACCGGCCCAGCGGCAACGCGGCGGAAGCGGCCAGGAAACGACGCCGCGACATTCGTCTTCCGGATCGACGCATCTCAGCTCTCGCGCATTGGGGGGGAAGGGACTTGCCTCGGCACTCATTTACATCGGCACTCATCCAAACAGCCTGGCAACGGACGGCACAAGATAGAGGACGAAGAGGGCGGCGAAGATCGCCACCAGCGTGTAGTGCAAGATCGGCTTGCGGGCCTTGCTCGACCGCCGAGGCCGGAAGTAGACCACCTGCCACGCGGTCCGCCAGAGCCAGAAGAGGGAATAGGCGAGGGTCACGCCGGCCGCGAGCCCCTCCCCGCGGCCGAGTTCGCGGAAGTAGACCAGCGAGAGCACCCCGAAGCCCAAGAACAGCAGGGCGAGTGCGAGATGGATGGTATAGAGGATCTTGGCGTTTACGGGCGAGATCTTCTCAAACTCGCGCCGCCAGCCGAAGAGGACGTAGAACCCCCGATGGAACCAGGCCATCATCAGGGAGAGGACGCCGCCGGCGATGATCGCGGCTTCCGGGACGGTCATGGGCATTCTCCTCGTCCGGCCCACGGGACTCCTGCGAGCGGCGGTCGCCGGTCGACCGCCGAGTCGTGCAACGCCGTCGGTTCCCCTCGCGACGCCGGTCCACGCGGCGTCAGCGGTCCTCGCATGGTCTGTAGTCCGTTTTCTTCGGCCCCACGTAGATCTGCCGGGGGCGGAAGATCCGGCTCCCGGGGTCGTCATGCTGCTCTTTCCACTGGGCGATCCATCCCGGCAGCCGGCCGATGGCAAAGCATACGGTAAACATGTTCGTCGGGATCCCCATCGCCCGAAGGAGGATGCCGCTGTAAAAGTCGACGTTGGGGTAAAGTCTGCGGTCGGTGAAGTAGGGGTCGTCGAGGGCCAGCTCTTCGAGCTTGCGGGCGACGTCCAGGAGGGGATCTTGCCGCTGCAACTGGGCGAAGACCTTGTCGCAGGCCTCCTTGAGGATCTTGGCCCGCGGGTCGTAGTTCTTGTAGACCCGATGGCCGAAGCCGTGGAGCCGGAAGGGGTTTTGCTTGTCCTTCGCGTGGCGGATACATTCTTCGGGAGTGAGGCCCCCGTCGTGGATCCGCTCCAACATCTGGACGACCTCGACGTTCGCCCCGCCGTGGAGCGGGCCCCACAGGGCGCAGACCGCCGCCGCGCAGGAGGCGAAGAGGTTGGCCCGGGCGGAGCCCACCGTCCGCACCGTGGCCGTGCTGCAATTCTGCTCGTGGTCGGCGTGGAGGATGAAGATCAGGTTCAACGCGTCCTCGATCTCGCGGGTCACCCCGTACTGCCGGTACGGAATCGAGAACATCATGTGGAGGAAATTCGCGCAGTATCGCAGGTTGGGGTCGGGATAGATGAACGGCAAGCCCTGCGAGCGCCGGTAGGAGAACGCGGCGATCGTGCGGACCTTGCTGATCAGCCGTGCGGCCGCCGCCTCCAGCGATTCCACGTCTTCCAGGGCGAGGAACTCCTGGTGAATGCAGGCCAGGTTGCTGAGCGTCGCCGACAGGATGGCCATGGGCGGCGCGTCGACGGGGATGTGCTGGAACTGGTGCCTGAGGCCTTCGTGCAGAAGCTCGTTGGCCGTCAGCTCGGCGCTGAACTGGGCCAGCTCGTCCGGCTTGGGCAAACGCCCGAAAATCAGCATCCAGGCCACTTCCACGAAGTTGGGCCGCTCGGTGAACTGCTCGATGGGGATTCCCCGGTAGCGGAGGATGCCGTTTTCGCCGTCGACAAACGTGATCTCACTTCGGCAGATGCCCGTGTTGCCCAGCGAGGGGTCGTAAGTGATCAGGCCGGTCTGCTCCCGCAAGCGACTGACGTCGACGGCCCGCTCGCCCTCCGTTCCCTCCAAGATCGGCAGTTCGACTGTCTGATCTCCCACCGTAAGAATCGCTTTGTCGGCCATGGCCCACCCTTTGAATCGAAGTCTTCACCACGGACGTCCACGCGCCGTGCGCTCACGGCGCAGACGCCTTTCCCTCGCCCGCCTGCGGGTGAGAGAAGCTTGTTCTGGTTCCCGAGCTGGAGCTTGGGAACGACGATCGCAGCCAACTGACCGGGAAACGTTCGTCGCGTTCCTTCAGAGCTTCCCTTGCGAGTAGAGCCCATATCGCTCGGCGACCTTGCCCGTCTTCACGTCGCCCCGGTGTACGAGGACGCCGACCCGCTGCTTGAGCGATTCGCCTTTCTGGAGCGTGAACGGCTTGCCGCTCTTGGCGTCGGGCCGACGGGGACCGAAGCAGCCGTAGTCGCGGGTGAGCCACTTGGGCGACGGGTCGCAGTCGGGGTGGCTGAAAACGGCCAGGCCCTCGGTCTTGCCCTCGACCGTGCCCGTGTAGTCAAGCCATCGCGCTAGCTTGTCGTGCGTCCCGGCCTGGTTGATCCCGCCCTCGGAGTTGGTGATCGTGCCGCCCTGCTGGACGGAAAAGGTGGGGTCCATGCGGAGGTAGGGCCAGGCGTAGTGGACCGCGTCGCTGGTGAACGTGACGTCGCCGTGTGAGGCCGTGACGGTGAAGGTGACGTCGAGGAAGTACTCCCCCTCGCCCAGGGCGACAAAGCGCAGCTCGCGCAGCTCGTCGAGCACCGGCTTGTCGCCGTCCATCTCCCAGACGAGCTTGCTGCGCACCACGGTCTCGTCCGGCGTCTCTTCAACCGGAAGGAACTCCACGTGGCGGACGTGGTCGCGGAACGGCGGCTTGGGGTTCTTGCGGTCTTCGCAGCTATAGAGGGCGCCATAGAAGTTCACGTCGCGCTCTCGGGCGAGCTGCACCTTGTCGGCGAACCAGAACGAGCGGTGGTGCGGATAAGGATCGGGGTGCTGGACCGTCATCGACTTGCCCGACGGGCTTCGCACCGGCCAGTAGTGGACGAGATCCACGTCGGCGCCGTATTGGCAGACGAGGGCCTCGTTGCCGTCGACGAGCACGCGGAGCCGGCCCGCCGTGTCGTCGCGGTCGAGTTGGACGCGGGGCGAGGCGGCGGCGTCCGCCTTCGGTTGCCCGGCCGCGGTGGCCGACGTCGACGGCAGCCCCATGGCCAGCCACAGGGCGCCCCACGCAGCCAACGCCGCGGGCAGTCCCCGGAAGCTTCTCATCCGGCCGTGATGATCCAGCGCGGTCGTCATGGGGAGTCTCTCCTTTTCTTGCCAGCCGTGCCGGCCCGAGTTGCCGGCGGCGTGCTAATCCCATAAGTTGTTTCTGAATAACGAGTTACGCCACGTCGCCTAGGCGCCGAAGAGCCGTCCCCGGCGAGATCTTCTGGTCGGGCGGAAGACGCCTCGGCCCGACTCCATTATGCTACAGCCCGGTCGGGCCGCCCTCAAGCGGGTACCAAGAAGCGACAGAAAGGGGGAGGTGCCTTTCGCGAATCACGGCCCGAAGGGTTCGCCGGTGACGGCCCGAAGGGTGCTTCGCACAAAATCTGCCTGCCCCCCTTGGTACGACGCAAACGACGAAAGGAGATGCACGATGCCCAGCGCAAATCGTTTCTCACGGCACGTCACGATCGCCCTTGGAAGCCTGCTGGTCCTGATTGCCCGGGGCAACGCATCGCCGGTCGAAGCCGCGGAAGACCGACGGCCGAGCTTCGTCGTCCTCTTCGTCGACGACCTCGGCTACGGCGACGTCGGCCCGTTCGGCAATTCCGTCCATCGCACGCCGAATCTCGATCGGCTGGCCGCCGAGGGCATGAAGCTCACCAGCTTCTACGCGGCCCCCTGCTGCACGCCCTCCCGGGCGCAGTTGATGACCGGCTGCTACGCCCGACGCGTCGGCCTCAACGACGGCCCGCAAGCCTGGGTGCTTCTACCCAACGACCCGATCGGGCTCGACGCCGAGGAGGTCACGCTGCCGGAGCTGCTCAAGTCGCGGGGCTACGCGACGGCCTGCATCGGCAAGTGGCACCTGGGCGATCAGCCGCCGTTCATGCCGACGCGGCACGGGTTCGACTACTACTTCGGGCTGCCCTACTCCAACGACATGTGGCCCCCGTTCAACGAGAGCGACGACCCGAAGATGGTCGCCATGCGCGAGAAGTTCAACCATGCCCCCTTGCCGCTGGTGCGCAACGAGAAGGTCCTCCAGGCGGTCGAGGACCAGTCCGTGCTCACCGAGCAGTACACCCGCGAAGCGATCGACTTCCTCCGCCGCAGCGCCGATCGGCCCTTCTTCCTCTACCTGGCGCACACGGCGGTGCACGTGCCGCTCTATCCGGGCAAGCGCTTTCTGGGCAAGTCTCAGAACGGCAAGTACGGCGACTGGGTGGAAGAGGTCGACGGGAGCACGGGCGAGATCCTCGCCGCGTTGGACGAGCTGGGGCTGAGCCGGCGGACGCTGGTCGTGTTCACCTCCGATAACGGCGCGTCGCTTCGCTGGGGCGGCTCGAACTCGCCACTCCGTGGCGGCAAGGGGGGCACGTATGAAGGCGGACTCCGCGAGCCGTGCATCGTTCGGTGGCCCGGACGGATCGAGGCCGGCTCCGTCTGCGACGAAATGACCACCGAGATGGACCTCTTGCCCACGCTGGCCAAGCTGGCCGGCGCCGCGCCGCCGGGCGACCGGATCATCGACGGGCGCGACGTTTGGCCCTTGCTCTCCTCGCAGCCCGGGGCCCAATCGCCCCACGAGGCCTTCTACTACTTCAGCCGCAAGCGGTTGGAGGCGGTCCGCAGCGGGCCGTGGAAGCTCTGGCTGGGGAAGCGGCGGCTGTACCACCTGGGCCGCGACGTGGGCGAGACGACCGACGTGGCCGCGGAGCACCCGGACGTCGTCGAGCGACTTCTCGCCCTGGCCGACCGCGCCCGGCACGATCTGGGCGACGGATCGCCGCAATATCCCGGCGAGAACCTCCGCCCGGCGGGTCGCGTCGACAACCCCCGCCGCCTCATCGACCACGACGGCACCATCGCCCCGGACGTGCGGTGAGGCGGCCGGAGCCCTGGAGAATCGGGAATCGGGCCCGATTGTTGAAGCGAGGAGGGCGCCCGGCTAGAATCGATCTGTTTGCCTTCGAGACGAATTCCTGAGAAATGAGCTCAAGATGAGGAGACGGACCATGTCGGATAGAAGATCGGCCCTCACGCGGCGGCGATTCCTGAAGGCCGCCGCCCAGGCGAGCGCCGTGTTGACCCTCCCGCAGTTCATCCCCGGTTCGGCCATGGGCGCGGGCGGCGCGGTGGCCGCGAGCGAACGGATCGTGCTGGGCGGGCTCGGGCTCGGCGGCCGGGGCACCGGCGACTTGCGGTGCTTCATGGATAACCCGGACGTCCAGTTCATCGCCATCTGCGACGTGCGCATGGAGCGTCGCGAGGCGATCAAGAAAATGGCCGACGAACACTACGGCAACACCGACTGCGCCACCTATCGCGACATGCACGAGATCCTCGCCCGCCCCGATATCGACGCCATGCTCATCGCCACCGGCGACCGCTGGCACACGATGGCCTCGATCACGGCGGCCAAGGCGGGCAAGGACGTCTATTGCGAGAAACCGTGCTCGATGACCATTTCCGAGAGCCGGGCCCTGGCCGACACGTACCGCAAGTACGGCCGGATCTACCAGGCCGGCACCCAGCGACGGAGCATCGGCAATTTCATGTTCGCCGCCGAGCTGGCCCACACGGGGAAGCTGGGCAAGCTCCACACGGTCCACGCCAACACGCTCAACCCCGCGACCAAGCACACCTGGCTCCCCGCCGAGCCCGAGCCGGGCCCGGACGTCGTCGACTGGGACCGGTGGCTCGGCCCCTGCCCCTGGCGGCCGTACAACTCGCAGTACGTGCGCGGACGCTGGCGCGGCTTCTTCGACTTCCACGGCGGCGGGATCCTCGAATGGGGCGCACACACGGTCGACCTCTGCCAGTGGGCCGCCCAGAAAGATGACACTGCCCCCGTCGAGTACGTGCCGGAAGGGACGGGCGTCACCTGCACCTACGCCGACGGTCTGAAGCTGGTGATGCGCGATCACGGCTGGATGGGCCTGGGAACGTGCAGCGCCCGCTACGAGGGCGACGAGGGCTGGATCGAAACGGGCGACAGCGGCCAGTTCGCCATCTATCCCGAGTCGCTGCGAACCGAGCAGACGGTCTTCAACCGCGCAGGCACCGATCCCACCACCCACATCCGCAACTTCCTCGATTGCGTCAAGACCCGCAAGCCGGCCAACGGCAATGCCGACGTGGCCGCACGCTCCCACATCGTATCCCACGCCGCTTATATCGCCTGGCAGCTCGCCCGCACGGTGAAGTTCGACCCCGTGAAGGAGGAGTTCGTCGGCGACGACGAGGCCAACCGGATGCGGTCGCGGGCGATGCGCGATCCGTGGCGGATCTGAGACGGGCGATCCAGGGCGACAACATAACCTCACAAAGCAAAGAGGATACTTCGATGCGTCACATGAAACACGTTCTCGTACTCTTCGCGGCCGTCTCCCTTCTGGCCTCCCCGGCGACGCCGGCTTTCGCGCAACAGCCGCCACCGGCCGAAGGTAACGAGGCCCAGCTCATCGCCGTGCTGAAATCCGACGCGGAGCTGTTCGACAAGGCCAAGGCCTGCCAGCAGCTCGCCGTGATCGGCACCAAGAAGGCCGTCCCGGCGCTGGCCGGGCTGCTCGCGGACGAGAGCCTCTCCCACTACGCCCGATTCGGCCTGGAGCCGATCCCCGACCCTTCGGTCGACGAAGCGCTCCGCGCAGCGGCCGGCAAGCTCCGGGGCGGGGTGTTGGTCGGCGTGGTCAACTCGATCGGGATGCGGCGCGATGCCGGGGCCGTCGGTCAACTCAAGGGGCTGATGGGCAGCTCCGATGAGGCGGCGGCGGCGGCCGCCGCTGCGCTGGGACGAATCGCCACGCCGGAGGCCGTCGGGGCCCTCCAGGAAGCGCTCTCGGGCCCGGCGTCGCAACGGCCCGCGGTGGCCGACGCCTGCCTCACCGCGGCCGACCGGCTGCTCGGCGAGGACAAGAAGACCGAGGCGGCGGCCGTCTACGACGCGATGCGAGCGGCCGACTTGCCCAAGCATCTCGAGATCGCCGCCCTGTACGGGGCCTTCCGTGCCCGGGGGGCGGCGGCGTTGCCCCTGTTGGTCGAGTGTCTCCGCTCGGAAGACACGGCCCGGTTCCGCGCGGCGCTGGCCACCGCCCGGGAGCTGCCCGGCGACGACGTCACCCAGGCGCTGGTGGCCGAGCTCTCCAAGCCGCTGCCGGCCCCCGTGGCTCCTCCGAAGGTCCTCGTGATCACCAAGGCGGAATACGGCGCCCAGGAGACGTGGGTCGACGTGACCGACAAGCTTGCCGAGGCGGTGACGGGCAACGGAATCTCCGTCACGTCGAGCAACGGCCTAGCGGGTGATCCGATCAACGGCGTGGTTAAAGAGCTTCGGGTTGAATACACGTTGGGCGGCGAGAAGAAGACCGCCGTCGTCCCCGAGAAAGAGCAGTTCGAAATCCAGGGCGACATGGGCCAGCACCCGCGCGAGGCCGTGCTGATCCACGTGCTGGCCGAACGCGGCGACAAGGCGGCCCTGCCCGTGGTGCTCAAGGCCGCCAAGAGCGCCCCCTGGGACGTCCGCGTGGCGGCGGCTCGCGCGCTGGCCAAGCTGGGCGACGCCGCGGCCGTGCCCGTGCTCCTGGAAACGGCCACCGCCGCCCAGGGAGAGCTGTCTGCGGCGGCCCGCGACAGCCTGGTCGAGCTGCCCGGCGACGCGGTCGACGCGGCGCTCGTGGCGGCGCTCGCCGAGAGCGAAGGCCGTCCACGGCTGGTCGTGATCGAGCTGGTGGGCCGGCGGGGGATCACGTCCGCCGTGCCGGCGCTGTTGAAGTTGATCGACAGCGACGACGAGCCGCTTCGCACGGCGGCCATCGGGGCGCTGGGATCGACCGTGGGGCCCGACCGTCTGTCGGTGCTGATCGACCGGGTCGTCTCTCCGCCAACGCCCGACGTCGGCTCGGCGGCGAAGGAGGCCCTGAGGAAGGCGTGCATGCGCATGCCCGACCGCGATGCCGCCGCGGCCGCGCTGGTCGGCCGCATGGCGGCGGCGCCCACCGCGGCCAAAACGGATCTGTTGGACATGCTCGGCGTGCTCGGCGGGGCGAAGGCCCTGGAGGGCGTTTCCAAGGCCGCCCACGACGCCAACGAAGAGTTGCAGGACGCCGCCACGCGAGTCCTGGGCGAGTGGATGACTGCCGATGCCGCGCCGGTGCTGTTGGAGCTTGCCAAGACGGGCAACGACAAGTTCAAGATCCGGTGCCTCCGCGGCTACATCCGCATTCCCCGGCAGCTCGACGTCCCCCTCGGCGAACGAGCGGCCATGTGCCGCGAAGCCCTGGCCGTGGCCCAGCGCGACGACGAGAAAACGCTCGTCCTGGAGGTCCTGGCCCGCTATCCTTCGCCCGAGTCCCTCGCCGTGGCCCTCTCCCTGCTCCAGAGCGCGACCCTGAAACAGGCGGCCGGCCAGACGGCCGCGGCGATCGCGGAGAAGATCGTCGAGTCGGACCCCGCGGCAGCGGCCGACGCCGTGAAGAAGGTCCTCGACGCCGGCGTACGCGGCAGGCCCGCCAATCGTGCCAAGGCGCTGTTGGACAAGACGGGCAAATAGCCGGCCAAACAACGACGTCCGCCGTCCCGCGCTGTTCGATGTATGTAGCAGGCACACGCCGTGTGCCTGCTGCTTTGCCGGCGGTGAACGGCTACGAACGGGGAAGAAAACCTCCCTCAATGCGAATTTCGCGCTCGTGCTGCACCAGGGCTCGGCCGCGATGCCGCAGCGCAACTCGAGGAAAGAAGACGCCGGTGATGAAGCGATTTGTCTGGGCGCTGGTTGGAAACGGCTGCGAGGGCGGCCTGCGGGCAGGAACCGCGGGAAGTTGGGCAATTCTGTGCCTGATCCTGGCTGGGGCATTTGCCGGCGAGGAGCCGTCGTCCGGCAGCGCCGCTCCGGCGGCCGACGGCCTGATCGCCTCGCCCGAGCCGGGGTGGCCGCAGTGGCGGGGGCCGCGCCGCGACGGGATCTCAGACGAGAAGGGCTTGCTCGGGAGCTGGCCGGAGGGCGGGCCGACGCTCGTGTGGAAGGTCGACGGCCTGGGCCGCGGGTGGTCTTCGCCGATCGTGGTCGGCGAGCGGCTCTATGTGACCGGCGACGTGGACGACGATCTGGTGATCTTCGCGCTGGACACGGGCGGCGCCCTCCGGTGGCGGGCCAAGAACGGAAAGGCATGGAAGGGCTCCTTCCCCGGTTCTCGGGCGTGCTGCGCCTTCTCCGAAGGCCGGCTCTATCACCTCAACGCGCATGGGCGCCTGGCCTGCCTCGACGCCGACTCCGGCTCGGAGCTTTGGGCCTTCAACGTCCTGGAGCGGTTCGGCGGCAAGCAGATCACCTGGGCGCTGAGCGAGTGTCTCCTGGTCGACGGGCCGCGGGTGATCGTCACGCCCGGGGGGACCAAGGCGTTGGTGGCCGCCCTGGATAAGCGAACGGGCCAGGTCGTCTGGACCACCGAGCCGCTGGGCGACGACTACACCTCGCACTCCTCGCCGATCCTCTTCCAACACGCCGGGCGCCGGCTGATCGCCCATTGCTCGTCGGCGCACGGGTTCGGCATCGACGCTGACCGCGGCGAGCTGCTTTGGTCGGTGCCGCTCGAGAACCAGTACAAGACGAACGTCTCGACGCCGGTGTACGGCTCCGGCGGTGTCTACTACGTGACCCCTTACGCCGAAAACGGCCGGCTCTACCGCCTCCGGCCGAGCGGGCAGGGCATCGACGCCGAGCACGTCTGGTCGTGCCCCTTGGACACGGTGACCGGCAGCGGCGTGCTCGTCGACGGCGTCCTGTATTCCGCCGGATACCGCAAGCCCAAGTCGTGGTTCGCCATCGACTGGCAGACGGGCGAGACGAAGCACGAGCTCGAGGAGTTGACTACCGGGGCGGCCGTTTACGCGGACGGGCGGCTCTACGTGCTCGACGAGCGAGGCAACGTGGGCCTGGTGAAGCCGGGCGCCGAAGGGCTCCAGATCACGGGCCGCTTCCGCCTCTTCGACGACCGCGCCCGCGACGCCTGGGCCCATCCCGTCCTCGAAAGCGGCCGGCTCTATCTCCGCTATCACGAGGCCCTTTGGTGCTACGACGTGAAGCGGCGCTGACAAAACGCGGAAGAAGAAGGGGGCAAGCCGCTTCATATCTCCGCTGGCCACCGGAAAACGCGATTTCAAAAACGATTCCCAATAATCCCTTGACATAATATTATGTGACGCCATAATATTATGCCGCAAGGTAACTCAGGGTAAGTTTTCGGGAGGCTTCCGTGAAGGACCCCAACGCCAATCCCTACTCTCCGGGGGCAGGCCACTCCCCGCCGTACCTGGCAGGGCGCGAAGCGGAGATCGAGCATTTTCGCCAATACCTCAAGCAACAGGAGATTCTGAAAAACGTGATTCTGACCGGCCTTCGAGGAACCGGAAAGACCGTGTTGATGGATGACAAATACAAGCCGGTTGCCCAAGGCGACGGCTGGATCTGGGTGGGGTCGGATTTCGCTGAGTCGTCGTTTCTCTCAGAGGGGAATCTCTGTGTTCGCTTGCTCACCGACCTATCTGTTTTCACGTCGGGATTGTCGATTACGTCTTCTGACGGCACCTTGGGCTTCGACAGGCTCGGCAAAAGGTCGCAGTCTCTATCCTTCGACCACTTGATTACCCACTTTGAAGCGCAGCCTGGTCTGATTGTTGACAAACTGAAATCAACACTTGAGT
>DATKZH010000617.1:0-4234 GCA_035528065.1 Thermoguttaceae bacterium | reverse complement strand
GGTTCGACGTCTTTTTCCTCTGGTGCGTGAGGTACGCTTCGTAATCGGGATACTCTCGCCTCTGCACTGTCAGACCCTCTTGAAGATTCCGACGGGATACGGCCCGTCCTTTTCCGCCACGCACTGGAATCCGTACATCGCCAGCAACGCCTTGAACTGCGGCAGATCGTAGATGTACGGCGCCGGCGTATCCGCCGTGACCGGATCCGCGAGCTTCGCCGGGTCCAGTTTCTTCACGCGGTTCTTGTTGCCTTGGATCAGGACGGTGCAGATGTTCGACTCCGCGACGGCCTTCCAAAACGTGTGCAGGCGGTCACCGAGGTGGTAGACGACGCAACAGGCCAGCAGGACGTCCGCGTGTTCGACGAGGTCGATCTTGTCGAAGATGTCCCCGGCGACAAACGTGACGGCGCCGTTGGACGGCTTCGTGAGGCTCCAGATGTGCTTGACGAATTCGGCCTGCTCGACGCTCTCGCCCCGCTTGTCTATTCCGACAACGCGGCACGCGCCAAGCCTCGCGGCGGTCAGAGAGTAGAGCCCGTCGTTGCATCCGAGGTCGAGCACGCGCTTGCACTTGACGTCCGGCATCATCTCGACGACCGCGCCTTCCTTGTGCTCGCGGCGGGGGTGGGTCCAGACGCCCGGGGCAACCTCGATGCTCTGATACCACTTCGCGAATTGCGGAAGGCCCTCGTCAATGAAGTGCTTGACGTAATCGTCGGGATGGATGACGAGGCACTTCGCCTCGCGGTAGCCGAGGAACTCCATCACCGAGAGCCGGTGCGTCCCGTCGATCCGCTTCACGAGCTTGCCGTCTTTCCAGAGGACGATCGGCAGTTTGTCGCGGTCCTGCCACTGCCCGTGTTCTTGGAAGCTTTGCAGGAGCCCGCGGTACGCCATCGCCTTGCGGCGGGCGACATCCTCGCCGAGCCGGGCGACCTGCAACGCGAAATGTTTGGTGCTCTCGACCTTCGACGCGAACTCCTCCTCGGTCGCCGACTCACTCGCCAGCAATAGCAGCTCGCGTCGGATCTTGTAACTGGCACGCCCGAGGAGCCGCTGCGTCGGCAGGGCCTGGACGGAGCCGAGCCGGCCTTCATAGGCATACTTCAGCAGCAACGATCTTGTGTCCGTGACTACCGACATCAACTGTCCTTCCTGCAACGCACGAAGAAATAGGCCTCCGTGCCCTTGTACTTCCATTCGATCTGCTCGGCCGTGAATCCGGCGGGCACGTACTCGGCTCGCCACGGGGCGCGGACGTCACGGTCCCACCAGCCGGTTACGATCGCGCCGCCGGGTTTCGAGACCCGGCCCATCTCGGCCATCGCGGACTGGATCGCGGCCGGCGTGAGCGATCGGCGTATCAGGACCTCGATCGAGTAGACCAGATCGAAAGCGGCATCGGCAAACGGCAGGTGTTCGTCGGTGCCGATTGTGAACTCGGGAATGTCGACGCCGAGGTGCTCGTTCAACGTGCGGAAGTGCGAGCCCTTGCGGTCAGTTCCGGCCACGTCGTGCCCCAGCCAACGGATCGCGGAGAGGTGCCCGCCCGTACCGCAGCCGACGTCCAACACGCGACACCGGCGGCCGTCGAGCAGCTCCGGCATCAGCCAGCGGATCTGCGATTCGATCCGTTGTCTCCGCCCGTCCTTGAGCCACTTCGGACCCATCTTCGTCTTTGCGAACTGGGCGACGTGCTCCGCCCCCGAGCCGCCGAACTCCGGCAGGACGCCGATCCACCAGTCTTTCGCGAATTTCGTCCTCATTTACCTGCGCCCTTCATCGCAACGCGGACCCATTCCCCGGCCGCACCGTTTGGCTTGAACTTGTGCGTCATCTTCGGCAGTTGCGGGATCTGCGTCCCCGGAGAGTGCCGGAAGACACCGCGCCGCACCCCGATCCACACGTCCGGTCCGGGCATCGGAAGGAACCTGATGTCCGACCGCCAGAGCGCGGTGAACATCGGCAGCATATCCCGCCCCTGCCCGGCCTGCTTCCAGAGCCGGTGCCACGCTGCGAAGAAATCCGCCACGCGGCGATTCTTGCGGAAGTACACAATCCCGCCGCAGTAGCAGAAGTGGCCGCCGGTTCCGAGGTTCTGACAGACAGGACCCCAATCCGCGTGGGACCGAAGCCGCTCGTCCGCGCCAAGCGTTTTGTACGTCACGACGACCATATCGAAACGGTCGAGGTAATCGAATGGGACTCCCACCTTGTTGCTCGTACAGTAGGTGTCCGCGTCCAGCAGCAACGTCCGGTCGAACGGCGTCAGCATGTCCATCTGCGTCCGGATCGCCCGGTTCGCTTCGTCCGGAAGCGGCCGATAATCGAACGTCGTTCCCACCGGCCACCGCTCCCGATGCTCGAACGGCTCGCGGTTCGTGACGACGTGAATCCCGAGGTCCGGCCCCCACCGACGAATCGAGTGTGCAGAGGCCGCGCCAACCTTGATATACTCCGTCCCGAACGCCACGTAGACGACGCCGCGCGATTCTTGGAGAGGATCCCTCCAGCTCATATCCCCCTCCCGTCTTGCACGAGCGACACAATGCGGGCCGCTGCCCGCTCCATCGCCAGGTGTTGCTCGTAGAACCGTCGCGGGCTTCGCGCGGGCCAGTCTCCGAGGACCTCTTCCAGCCGATCGGCGAATGTGTTGTCGTCGCCGACAAGCCCGGTCTCGGACGTGACGTAGGCGTCGACGTCAACGCGGACCGTGTCGCGAACGACGACGGGGATGTTCATCGCAAGGTATTCGGGCAGGATCCGCGGGCCGCTGTCGGCCGTTCCGTCGTCACAGACCACGCCCACACGCGCCTGGCAGGCCCACGCCGGAATTTCACCCGGTCGGATATTGCCGGTGACCATCACGTCGAACTGCCCGCTGTCATGCCCCGCCGCAAACCACGGGTCTCGCGAGCCGATCCGCAGCACGCGGCAATGCTTCGGCAGCCGCGAGATCAGCCACCGATGCCCCTTGAATTCCGCCGCCGTGTGGCAGACGAAGACCACGTCGAACCGTTTCTCGGCATCCAACGGGACGAAGCACGCAGCCGCCGGCTTGTGGAAAACGGCGACGCGGCTGTCGGGATGCTTTGCCGCGACCTTTTCCCGCTGGGCGTGCGTGTCGACCAGGATGACGTGGTAGAAGATGCCGTCGGCCGGGCAGTACCGTTTTCCGGCACCGTAGTAGACACGGACGGCATCCGGCCATGCGTGCAGGGCGGGCAGATAGTCGGCGTACCCGCCGCGGTTGAAGACCACGTCCGGCTTCTCCATGCGGCTCGTGAAGTCCCGGTCCCGGCGAATCGTGAGCCCCGTCCCGAGAACCTCACACGGCTCGCCGAGCACGCGGACCTGCCCTTCGCCCTGAACCTGACGGACGATCTCGGAGAAGAGCCCGGTCCACATATCAGCGTGCGGGTCGAGGATCGGAATCGGCGGCGGCGAGGTCAATGCCGCCCCCTTGTGAGCACTCCGCAAAAAGAGCCATCGCATCATTGCAAGGCCCTCCGATACACGCGGACGTACTGATCGGCCAGCTTCGCCCACGACAGCCGCTCCAGCGCCTGCCGCCGCAGAACGACGGGCTCGATGAAGTGCCGGATCCCCGTGATGATCCCCTCGATCGACCGATCCACAACCTGCACGTCGCACTTCCGGGCGAGTTCCCCAGCGATCCCGACGTCCGTCGAGACGACCGGCACACCGCAGGCCAGCGCCTCGTTCACGGTGTTCGAGCAGCCTTCGCTCTCGCTGGCAGACACCATCACGTCAAGCGACCGATACCAGTCGGCCATCGACCGATGCGGCAGCACGTATGCGGGATAGCTTCCAGGGCAGACGGCAAACTCGATGGCGACCGACCGACCCCAGCGGTTCCGCAACTGGGCGATGGCCGCCTCGATCAGTGGCACGCCCTTGAATTCCATGTTGTGCTTCAGGTCCTCTTTCCGGCCGTTGCCGACCCAGCCGATGCGGAGAA
The DNA here is from genome assembly GCA_035528065.1 of Thermoguttaceae bacterium. Classification (GTDB taxonomy): domain Bacteria; phylum Planctomycetota; class Planctomycetia; order Pirellulales; family Thermoguttaceae; genus DATKZH01. The sequence goes on along the minus strand of DATKZH010000617.1, from coordinate 249 downwards.
TCCTCGGCGCGAAAACATCGGGGTCGATGCCGTTGGGGATGTAATCGACCCGGCAGGCCAGCCCGATCATCTTCGCGGCGAGGGCTGGATTCTTCGCAACGCAGAACGTCGCTCTCGGCAGGAACTGCCGGACCTCGGCGAGCGAATCCAGCGACCGCTGGCTGATCACCTCGAAGCCCCAGCATGGATGATCCAGGTAACCCGACAGCCCGAACCGCCCCGCCAGCCGGCGGATCATCACTTGCGTCT
>DATKZH010000616.1:0-30277 GCA_035528065.1 Thermoguttaceae bacterium | reverse complement strand
AAATCCCGGACCTGCGTAACTTCCTCGCCCATATGGCCTTGGGTAAATCCCGAACCGCGACCATACTGCGGCTTCAGCCGCGAACGTGGGATAGAAGTTTGCAGAATCACCCCGATGTTTGCAAGATTGTTGGCGGCGCGAGATCCTTGGCCTTGGGGTCAAGCTCGGCCGCGGCGTCGGCATGTTGCTCGGCTTTTTCCGGCTGGCCCTGCTCCAAGTACCACGCGGCGATCGCTTGCTGCGGCTGAGCATCCTCGGCCGATTGCTCGGCTGCCCGACCGATCCACGGCTCGGCCTGGTCAGTCTTGCCGAGTTGCGTGAGCAGGATGCCCATGACCAACTCCGGCGGGCGCGGCGTTTGCGTGAGCTTGGCCGCTTGTTGGAGGGCCTGATAGGCTTCGTCGGGGCGATCCTGGGCCACCATCGCCTGGGCGAGGCGCTCGTGGGCCGGACCGCTCTTCGGGTCGGCTTCGAGCCACGCGCCCACCTGCTCCTGCGCCACGGCCCATTGCCCCCGGCGCTCGGCCACGGCAGCCAGACCGGCGTGGCACTCGATCCGCAGCAAGCGTTGGCGCTCCGTGCCCGCCTGATCGGGGACCAACGCGAGGGCCTTCTGGAACTGGAGCGAGGCGTCGGTCAGCCGGCCTTCATCGAGCGCCAGCGCGGCGAACTGGAGATAGACCTCCGGGCGCTCGGGATGCTCGGCGGCGGCCTGCTCCAACGCGGCCCGGGCCGGAGCGATCTGTCGGTTGGTCAGAAATAGCTTGGCCAGGATCAGCCGTGGCGGAAGCAGGTTCGGATGCTTCCGGGCCGCCGCCTCGAGTTGCTCCAGGCACTCGTCGTACCGGCCGCGCTTGAAGCTTTCCAGGGCTTGATCGATTTGGGGGATCTGCTCCGAGGTTGCGTCCGGCGTCTGCCCTGGAGTCAGGAAGAACCCCTGCGGTGGCGCATCGCCCGCGACGATCGAGGCCGGCCGGAAGCAGCGCCGCATGGCCCCACGCAAGCAACACGGCTGCGAGCAAGCCGATTCGGACAATGTTGGCGCCGGTCGTCATCGTATACCCCGTTCACGGGTATCCGACGCCATCGTCGCCGGTACACCGCTGCAATCTTCAATCCGATGGCCCCGCGGCGTCCTGGAAGGGCCTGCTGGGGGGCACTACGCCAGGAAACCTGCCCGATAGCCGTTCACATGATTTCGAGGCTATCGGGCTGTTCGGGAGCAAACACAAGTAAGTTGATTTTGTTCGGGCAGAAACGGGCTGTCAAGCATTTCTTGGTTTCTGCGGAAGACCTTGCGTAGGGAAGGCGCGGGCGCGAGCCCAATTCCGCGTTTCCCCGCCCTTCGGAAATCGGCTCAGCAGCCGGGCCAGCGCATTCTCGCAAGCCATAACTACCGAACTAGCAAAGAGTTACGGGGTTCTGGCAGAGAACGAACCTGCCAGCGAACGGGTGGTTCGCAGAATACATGGGATTGATGCACGCGTGCGGCGGCGGGAACCCGCAGCCCTCGCTCCCGCCCGAGTCGCCTGGCGTGTACGCCGCTCGGTCAGTCGGAGGGAGGTTTCTCGATCAACCACCGGGTGAGGAACTTCACGCCGCTTTCGATCCGGCACTCGTGGCCGCCCTCGTGGAGGTCGATCTCGATCCGGTCGGCGATGCCCAGCTTCTCGTAGTGCGCTCGGGAGGCCTCGAACTCCTCGATCACCTGCGGCCAATGGGCGATTCCGTCCTTCTTGCCGGTCTGGATCAACAGCGGCCGGGGGCAGATCAGGCAGACGGCGTCGGAATCGGTGAACTCGGTGAGCCAGCCGTCGAAGAAGGCGTGCTCCTCGCGGGTTTCGAGGAAGCAGCTATAGCGCGGGTCGGGGATGACCATCTTGTTCCGCCGGTGATTGAACCAGGCGGCGCAGACGCCCACCTGGATGCGGTCATCCAGGGGCATCCAGAACATCGTGGCCAGACCCCCCAGCGAAAGCCCCCACATGCCCACGCGCTTCCGGTCGATCCGCGGGTCGGCGAGCACCTCGTCGAGAAGCCTTTGCACGCGTACCAGCTCGATCCCCGGCAGGCTCGTATCGGCGAGGCGGCAGAGCCGCTCGATGCGATTGCGGCGCTCCGCGGTCCGCAGGTTCATCGGCGCAAGCACCGCGAACCCGGCCTTGACCAGCTCCTCGGCATAGCGGTGATACGCCCCGCCCTCGTCCATCAGACCGAAGGTCCGCTCCGGGAAGCTGCCGATGCCGTGCTGGGCGATCACCAACGGGACGGGCTTGTCGGGACTTGCGCCGGCAGGCACGGCCAAGACCGCCTCGGCGGTAAGCCCGTCCAAGGGCAGCGTCAGCCACTCGGCATTCAGCTCGCCGAGCGGTGCATGCGGACGCCGCTCGAGTTCGCCCGTCTTCTTCAACTCCGGCGGCTTCAGCACGCCGCGCCACCGTCGGCGGTTCGGCTCGACGCTCTTCACGAACGCCTCGATGCTCGTGTAGTCCCGGTTCCAGGCCTTCGCCGCCCGCTCGGGATAATCGTCCACCAGCCACTTGTGCAAGTAGGCTTCAAGCTGCGCGGCGTAGGCGTCGGTTCGCTCTTCCTCGAACTGCTTGAGGTCTTGCGGCGACTGCACTTGCTGGCCTGGACACGAGATGGCGATCGGGCCCAGCAAAGCGATGGCAACAAGCGCGGGAGCGAGCCCCTGAATGAACACGGCAGGAATCCTCCGGACTGTGGCTGTGGGTACAGATTGGAAGTCAGGCCGATCCTCCAAGGCAAGGATCCAATATAGCGTGAGGGCGACGGCTCCACCATCCCACTCGCGTCTTGCGCAAGGCGTAACCATCCCTCCGAGGAAGGGGGATCGATTCGGAGCCTTCGCACGCGCCTCCAATCCGTATGTATCTTTTCGCCGATGTTGCGCATTTGCGCAACCCGACGACCTTCCTCGCAACTCCCCGTACTCCCGATTGCCCCTCCGGGCGTATGCTTGAGGGCCCTTTGGCGGGTGATTTACTGGAGTCTTCCTTTCCGGCACAAAACTAGAGCGAAGAATTCCTCCCTCATTGTTTTCAATATTTCTTGTGAAGGTACTTGACATTGCATGGAATACCGCTAAAAGTAACACATCGCTGCCGTCCTCCTGCTTAGCTGGACTCACTTTTCTGCACCAGGGGAGGAGGAACTCTCTTGAAGCCGGCGGCCCGCTAAGGTGGCCGAATCTCCGAAGACCGGGTTCACCGGCATTGGGTGAGCCAACACTACCTCCGAAGGTTGCCGCTGCTTTGCGCAACGTCCGAGACAGAAGATAACAGAGCAAGGCGCCGTCTGCATTTGGCGGGAACAAAAAGGGGCCGGTGAGGCCCAAGGCAATCGGAAGGACTCACCGGCCGGGCGATTGCTGAGCGCTCAGTTTTTGCGCCCAGACAGTCTTTTGGAGAATTTTGTCTCAGATTCCCGGCAAGATCCAGGGCGAAAAGATGCGTGGAGGCTGGTATCCCCGTATCCAGAGTTGGGTCCGTTGTGCCATGCACGCGGGGCGCGCGGGCCTTCGGATGGGCGGGACCGCAGATGCACGTGGTTAGGCCTGCTCGGCGCCACTTGGGCTCCGGAGATCCGGCCGCCAGTTGACCGCAGACCGGGACCAAAATGGAATGCGTCCCAGCACGAGCGAGCCGGCCGGACTGGCCCTTGATTGGCGCGCTAGGACCGTTGGCGGACTCCTGAGGGCGTTTCGACGCGTCGCAATTTCCTTAGTTGTGTCGAAGACCAACGCATTACCCAACCGTTTGGAGGGCGTTCTCATGAAAAGCTCTCGTGCTCCTCGTCGTAATCGTCGCACTTGTGTATGCAACACCAGGCTCTCACGGAAACGCGGGGACGGGTTTGCGTCGCCCCAACCACTGAGGATGGAAGCGCTCGAGCCAAGGCTGCTGCTGAGCTTTTATCCGGGAATTCCGGATGACCTGCTCGACGGATACGAGATATACAATAGCAACGGCGGAGTGATCCAAGGTGACGGCGCGATTTCTTCGCTTGTCGAAGAGTACGCACCAGTGCTCAAGCTGCACAAAGATGAGCACTACCACCCAAAGGATGTCTCCATCTTCGCTGCAAGAGACCCGATTGCTGATGAATACGCTGTTCTACGCGATGACGACGGGAATGAAGTCCTCGCCTCTGTGGCTGACGTGAACCAGCTGGCGGCCTATTCTGATCCAACCCAGCACGGCGATTACTATCTTGATCTCCCTGGGGACTCCGCGGACGAACTGTTGAATGCCTACAACCAGCTCTCTACCTATGCAGACACGATCTATGGCACCGTTGCCAAGGATCCCAAAAGCGATACTCTAGCGGTACAATTTTGGTTTCCCTACTACGTGAGTGACTTGGGCGAGCATTTCATCTCTGGCAATACTCATGAGGGCGACTGGGAAGGTATGACGCTCTTCTTCGACAAGGAGCATCATGAACCAACTGAGGTCTTCTACAATCGGCACCATGACTCGGATCCCCTGAACGGACAAACGATACCGTGGGATTCCATAGATGTGGCGGACGAATACCCCGGGAGCCACAGCACTCATCCCGTCGCGTACGTAGCACTCGGTTCACACGCCACCTATTACGAGGCCGGCTGGGACATTTGGGAAGGCCACCCCGTTTGGGACAGGCACCAAGGGGACGGGGACTGGCTCTACCCTTTGGAGGCGCCGGAACGGCCGGCCGATGAACCGGGTGGGGAGAACTTCACATTGGCGGTGGAAGTCCTTCCGAGAGACCTTAGCGCCGAGCTAAACGACATGAACTGGCTCAAATTCGCAGGGCACTGGGGGCAGGAAAACTTCGACCCGTGGAGTCAGCCGGGTTGGGTGCTTATCTTGAGTCAGAATGATGGCCCGCGGGGCCCGGCGTTTAACGCCGGCTGGCTGGACGAGTGGGATCCTCCAAGCGTCGAGAATGTAGGGCACGGATTCGGCCGTGACACTGACTTGTGGGTCAGGTTTAGTGAGCCGATGGACGAATCCACGTTCACCAACGACAACATCACCGTCGTGGGTTCGCAAAGCGGGCAGCAGCCATGTAGCTTTGCCTATGACGACACAACATACACCGTGACAATTGACCGAGGGATACTGTTCGACAACGGCGAGATGGTCACGGTGAGCATCGGCACGGCCGTAACTGATTTGGACGCGAACGGCTTGGACGGCGATGGAGATGGAGACGTAGGGCCGGCCTACGAGTTCAGCTTTTGCATCAACACCGACCAGCAGGAATCGATCCAGCGCGGTATCGACTGGCTTCTCTCGCGGCAGTACGCGAATGGCTCGTGGCGGAACGACCCGGCCAACACGTCGATGGCCGTGCTGGCGATGCTGAACGCCGGATATCATGAGTCGCATCCAGCAGTGGCCAATGGCATCGACTTCATCTTGCCGTACATCCGGTCCGACGGCAGCGTGGGGCCGCAGTCGAGTCGTTACACGTATCGGACCTCGATCGCTATCTTGCCGCTGGTCGCGACGCACAACCCGGATTACCACGATGAAATCTCCAAGATGCGTACGTGGCTAGTCAATTCGCAATGGGACGAGAGTTCGTACTACGGGAGCGTGCCAACCTCGCATTGGTATTACGGCGGGTTCGGGTATGGAGACAGCAGCCGGCCCGACCTCTCGAACACCCAGTGGGCCCTTATGGGGCTTAAGGCTGCGGATCGGGAGTTGGGCCTGCATGCGGCGAACAGCTACAGCAAAGCCACCAACTACTTCCTGCCGCGCTGTCAGCGCCCCGACGGTGGCAGTGGTTACACGCCCGGGTCGGGATCCATTCACACGATGACCGCGGCCTCGGTGTGGAGCTATAACCTGTGCGGGGTGGGGGCGGATGACTGGCGCGTTCAGGCCGGGCTCCAGTGGTTGGACGATCGCTACAGCGTCACGAACAACGACGGCTGGGGCTGGTGGTCCGAATACTACTATAAGGTGACGCTTGCCAAGGCGTTGGTCATGAGCCACAAGACGATGCTCGGCGAGCATGACTGGTTCGCCGATCTCTCCGCCCGTCTCATGATCGAGCAACAGGCCGCCGGCAACTGGCCGGATACCGGGCAAGCCGGCGCCGAGATCAGCACGGCGTGGGCGATCCTGGCGCTTCAGACCCGTACGTTGGCGCCTGGGGCAGACGTCACCATGTCTATGATCCTCACGTCGCATGCCGATTTGCACGTCTACGACCCACAAGGGAGGCACCTCGGTATCAATTACGACACGGGGACCCTGGAACAGGAGATTCCGGAGGCGAACCTCAAATATTACGAGGACGTCAACGGGGACGGGGTCTATCAGCCCGAGGAAGAGCGAACGCCCGCCGATTACCTCGCCATTCCCACGACCTGGGATCAGACGGTCGAACTACCACAGCTTGTTGCGGGCAGCTACCGCACTGAGTTGGTGGGTACGAGTGACGGACCCTACGAGCTGACGATCGCAGGACTCCAGGACGACGTGACGGTTACGAGCAACTCCTGGACCGGCGATATCGACATGGGCGAAAGGCTTGCCACCTCGACGACTGTCACGTCCATGGAAGGGACAATGACGCTGCTCTACGAATCGCTCACCAGCCTGCCAACGTTGGCAGTGACCCCAGATGAGTATCGGGTGCTGGTTGAGGCGGGAAGCGTGGAAGTGGTGCCCTTTGACGTGAGCGAGACCGGCGGTGACTCGGTGCTCCATTCGGTCAGCATCTACTGTACGGATTTCACTGGAGCGTGGGGTACTATTCCCGGTTCTTCGGTCACCTTTGACGTAAACCATTTCGACGTGGATCCCGGCGCGACGCAGCCCGTTGTGGCTCACATTCCCGTGCCGGCGGGCTTCGAAGGACAGCTATCGGGGGCAATCGTCGTCGAGTCGTCGGACGGTGGTACGAAGTCGATCGACATCACGTTAGCAACCAACCAACTGAATACGATCGACGTGCAGAAAGGCGCGACCCAGCGGTCGTACGTGCGGTACGTGGACCTGATCTTCGAGAACGAGTTGGGACTGGCCGATCTAATCACGGGTGATCGCGTCAGCCTGGCCCGGTACGGTCTGGACGGCTCGGGCGGGACGGCGGTGGATGTAACCGGCGTCTTGAGCGCGATCGACAACCGGATCGAGTTCGACTTCGGCGAGCAGGGGATCGGCGGCAACCGGAACTCCAACGTGGGGGATGGATACTACGAGGTCTCGCTGGATTTGGACGGCAACGGCAGTTTCGAGACCACGCGCCACTTCTACCGGCTGTTGGGCGACACGAACGGGGACCGGGTGGTCGACGCGGTCGACATCTACTCGATCCTGCACGCGTATGGCAGCATCGGCGCCGGCCTGGAAGACGACGCCAATGGGGACGGCGTGGTCAACGCCCTGGACCGAGTCCTTGCCATGCGGGCGTTCGGGCGTGCCCTGGGCGCCGGGCTTGCCATCGACGACTGACGTTTCTGTAAGGATCTCGATGGATGGAATGAACTAGCACCGTCATTTTTTTCCACAAAGGACCGACACCATGGCACGACTACTTCCGTTGGCCGCGGCCTTATGCCTCGCGGCCCTCGCGCCGACAGCCGACGCGGCGCTGCACGTCGATGTGGGGGATCTCGCTCTGGTCCCCGGCGAGACGGGCTACCTCGACGTGACGATCAGCAGCGACAGCGGCGACCTGCTGGACATTTTCGGCGTCGAGTTTCGGATCTCCACGAGCGGAACCACCCGGCTCGAGTTCGTCGACCCGCCCCCAGATCCGCAGCTTGCCGACCCTGCGTACATCTTCTTCGGGGACAGCCTCGCCGAGTTCTTCCCTCCGGCGGGCGCTGTGAGCACGACATCGACTGCGAACGATACGTACATCGGCGGCGACGGAACGATATTGATGCTGGGCCACGCCGTGCCATCGTCGCCTGGGGCGATTCTGGCGCAATTGCAGGTGACATCCGCCACCGGGGCTCCACCGCTCGTAGGGGATACCTTCGCAATCAGCGTGGAATCCACCTTCAGCCCGATTAGCGCAAACGGCAGTACGACGTTCTTCCTGGACCCGGTGTTCAGTGAACTAACCTACGAGAGTGATCCAGGCACCGTAACGATGGTTCCCGAGCCGGGCATGGCAGTGGTGTTCGCCGTGTTGGGCGCACTGGGGGCTGTCGGGCTGGCGGTTGGCAGGTATCGGCGTGGATCGGCCCTTCCGCCACCTGCTTGAGGTCACGGTCTGGAGTAGGGACTTGGCCCAGCTTCGGCGAAGCCCTTCAAATCAACGTGGCTAACAACCATTCCGTAGGAATGCCCGTGTGCATGGGGCGGGCGAGCCGGGAACTGACGCCCCCCGGCTCGCCGCCTGGCTCAGTGCCGCAGGATTGCGCAGCTACACTTCCTCGACCACGTTGAACCCCATCAGCACGCCGAGGTTCCTGATGCTTTCCATGTGGTCGCCGTAGAAGACGGCGCGGTGCAGGAGCGTCATCACGCCGTCTTCCTTGTTGATCACGTCGGCGCCCCAGTTGAGGTACATGCTCTTGGCGTCGGCCACGCGGGTCCAGAACTGGGTGCGGCAGCCGAGCTCGTCGTGGGTGATCTTGAAGATCTCGCCCGTGTTGATGAGCATCGTGTCGAGGTTGACGAACTTGGCGCACGTGACCGGCTGGCCGATCCGCTGCTCCACGTCGATCGCCACGCCCTGTTCGCTGTCGCTCTGGTTGCGGATGGTGAAGGGGAACCGTTCGCCCTGGGGCCCGTCCATCTTCGTGGCGCACGTGCAGTGGAAGTGGATCAGGGCGTTCTGGGACGTGTCGATCACCGGATCGGTGATGAACCCGGGTATCCCGAAGGCGTAGCCGAACATGAGCATGGTGAGCGTGGAGTCGACGTCGCCCTCGCAGGCCCCGACCAGGCCCATGTCGTTGAGCTTGCTGAAGGTGAGGCAGCCCTTGGCCGGCTTGCCCATGCAATGCGAGCTGGTGATCGCTCGGGCCCCGAGCTTGATCATCATGTCCTTGACCGCCAGGTACATGCGGGCGGAGTTGATGATCTCCTCCCGAGTGGGTTCGACCACGTCCTTGGCCTTGCTGAGCCAGTACGCCTCCGCCTCGGCCTCGGCCGCTTTCAAGTCGACGGCCTGGTGAGCCTCGATGACCTGCTGGTTGTCGATGGGGATCACCTCGGTGCCCAAGCGCTCCTTGACCTGATCGAACGCGCAGCCGGCGGCGGTTCCCCGGGGCGGGCCGACGCAAAGCAGCTTGGTCTGACGCATTCTCGGGGCCACGCGCATCAGGCCGACGATCTGGTCCAGCTCGCTCCAGTCGCTGGTGGGGAGCAGCACGACCTTCTTGCCGTCCTTCTGCCACTGGGGGAAGTACATCCATCCGTGGCCGCTGAACGGCTGCGTGAAGACGGCGGTTTGCAGTCCCGCGTCGATGATCTGGTCCATGACGGGGGCACCCCCGCCGTGGCCGGAGAGATGGAACAAGAGCACGCCGTCGGCGCCGCTCTCCTTCAGCTTCGAGACGACCTGCCCCGCCTCGGCCGGAGGGATCAGGTCGCCGCCGATGAACTTCACGTCGCCCAGCTTCTTCTCGACGTCGCCCAGATAATTCTCGAACTTCTCGATCTCCTCGGTCGGCCGGGAGAGGTAGATCCCGCCGGTTCGGCCCACGTAGACCTTGTAGATCTTCACCGGCGGCAGCTCCGGCCATCCTTCCGCCTTGGCCGCCATCAGCGGTCGGGCGGCAAGTCCTCCGGCGAGAAGCATGCCCCCGGCTGCGGTGGTCCCGAGGAATTGGCGTCGGCTTAACGGAAAACTCATGGCGTGCTCCTTATCTTATGTCATCAGTTCTCGAGGTGGTAAGAGGCTCGTCAAAACTCCCTGTCCCACTCGCAGATGTAAAAGCACATAATGGAAAACTGGAAAGAGGCGAAGTCGTCCATTCCGCGTGCGTGGAAGCACTCGCCCTGCGCTCGATCGGCGTCGTGCTCATACGACCATCGGCTCGATCTTGAACAGTTGGCAGAACTGGGTCAGCTCGCGCTTGAAGTCGCCGTAGAAGAAGACCTGGTGAAATCCGGGGTAGGCCAAGACGTCGCTGACGCCGTCGAACTTGACCATCACGGAGACCACGCATCCGCCCGCCGGCGGTACGGAGATGTTCTCCAGGACCTCCCCGACCGAGATGATCATCTTCGGCGGCGCGTCCTGGCCCGCCAGCAGCACGTCGGCCGACGTGACCCGCTGGCCAATCTTCCACACGGGTCGAGCCGTGGCGTCGCGGACCCCGTGGTGGTGCAGGATGTCGTACGGCTCCGGCGGGGCATCGACGCCGCCCAGCTTCGTCGGGCAACAGCAGTGGGCGCCGATCACGGCCTCGCGGGCCGTCTCGCCCACCGGGTCTTGTTGGAAGCCGGGACGCCCGCACAGGTACTGAACGATGACGTGCGTCGCCATTGCCCCGAGGTCGGCTTCACAGGCGGCGGGGATACCGTCGTCGTTCATCTTCGACCAGGCAATGCAGGGCAGACTGATCTTGGTCTTCCCCAGCGCGCCGAGGCAGTCCATGGTGATCGCGTCGCACTCTTCGCGCTCCATGAGCCTCGAGGCCACCACGTAGCTCTTGATCCCGTTGATCACGTCCTGCTCGGTGGCCCCGATCATCTTTTCCGCGCGCTGGATGAGGTCCTTGGCCATGGCCTGGACGTCGTCGTCGACCGGCGTCTTCTCGTACTCCTCCATGAAGACCTGCGCCGGGACGGTTCGGAGCTTGATGCCCAGATGCGGGATCTCGCCGTCCGCACGCTTGTTGCCCTTGATCACCAGACATCGGGTGGCTCGCATCTTGGCCCCTGCCTGGAGCATCTTCATGCCGTGGTTCACTTGGCGGAAGTCGTCGGTGGAGCAGATGAAGGAGCCGGGCTTCTTGGAAAGTGGGGCCGTGTTCGTGGTAAACGAGCTGCCGATCGGAGAGAAAACGACCGTGGGGATGCCGCAGTCGGTGGCCGCGTTGGCGGTCGGCCACGCGTGCTCTTGCCGATCGAGAAGCACGAGCAGAAGCCCGTCCGGCTTCGCCTCGACCGACTGAGCGACCCACGCCTCGCCTTCCTCCATGCTATAAAGGGGGATGGGCTGCAAATCCAGCTTGACGCCCAGCTCCTTGGCCGCCGCGGTGATTTGTTCGATGTACTTCTTCCGGGCAGCTTCGCCGTCGTAGATCTGGCCCGGCCATCGCATCCCGTAATCGCCCTTGCGACGAACGAAGCACGCCCTGATCGCGGGAACGTGCTTGGAGGCCGGTCCGTTCGGCTGGATCTTCTGGGCCAAAGCGGGCCGACCGGAGAACAGACCGCCAACCAGCGACGCCGAGACGAGCGAGGCCGAAGCCGTCTTGACGAACGCGCGGCGGCTCATGTCCCCGCATTGATTACACCCGGAATCACATTTGGCAGCACATCGGCTGTTCCGCATGGTCTCTTCCTCCGCTTCTGATGGGCGACGGTCGGTACGCAGAAGACCGGCCGGCAGCCCGTTGCCGGTTCTCCTCCCCGACCCCAGAGAATGTCTCCCCCCTTGTAACCGGGCCGGAGCGGGGATGCAACCCCCCGGACGGCAAATCCGCCCGCTCGATTGCCGACCGCGCCCGCCTGCTGGTCGCCGCGGCCGTATGCTGACCCGCGGATGCCCGTCTCCTACAATGGTCGGCATGAGCGAGCCCAACGGGATCGATCACTGGCCCATCTTTTGCAGGCGGTGCCGAGTCGAGCTGACGCCCGGCGAGGGCAGCTTCTACGTGGTGCGGATCGAGGCCTTTGCCGACCCCACGCCGCCGCAGTTCACCGAGGAGGATCTCCAGCGGGACACGCGTGCGGAGATCGATCGGCTCCTCGCCCGGTTGCGCGACCTCTCGGAGCAGGAAGCGATGGACCAGGTCTACCGTCGGATGACGATCTACCTCTGCGCCCCGTGCTATCGCCAATGGATCGAAAACCCCGCCGGCTGAGGTGGCGAGAGCCCGTGGCCCCCTGGAACGTGACGCGAGTCGGCCCGCGGCGAAGCGTATCCCGGAAAGCAGGACACTGGGGCCGTCGCCCATTGGCGGTCTGGCAGCACGGCCGCCTGTTTACGGCGCTTCCAACAGAAACAGGTTCTGGGGCGAGCCGAAGGCCCGGGGCCCGAACGCGACCGGCACGTCGGCCCGGCCGTTGGAGTCCAGGTCGCCGAATCCGTCGAACCCGAGTGCCGGGCCGCAGTCGTACTTGAGGTCTTTCGGGGGCGTCGATTGCGGTCCGGCGGCCGCGAGGCAAGCCGTCGCCCAGCAAAGCGTCACGGCGATCGACATCGGCGAATGGTTCATGGTCGGCTCCACATCCGCTTCGTCCTGCTTCAATCGAATCCGTCGTCGCGTTCCTTCCATCGCATCCAGGCAATCACGCCCCAGATGATGAGAGTCAACACGATCGGCCCGGCTACGACCGCGATGATCCCCAGGACGATTGCCAACACGACACTGCCCAGCAAGAGCCCCGTCCAGAGGCAAAACGGGGCAAGGACGAACAGCGACACGGCCGATGCACAGCCGCACCCGGCGATCATGTTCACGCCCAGGTCGTCCTCGTCCGCTTGGCTCATGAAGGCACCTCTTCCTTCCGCTGCCCGACGGGCCGTCCGGAGCTGCCGGCCTTCGGCGTTCCCGTCCCCCGCTGCACTGTTCGCCGAGCCCTGCATCTGCGAAACGCGAAGGGCGGCCAACGGGAGCCCGAATGCCGGGGAGAAAGGCCGGACGACCGCGCACCAGCCACCACCGCGTCAACCGGATGTTCGATGATCGCCCGCCGTATCCTTGGCAAACTGCTTTCGAAACCAGTTGACCAGGCCGTGTGCCCGTTCACCGCTTGGCAGATCGATTCTCCCGGATTCTGATCCGAGCTGACAAGTATCCCAGAGCTCGTCGAGGAAATCAGCAAACCGCTTGAAGACGGCCTCGTTTTCGCCTCGCTCCGCGTCGGCCGGCAGCAAGTCCCGAAGACGCTGCACGCTCACTCGCAGCTCGCACCACAGGAGCTCGGGATCGGTGTGGCCAATGCTATCGAAGGTCTCTGCGAGATGACGCAGCTCATCAAGCAGGCGACGCCGATCGGGCGGGGCAAGCATCGGTCATTCTCCTGGTAGGCGACTCCTATTAAGCCTTGCACGGCCAATGAACGGAGGGCTTCCCTCGGAAGCCCGGTGCCGCAGGGTTCGCTCCACTGGGGGTGCCCATTGGCCATGCAAGCACCAACAAAAATGGCAGCCCGGCGAGCCGCCCAGGAACACAAGACGAGCCTCCAACTCGCAACTCCGGTACGAACGATCGGTGGACCGGATTGTCTTGGAAACCGATCTGCGTCGATTATCGGACATCCGGGGGAGGACGGCAAGGTCATTGAGATGCTTTTGATTCCGGCCGCCTCGACCGGCAGACGGGTCCCGCCTCCGCTGCCCCGCAAAGTGCGCATCCCAGCTCTCATCGAACCCCGAGGCCGTGGTAAACCGTCTTGGAATCAGCCGAAGAACGGCTTCCGCATTCCCCCCCGACCTTGTGCCGGGGGAAAGGAGGTTTGGGAACCAGACGCGGTAGTCGTCAAACCCTTTTCCCCCGGCCCAAGGCCGGGGGGGATGGGTTGAGACATCCGCAAGTTGTTTTCCCGTCGGTTCTTGGTGAAGGCACCCGAGCCGGCGGCCTGCTGCTTGATGGAGCTGCCGGCCTCGTCGTGCCGGCAGTCGCCGCAGAGGCGGGGTCAACCTCTGCTACTTCTCGCTCATCACCCGAAAATCGCGGAGGCTGCGAACGCGGTTTCCCGCCGCGTCGGTCACCTCGGCGATGATGGTATAGTCACCCGGCTCGGCGGGGATGGCCTGAGTGAACGCGAGGATCTCGCGGCCGAGGGCGGGGACGGCGCAGTCTTCGCCTTGCTCGGACACGGGCTCGTTCTCGCGGAGGATGCGTAGGCGGACGCTTCCTTGCCAGTCCTCGTCCAGATCGTTGATCACGAAGACCTTGATCTCGCGCTTTCCGCCGGGCGCGAGCTGCTCGTCCCAGAAGTCGAGCATCAGCCCGACCGGGTTGAACGCGTCGCGGACGTACTCCTCGAAGTAGGGCTCGAACGTGAGCCGTTCCAAGTCGACGAAGTGGTCGCTGGTGGCGCCGCCCTCGGGGCGTTCTTTGAGGCCGGATCGGGAGTAGCCCAGGCCGCAGAAATGGAGCACGCCGGCACACTCGCGGTGGCATCGCCAGAACTCCGTGAGCGCGGCCAGATAGCGGGCGTAGCGCAGGCGCCGCTGGTCGGTCGTGGACCAGCGGCCGAAGAAGCTCTCGTACACCTTCTTGGTGAGCGTGGTCGGGCTGCCGTCGCGGTTGAGCCAGAGCCAGCCGTATTCGTTGATCAGAATCGGCACGCCGAGCTTCTTCTGCGCGTCGCGCAGGTTGGGCACGCCGGAGACTTGGGCGATCTGGTGGAAGCGGAACGGCTCCTTGCCGAAGAACGTGCGGATGAACAGGTACGGGTGCGCCTCGACGCAGTCGGTCGCCGCCTGCGGCTCGGCCCAGCCGTTCTCCCAAGGACGGTTGGAGAAGTCCAGCTCGCGCACCGCCCGGATGGCCTTGCCCGTCTCCGGCGTGACGCTTTCGTTCTGCCCGTCCCAGAGGACCACGCAGGCATGGTTCCACCGCTCGCGCATCCATTCGGTGTATTCGGGGACGATCATCTCGGCCTTGGGGTTTTCCGGGGCCTTGCCGAGAAGCCAGATGGGGAACTCGTCCTGGATCAGGAAGCCCTCTTCATCGGCGATGTCGTACCACAGCTCGGGTGGAAAGCCGATACAGTAGCGGATCGAGTTCCAGTGCATCGACTTGAATTTCCGGTGCAGGCGTCGCACCCACTCGGCACGCCAGGGACGATCGGCCCGGAGCGAATCCTCGAAGAAACGATAGATGCAGACGTTCGTCCCCCGCATCATATACGGCTTGCCGTTGAGGATCGCCCGCTTGGTCTCGGGGTCGAACCGGAAGGACCGCATGCCGAACCGAACGCAGACCGCATCCGCGCCGGTGCTCAGCTTGACTTCGTACAGGAACGGGTCTTCCGGCGACCAGAGCCGGCAGCCCTGGATGGGGACGGTCAGGTCGATCGCTTTCCGCTGGCTCGGCCGGAGCGAGACCGTCGGGGCCGCTGCCGAGCCGACCACCTTCTCGGTGCCGGACTCGGTTACTCTGGCTGCAAGCGTAACGTCGCGTGCCTCCCCGGCCGTTTCCACTTCCGCGACGATGCGGACGGTTTTCGCCTCGATATCGGGAACGGTCTGCACGCCCGCGACGTACGGCGCGCCGGTGAGGATCAATTCCACCGAATCGTAGATCCCGGGGATGTAGAGGTGCTTCTCGAAATCCCATCCGCCGGGCATCCCTTCCGGCAGGCACTCCCGGTCGGCCCCCACGCGGACGACCAGCTCGTTTTCCCGGCCCTCGCCCTTGAGATGCCGCTTCACGTCCAGAAGGGCGGGCGTGAAACAGGGCAGGTGCTCGCCGACGGCCCGGCCGTTGAGGAAGACCTTCGTGCCGTACTTGGCCTTGTGGATCTTCAGGATGGCGACCGCGGGCACGGAGCCGTCGAGCGTGAACGTGCGACGATACCAGAAGGCCGCCCGGAGGTCGCTCTTCCCACCCACCTCCTCAAACGCGGGCTCGGCCATGTCGACCAGGCCCGGAACGACGACGGTATGGGAGAACTGCTTCGGAACGGAGTCCATGCTCCCTTGCTCGAGCTGCCACGTGCCGCCGAGATCGACCACCCGGCGCGGCGGCAGCGGTCTTGACCCCGCAAGAGCGGGTTTCCCAGGACAAGCCGCAATCAGAAGCGGCAGAAGCAGTCCGAACGTCACCTGTCGGCGTTTCATTCCATGTCCTCCCGAATAGGGGTCTTGGTGGGAGCCGCTGCTGTGCCGCTCCGGCCTTCACGGTTCGCCGAGGACCCTCTCGGCCGCCGATCCATGTTGTATCCGCTGGAATCGGAGATCTCAACGGCGATGGCGACGCGATACGCGCAACCCTTGACTGAATGGAGGGTATCCCCATATCCTACATTAGGGGGCTTGGTTGGTGCCCGCCGGCTTGGTCTTGTCGTGCTTGCGGCCGGGGGCGCGTCGGGTTGGCGGCCTTTTCGACGGTGTGGTAGTAGTAGTCGACTCCTTGCGGTGGCGAGTCTACCGGGAGCAAGGCGATGACCGTGTCGTGTTTCCATTGTGGCCGGGAAGTCCGCGTCGGACAGGAGCATTTCGGGCGCGAGATCCCCTGCCCCCATTGCCACAAGATCTTCCCGGTGCCGGTCGCGGGCACGAGCGAGGACGAATACCTCGAAGAGTCGAGTAGGCGGGGCGAGTTCCTCGTGCCGACGGTGGTCTCGTGCCTGGTGCACGGGGGCCTGCTGCTGCTCTTTTCGCTGGTGACGTGGAGCTATCAGGCGGGCGGGGGCCTTGGGGAGGAGGTGCTGATCGGCGAGTTGCCGTCGGTCGAGCTCGACGAGACGGGGGACGAAGAGCTCGACTCGGCCGAGATGGAGCCGGCGTTTGACGAGAAATCCGAGGTGGTCGAGGTCTTCGACGAGGTAGCCCCGCCCAGCCCCTCGGCGGATCAGGAGGCGCTCGAGCTGAGCGCGTTCCCCGTGGCGCCGGCCGGCCGACTGGCCGAATTGCCCGAGGTGCAGATGGTCGCCGGCGGGGGCAGCGGGGCGGGCAAGTTCGAGTTCCTCGACGGAAAGGTGCGCGGTCATGCCAAATGGTTGTGCATCGTGGCCGACCGGTCGGGCAGCATGGAGGGGGAGAAGCTGGAATACGTCAAGCAGGAGATCCTGGAGACGTTGACCAAGCTGAAGCCCAGCCAACGCTTTCAGTTGGTGTTCTACAACCAGAAGGCCTTGCCTTATCCCAAGTCGGGCTGGCTGCGGCCCGACCGGGAACGCGACGAGCTCGGCGACTGGCTCGACAAGGTCGACGGCTCCGGCCAGACGGAGCCCACCCCGGCGTTCGAGGTGGCCTTTGAGCTGCGGCCGCGACCCGACGTGATCGTGTTCCTCACCGACGGCCTGTTCGAGGAGCACGTGGTCGACGACGTCGCGCGACTCAACGCCCGCGGAGAACGACGAACCAAAATCTTCACCGTCTCGTTCATCGACAACAGCGCAGAAGCGATGTTGCGCGAGATCGCCCAAAAATCAGGAGCCAAGTACCGGCATGTATCCGGCTTCTGATCCGAAATCATGCTTGCCCGGAAGGACGGGGGCGCTGCGGGCGGTGGGACGCGTCCTGCTTCCCGTCGCGCTGATCGTGGGCGCCCTTGCGGCCCCGCTTCACGCCGACCGGATCGTGTTGAGGAACCTGGAGATCCTGCGGGACCAGGCCGTTGCGTCGTTTGACGAAGACGGGGTCCGCCTGGAAGGCGGGCGCACGCTAGCATGGGACGAGATCGAGAGCGGCCGCGTTGCCGAGGCCCGGCAGAACGAATTCGACCGGATGCTGGGCGACCTGGGCGAGCCCCTTTACCGGATCCGCCAGCGGCTGAAGGTGGGCGACTTCGAGGCGCTCTCGGTCCCTGCCGAGGCGGTCTACCCCCGGTACGTGGGACGTCGCGGCCCCTCGGCCTACATGGTGTTTCAAGCGGCGATGTGGTCGCGGCTGGCCTCCGGCCGGCGGGAAGCGGCCCTGGAGCCGTACCTGCGTTGCCTGGAGTATTTGCGGGATGTCGCGCAGGCGGACGTCGCCTTGCCCGGGGGGCGCCGCTTGAGCTTCGATCCCAAGACCGGCATGACGCCCGAGCTGCTGCCCGTCTGGTTCGACCAGGCGGCCGCCAAGGCGGCGATGCCCGGCGTGCTGGAAGCGGTCAAGGAGATGACCCCTCCGCTTCCGCCCGCCGCCCACGTGTATTACGGCACGCTTGCCTTGGCCGCCGGTGAGGAGTCGCGAGCCATGCAGGTCCTCGCCGGGATTGAGACGGAGGGTGGCACGGTGGCCGAGCTGCGCGACATCGCCATGGTCCAGCGAGAGGTCGCGTTGGGCCGGCCGGGCGAGGCCGTCGACAAGCTCCGCGGCCGTGTCGAGGGTCTTTCCCCGGCCAACAAGCCGTTGGGGCTCTACTGGTTGGGAACGGCCCTGATCCAAAGCGACGACGATCAGGCCAAGAAAGAAGGCCTGCTCTACCTGTTGCACGTGCCGGCGCTTTATGGGACGAAGCATCGCGACCTGGCAGCCGCCGGACTCTACGGGGTAAGGGAAACCCTTCTGCGAATGAACGACAAACCGGGCGGCGAGGCGCTTCGCCGCGAGTTGCAGGTCAACTATGGGCGTACCTTCCACGCCGTGAAAGTGGAGAAACAACAGAACTCGGAAGATGGCAAATGAGGTGAAGACGTGAAACGGAAGATCCTTGACGGGCCCGAGCCGAGAGCGACCACGCTTCGGCGGCGACGCGATTCTCGTTGGGCCCTCTTTACGCTGCTTGCCGTGGCCCTGGGCTGGTCCTTCGGTGGACCGCTTGCCTCGGCCGCGGAAGAAAACGCCCTCGACTCGTTGGAGGAGATCGAAGACGTGCTGGAGCCTGCTCCGGCCGAGACGGGCCGCGGCGCGCCTTCTGCCGCGGCCGCCGAATCCGCCCCGACCGAGCGGACCCTGCTCGACACGCTCCGCGACGGGGGCGTCGTGGGCCTGTTGATCCTCGTGCTCTCCGTCGTGGCCGTGGCCTACATCGTGCAGCACTTCCGTACCATACGCAAGTCGGTTCTCATGCCGGAGACCGAGCTCGTGGACCTGGAGCAGTTCATTGCCGAAGGCAGGATCGACGAGGCCATCGAGTACTGCCACCAGCAGGAGAGCCACTCGCTGGTCGCGCACGTGATCCTGGCCGGGCTTCTGCGATACAAGAACGCCCAGTTCGGGTTCGCCGAGTACAAGTCGGCGGTGGAGGAGGCGGGCGAGGAAGAGACCAGCAGGCTGTATCGCAAGACCGAGGTGTTGGGCGTGATCGGTGCGATCGCTCCCATGCTGGGCCTGACCGGCACGGTGCTGGGGATGATCACGGCGTTCAACACGATCGCCGCCCGGGGCGGCATGGCCCGGCCCGACGAGCTGGCCGGCGGCATCGGTCAGGCCTTGATCACCACCTTGATGGGCCTGGTCGTGGCCATCCCCGCGATGATCGCCTTCGCCTACTTTCGCAATCGGATCGACTCGATCGTCTCCGAGGCGGGAAGCCGCGTGGAACGGATCATGATGCCCTTGGGCCGTCAAACCAGATAGCCGGCCGGAGGTGCCGCTCCATGAGACTCTCCAAACGCAGGCGCGCCCCCCTGCCGCTGATGAACATGACGCCGATGATCGACGTCGTGTTCCTCCTGCTCATCTTCTTCATGACCGTTTCCCAGGTGTCGCAGATCAACCGGGAGCGTCTTCAGTTGCCCAAGGAAAAGGGCGACGCGGAGCAACAAGCCTCGGTGATCACCCTCAACGTGACCGAGGACGGTCGGGTGATCGTCTCCGGCGGCGAAGTCTCCGTCGCCCGAGTGCTCCGGATCGTCGTCGACCAGCTCGAGCGGCTGGGCAACGACCCGAGCCGCCTGACCGTGGTGCTCCGAGCCGACGAGCGGTCGGACAGCACGACGGTCAACCGGATCGTCTCGGGCCTGGCCGAGTTGCAGCTCAATCGTGTTCGGATCGCCGTGGAGGCCGCCGACGGGTGACGGAGTCGAGGCAGATGGGACGCACCGCCGGGCCGTCGTCGTCGAAGCAGGAACTCGATAGGTTCATGGAGAGCCGACCGCAATGAAGCTGAGCAGCCGAAAGATCGAACGAGAGAAGCGGATCGAGCTGTCGATGACGTCGATGATCGACGTCGTGTTCCTCCTGCTCATCTTCTTCATGACGACCGCCAGCTTCGTCAAGACCGAGCGCCAGCTCGACTCGGCCATCCGCGTCAAGAACAAGACGGCCGAGCAGGCACTGAGCGATCTGGAACCGGCCATCGTGGAGGTCGTGCCGAGCGGCGATCGATTCCTCTACCAACTGGGCACTCGGGAGATCACGTCGGACGAGGAGTTGACGCGGGTTCTCGAGAGCTTCCCCAATAAGGAAGATGGGGCGTTCGTCCGCGTCAGCGACGGGGCCCCGTTCCGGATGGCCGCCGCCGCGATCCAGGCGTGCAAGACCGCCGGATTCGCGACGGTTTCCTACGTTCCCCTTTCCGCCGGTGGCTGAATGGGATTTCGTGATTACCGGAGTATCGGGAGTGTGCCACTGCTTCGCCGAAGCAGTGCTTCCGCTGGTACGTCCCGTGCAGCACGGCTTCTACGAAGCCGTGGCACACGGCTCATACCGTTCACGGTTCTCGGAATCGTGCGAGGCCGTGTGGCTTGCGTCGTCACGGCCGCGTTGATCCTCGCGGCATCTTGCTGGGCGGCAACGAGCACGGCGATTGCGGACGACGTCGACACCGTCCAGCAGTTCCTCGCGCGGCTGGGACTGGTCGAAATCCAGGTGCTGCACCTGGAGAAGACGCTCCAGGGCCCGCTCCCCGACGAGCGACGCGTCGAGCTTGCCCGACGCCTGGCCGACCTTTACGCCGGGCTGCTGATGAGCACGTCGCAGGATGAAGAGAAGTCGCAGGAGATCTACGCCCGGGTCGACTCCCTCATCAAGAGGGTGCCCGAGGCGGATACGCCGTCGCTCGGCGTGCTGTTGCTCCAGGCGGACTACAATCGGGCGGAAGCTGAGGTGGCCCAATGGCTCCGGCGGCCGGACGACGCCACGGCGCGCGACGCGGCCCGAGCTATGCTCTCCCGCGTGGTCCCCCGCCTGCGCGAGCACCAGGCCGAGATTGAGCGGCTCGTCAAGCAGTGGTGGGAGGAGATTGAAGCAGTCGAAGACGAGCAGGCCCTGGCCGTCAAGGAAGCGGAGGTCGCGCGCCTGGAGGCCGTGGGCATCCGGGCGGCCTTTCTGTCGGGCTGGGCCGACTACTACTCCTCGATCGTGACGGAGGATTCCCAGAAGGCAAAGAATGAGCTGGCCACGGCTCGCCAATGCTTCCGCAAGGTGCTCGATCTGGCCGACGACGATCCCCTCGATGAGATCACCGCCGAGTGGTTCAACCTGGAGGCGGTCGGACATTGCCGAGCGCTGATTGGGTTGGGGATGGCGGAAGCGGCCGGCGGCGACCGGGCCGGCAGTCACGCCTGCTTCCGCGTCCTCGAAGACCCCGCCGTGCCCCCTGCGATCCGCGACGAGGCGGGCTACTGGCACGTGCAAGGGCTCGTCAACGCCGGAGCGATCGAAGAGGCCGGATACGTGCTGGAGGAGCAGATGGGCCGCTGGTCGGGGCGGGCCACGCCGGGCGAGGTCGGCGCCTGCACCGCGCTGGTCGCCGCGGCGTTTGGCGACAAGGCTTCCAGTAGCGGGAAGGACGGTGCGGCCAAGCAGGACGAGCGCCGGGCCGCCGGGATGGTCGGCATCGCCGGCCTCGTCCGTCTGAAGCAGTTCGACACGCTCGGCCAGTTGACGTCGCAGTACGCGATCGACGCGGAGCAGGCGGGCGGACTCCTGCTCTATGGGCTTGAGGGCCGGAAATTGCTCGACAAGGCCGAAGCGTCGCAGGACCCGGACGACTATCGGGCCGCCGAGGAGGCCTTGACCAAGGCCCTGACCGACCCGAACGCGGAAAAGGACGTCGCGCTGGCCGGGCAGTGGCGCTACCTGCTCGGGTGGTGTCACTATCGCCGGGGGCAATACAAGGCCGCGGCCGAGCAGTTCGAGCAAGCGACCGGCAGCCTCAAAGCCGTCGATCAACCCACGGCCGTCAAGGCCGCCTGGAAGGCCGTCGAGTCGTACTACCAGGCGGCCTCGGAGAACCCTCGCTACGTCGCGTCGGCCATTCGGCTGCTCGAGGCCATCCGGCGCGACTTCCCCGGCGATCCCCTGACGCAGAAGGTCGATTATTACGTGGCCAAGATCCGTCATCACGCCTCCGGCCCGGAGGAGTTGATCCGCAGCTTGCGCCGCGTCAAACCGGACAGCCCCAACTATCTCACGTCGCGCCACGAGATCTGCCTGCTCGAGCACCAGCGGTGGACCGCCGCCCGGGGCACCGCGGACCGCAGTGCCGTCGCCGGGGAAGTGTATCAAGCGGTCGATGCGTATCTATCAGCGGCAAAGGACGGCGCCGACCCGGCCGAGAAGCTCCGGTGCCTGTTGCTTGCGGCCGAAGTGGCCTTAAGCGCCGACCGCGTGGACCTCGAGCGGGTCCGCTTGTATTTGGACCAGGCCACGGCGCTGGCGAGCGGGCTGCCGGCGACCGACACGTTGGCGGCCGACTACCACTATCGCCGCTTTCAACTCGCCGGAGAGACCGGCGACGACCAGCACGTGCGCGAGCACGCCGAGTGGCTGGCCCGGCATGCCGCGGGCTCGGGCTACGAGTTGCCCGCCTTGGTCGAGCTGGCGAAGGAAGCCGACGCCGCCGTCGCCGCGGCCGGCGGCGATAGACTGCGTTCTTCCCAGGAACAGGCCTACGCGATCTACGCCCGCTTGGTCAAACTCCTGGGCGACGGCCCGAAAGCGATCTCGTCGCAGAAGAACGCCCTGGTTGCCAGCTCGAAGCTGGCGGCGTACCTTGGACATTTGGGGCGCCACGCCGAGGCAGCGGGTCAGTTGGAGAAGATCCTGGCCGTTTATCCGAACGACCAAGGCTATCTGCGGCGTGCCGGCCTGGCCCTTTTCCAGGCCGAAAGCTACGACCGCGCCCTTCCTCACTGGCGCAAGCTGCTGGCCGGCTTGCCGAGAGAGTCCGTGGTTTGGTACGAAGCGAAGTACCACCAACTGGCGTGCCTGATCGAGGTCGACGAGGCCCGGGCCCGGGAGGTGTTCGGGCAGTTCGAGCTATTGCATCCCGACTTCGGCCCGGAGCCGTGGCGGGAGAAGCTTAGGAGCCTCCAACGTCGGCTTGGGCAACCGTAGCCCGGTCAAGGTAGACTGACGAGTCCGACAGTAAGAGCACATGGGTTCGCGCAATTCGAAAGGTCCGCCGCCTCTGCCCGACGACCGAAAGGTCCGAATCCAGAGGTTCCAGGAAGAGGCGGGCCGGGTCATTGCGGAGTCCGGGGGCCTCAACGCCGGCTGTCAGGTCAAATTGATGGCCTTGGGCGAGAAACTCGGACTCTCGGAAGAGGAAGTCCTCGAGGCGATCGGCTCGCTCCAGGCGGCCCCGAAGACGTGGGTCGACGGCTCGAGTGCGGAGGCCCGGCAAGAACGGTTTCGTCAGCATGTTCTCCACGAGCTGGCCGACAGGCAGGGCGGTCTTCTCTTGCCCGGCGAAGAGAAAACGCTTATCGGCGACGGGACCCAACCGCCGTTCGCACTCCCCAAGTCCGCAGCCCAGCGGATCGTCCGGCAGGTCGCCCGCCGGAAGCGATTGAGCCTGATGAGCTCGCGGGAGGCGAAGCTGCACGTCGTGCGGCTGGTTCGGCAGGTGATGGGCGAATCGGGAACGCTCTCCACGGATGGCCGCACGAGAATCCGCGAGGAAGGCGCGAAGTACGGACTCACGCCCGGCCAGGTGGAATCGATCATCCGAAACCAGGCGAAAGAGAACCGGTTCGAAAGCCTCATCAACCTGGGGGCACCGGCGCTGGCGATTCTCGCGGCCTTGGTGGTCGTTGGGTTCTTCGTTTTTCTGATAATCCCCAGACGACCGCGACCTGAGCCGACCGTCGTGAGAGAGGTGCCCGTCGAAGCGCCCTCAGGCGGCCAGTGGTGGGACGCGACTCTTGTCGTGGCGATCGGCAAGGCCCGCAGCGTGCTGCCCGAGATCAGGCCCGCTTTGAAGGCAATCGAGTCGACGGTCCCCGAGGTCCGCGCCGGGGCGTATGCGGCGTTGCTCGCACCAATGATCGACGGGGCAGACCGAGGGCCCGGCTCGGGCACTCCCGAAAGCGGTTCCCCGACGGAGTCGGGCGTAGAGGATTCCGGCGAAGACGAGTGGCTGGTGACCGTGCTCGAAGCCGAACCGCCGTCGGAAGGCGCAGACGAAGGGCCGTGGTGGCCCGCCCCGGAAGGCGAGCCGTTCGGGCCTGTGAAGGAGGGCTCCGAGGACGAGCCGCGCAGGGCCGTCCTGGAAGACGAATCGGCGGCGGCTGCGCTGAGAGACGTCGTCGTCGGCTGCCATGCCCTGGAGCCTTCCGACGCGTGCGCCCAGCGCCTCCGCACCGCGCTAGTCGACCTCGTTCCCGGGGTCGAGGGCGGGTTGCCCTACGACGCTTTCGTGTACGACGTCGCCTTCTGGACGATCGAGACTGCCGTCGCGGCCCTGGAGCATCCCCAACTCGACGCGAAGCGGGCGGAATCGCTCGCCCAGGCCATTGGGGAGCGCCTCAGCGTCGACGTGGACCGCTGCCTCATGCCGGAGGAGCAGACCGAGCACTGCCTGGGTGCCCTCTCAGCGCATCTCTACAAGGTGCTGATTGCCGGCGCCGGCGCGGACCCGGACCGCGCTCGCGAGCACCTCGACGAGCTGGCCGACCGAGCGGAGAAGTACCTCGACCCCGGCACGCTGGACGGCCTCACCACCGATTTCCTCCTCGCGGTGCTTCCCGCGGCGCCTGACGATTGGCGCGAATACCGAAGCTTGATCCGCCGCGCCGCGAGATCGGAGAATTGGCAGTCGCTGGAGAGACTGATCGATTGGTACGAAAAGTCGGGCAATCGGGAGCTTGAACGCTATCTGTCCGGCCTGTTTCTGGCGCGGTTCGACGTCGGCTCGGAACTGTCGTCGCCGGCCGAGTTGGCGGCGGCGATCCGCAGGATGATCCACGTCGCCTCGAGCACCCGTGCGGACCGGTTTCACGAGCTGGCCGCCCGAGTGCTGGCCGAGACGCCCCGCGGCAGCCACGACCCCGAGGCCCTGCTGCGAACGACCGTAAGCCTGGCCGAGGTTGCCACGCTCGGTTGCGCGCTGGCGCAGAACGAGCCCGGCTACGCCACGTACGACCAATTGCTCAATGAGCTTGAGAGCGACCACGCTTCGCGCGCGGCAGGTACACGCCCGGCGGCCGGCGTTTCCGGATCTGCCCTGCCGAGATCCCCCGTCTGGGTCACCGACTCGGTTATGGACCTCCAAGACTCCTCGCAACTGGCAACCGGCACGCGGGTCGCTTCGCTGAAGCGGTTGGCGGATGCCGCCGGACGGATCCGGGATCTGACGCCGGAGCAGGGTGCCACGGTGGCCCGCTACCTGCTCCGGCCGAAGCAGCCCGCAGAGTACGAGAGAGTGCTGGAGCACGTCGACGAGATCGGCCGCTGGAAGCACGTCCGGCTGGGGTTGGCCGACGAGCTTTCCGGGGTTGGCACGTTCGGCGTCAGTCGGTTGCAGCAGGAGCGGGTCGTGGAAGTGATTTCCGCGGTGCTGGGGTGGCAGATCGCGCCGGCGGAAAACGAGCCCTGGGCGAAGACGCAGAGCAACCTGAGCCGCATGCTCCTGCGCCACGTCTACGACTCGCTCCGCGCCGACGACGAACAGGATGAGGACGACCGGCCGGAAGTGCAAATGCACCGGTTGTACACGACGCAGGCCAAGCTGCTGGGTGTGCCGACCGAGGAGTACCTCGCAGCGACCACGCCCGCCGAAGTGCTGCGGCGGATGGTCCTCCACTACGCCGGAACGCTCCCGCGGCAAGGTCTCGGCCAGGAAGACGCGAAGTACGTGGACCGCCTGCCCCACGAGCTGGCCGCGGCCGACTACCTGGGCGAAAACCCGTTGGCCGGAACGGTGCTCATCGAGCGGATCTGGGCCCGACTGGTAGCCATCGGGGCGGTGCAAGAGAATCCGAACCAAACGGCCCACGTCCAGAAGCTCCTACGCGAGTTGAGCCGGTCGGACCGCGATGCGGCGCACGTGCTCGCCCAGCTCTACGACGGCCAGCGCGCGTTGGTGCAGCTCTGGATGGCTTTCGTGGAGCCGACTGCCGTCGAAACGAAGTGAACAAGGACGCCGAACATGCGGAAGCGGAGCCTCGGCATTCTGGCATGCTTGTTGGCCGGTTGGATGACGGCGTCAAGTCGCGCCGCCATCGTCCTCCCCAAAGGCGACGGCCCGCCGATCGCCGGCTTCGTCGTGCACGAGGACTCCGCGAAGATCGTTCTCCGCGAACAGCTCGCCGACGGCACGTTCAAAGATCGCGAGATCATGCGCTCGCAGATCGACGCGGTGATCGTCACCGTTTCCGCCGAGCGTCTCGAGTCGCTCCGCCCCGACGATCCCTCCGGCTACCGCGACTACGCCGAAGAGCTGGCCGAGAAACGCAAGGACCCGGAGGCCCGGGCCACGGCCGTCCGGTTGTACTTGATCGCCGCCCACCTCGCCCCGGAGAAGCTTGGGCGTAGCTGCCTGATGGGAATCGCGGCGCTCGCCGACAACCCGGCCGACGTGCGGAAGTTCCGGGCCGTCGCGTATCTCTTGGACCCGGCGCACAACCGCGAGCTGCTCAAGCGATCGGATCTGCCCGTGCCGCCAGCGGAAACAGCCGCGGACACGGATCCGAGCGAGTTGGTCGACGCGTTGCGGCTTCTCCGGCAAGGCAAGTACGGGCTCGCCTTGGGGAAAGCCGAGTCGGCCGAGCCGCTGTTCGATCGGTACGGCCAGTTCCTTTCCTACCGCGAGTTCATCGAAACGTGCAAGGCGGCCCCCGGCTCGGGCCCATCCGACGATCTGTTGCGCCGCATCCTGCACGTCGAGCTGACGCTCTCCGAGCCGCCCGCTTCCGACGATAACCGTGAGCCGCCCCGAGACGCCCCCTCGGCCGATTGGCTGCGGATCGTCACCACCGGCGGTCACGTGCCGGTCCCGTCCCTTTCCCTGGACACGATCACGGAGATCGACCCGCGCAAGTGCGTTTTTCGCCGTGGGCGCTGGGCGGAACCGTGACCTCCCGCTCGGCTGGCGATCGAGGCCCTCGCTCACAACCTGCCAACACGGGCTGCGTTCGGACACTTGCCGACGCTCTTCCGCCTGCCTATAGTAGTGGGGAAATGCCTGCGACGCCGTTCTCCGGCGAAGTCTGACACGAGAAACAAGAAACCGAGAGAGTCGAACATGAAGAAACTGAGTCTGCCGCTCGTGATCCTGCTGCTTCTGTTGCTCGCCGGTCCGCTCGTCGCGGCGGACGTCCGCCGGGAGATCCAATTCCCGGACCTGCCGGGCCACGAGACGCTCAAGTGCGACTTGCACATGCACACGGTGTTCTCCGACGCCCTCGTATGGCCCACCGTCCGCGTCGACGAGGCCTGGCGCCTGGGGCTCGACGCGATCGCGATTGCCGACCACGTCGAGTACCAGCCGCACAAGGACGACGTACCCACCAACCACAACCGCCCGTTCGAGCTGGCCTCCGGGTCGGCCAGGGCGCATGACCTGCTGTTCCCGAAGGGGGCCGAGATCACCCGGGATACGCCGCCGGGCCATTTCAACGCGATCTTCCTCAACGACGTCGGCCCGCTCGATACGCCGGATCTCGTCGAGGCGATCAAGCGGGCGAACGAGCAGGGGGCGTTCGTCTTCTGGAACCATCATGGCTGGAAGGGCCCCGAGAAGGGCCGCTGGCTGGACGTCCACACCACGTTGTATGAGAACAAGTGGCTCCACGGCATGGAGGTCTGCAACGGCGACGAGTACTACCCCGACGCCCACCGCTGGTGCCTGGAAAAGGGCCTCACCATGATGGGCAACTCCGACATCCACGCGCCGGATCTGAACGAAGAGACCACGCCCGAGGTGCATCGGACCATGACCCTGGTGTTCGCCAAGGAGCGAACGGTCGAGGGCTTGAAGGATGCGCTGGTCGCAGGGCGCACGGCCGTCTGGTTCGGCGATCAGGTGATCGGTCGCCGGGAGTTGCTCGAGCCGTTCTTCCAAGCGTGTGTGCGCGTGGCGTCGCCGCACCTGCGAGCGAAAAAGACCGTTTGGACGAGAATCGAGAACACCTGTGATCTCGAAATCCGGCTCCAGCGGACCGGCAACCTGGGCCCAATCGAGCTGACGTTGCCGGCGCGGACCACGAGCCTCGTCAAGATCAGCGTGGCGGACCCGGCGGCGCCGGTCGAGTTGCCGTACGCCGCGACGAACTTCCTCATCGCGCCCGAAGAGGCGTTGCCAGTCACGTTGCGAATCCCGCAATGACGCAGCCCCCTCGTTCCCGAACTCCGGCTTGGGAACGCACTTGCGGGAACCTCTGCTTCCCGTTTTGCGAAGTGGAGCTTCGCGGGGTGAGGTTCCCAAGCTGGAGCTTGGGAACCAGGGTAAGACATGATCGATCCGGCCGATCCGCTCGTCGCGTGGGAGGGCGACCGCACGCCTACGCCGAAACCGACAGTTCGGCGTTGTCGAGCAGTTCGCCCTGTGCGTCCTCGTGCTTGGTGACGTATCGCAACAAGTCACGCCGGGCGATGATGCCGACGACCTTGCCGTTGCGAGTGACCGGAATCCGTCGTACGCGGTATTTCTCCATCATCTTGGCCACCACCGCAAGGTCCGTCTCCTCCTTGACCACCAGCACGTCCCTCGTCATCAGATCGCGGACTTCTTGCTCTCGGATCTCCGGACGATATATCGTCTTGACCAGTTGAAACTCGGTGACGATCCCCACGAGATTCCCGTGGTGGTCGACCACCGGCAATCCGCTAACGCCGTGCTGTAGCAGGCGCTCGATCGCCTCGCCAACGCTTCCATCAGGGCCAATCGTGACCACCTCACGGTTCATCACGTCTCTCGCTCGGTGAACGGCAGGTTCCTCCCAGTCGGCTGCGTCCCGAAGATACTTCTCCAACCTCTGTCGAAACACGTCATGGTCGAACGGCTTGATCAGATAGTCGGTTGCACCGGCCTGAAGGGCCATGACGACTTTCTCCTTGCGTGCTTCCGCCGTCACCATCACAACAGGCACGCGGGAACCACGCCTGCGGAGGTCCTCGATCACGTCCAACCCGCTGACGTTGGGCATGTACCATTCGAGCAAGATCAAGTCGAACTCGCCATGGCTCAGTTGATCCATGGCTTCGGCACCGTCGGTCGCTTCCACGACTTCCGCCACCCCTTCGGTCTTCAGCAGGGAAGCGATGAGGCTTCGGATCGCCGGGTCGTCGTCTGCAACGAGAGCTCTTTTCATGGAGAGCGCCCTGTCTGCGCGGGGTGCAAGGGCGGTAGTTGCCGCCTTGGTAGGATTGCCTGAAATGCGATCTCAGGCTTGCGAACCCCCTTGTTGACTGGAATCGGGAACCGCTCCATTTGTCTGGCGCGCTTCGCCGCGGCAAGGGACTAGGTCGCCGAAGCGCCGGCGCGGATGCCGTGCAAGGACTCCTCCAGCTCCTCGCCGGCTTCCAGAACGTGGCTGAGCAAGTCGGGTCGGCTCACGACGCCTACGAGCCGACCGTCGCGAACCACGGGCACCCGACGAATGCGATGGCGGACGAACAGGGTGGCGATGTCGATCAAGGCCGTGTCCTCGTTGACGGTGAGGACGTCGCGGGTCATGAATCGCGACACCGGAGCCGTGCGGATGCTCGGGTCGTAGACAATCTCCAACAGCGCGAACTCGCTGATGATCCCCACAAGGGTTCCATTCCGGTCCACGACCGGGGCACCACTGAAGCCAAGCTCGCGGAGCAGGCGGATCGCCTGTTCCACGGTGGCCGTGGGAAGAAGGGAGACCACGTTCCGCTGCATCACTTGCCTGGCAGTGTACATCGTACGAATCCTATGCTCAGAAACGGTGCCCACCTGTGTTCCGAATCCCCACGACCGGAACTTCCGTCACACGCGGAACTCGCGAGATGGAGCGCACCCGTCAATCGTAGCTCACGCGGCGAGGCGTGGGCGGATTGGGCGACCACGGACACGCCGCGCCGTTGCGGCCCATGGCGTCAAATCGCCGGATTCCGCGCGACCCCGTGTGGGGTGGGGGCGTGCCCCGGGTTACCGCACGTTCTCACACGGCACGTTTCATTCCGCACCGGCTGTGATAAACTGGGGGCGTCGTGTGGGTACCAAAGTGAAATCTGGTTCATCCGGCTGAAGCGTACCTGGGGTTGCAAAGAGGCGGACATGCTGGTTCTTTGTGGAGTTTTGGGATTCGACTTCACAAGGAGAAGCCAGCATGTCCACGAGTTTACTTTACCACGCATTCAGGGTCCGAGGCTA
>DATKZH010000615.1:0-40707 GCA_035528065.1 Thermoguttaceae bacterium | reverse complement strand
CGCTGAATGCGTTCGGCGATCGGTGGCCAACTGCGCGAAATCGTTATCCCCGGATCACGAAACAGCTTGTTCTGTAGTGCCAAAGGTACCCATCTTCACATTCGGTTTGAATTGCATTCACTGACAGCTACAAATGGCTGGTCTCAGATCTCATCTGCGCGGCAGAGGGCATCGAGCGTCCAGCCGAGGATCCAGGCGAGATTGTCGGTTTTCTTGTGCGACTTGCCGGTGACGCGAACGTATCCCCCTGCCGCCAAATCTTCCTCGGTGACGTGCTCGATGAGCCAATCGCGAGCGGCCAGCGCCTTGGGCCGATACTGGGCGATTTCCTCCTCGGAGAGGAACCGGGCTTGGCGCGTGCGGAGGAAGG
Source organism: Thermoguttaceae bacterium (assembly GCA_035528065.1). Classification (GTDB taxonomy): domain Bacteria; phylum Planctomycetota; class Planctomycetia; order Pirellulales; family Thermoguttaceae; genus DATKZH01. Next base: position 40,337 of record DATKZH010000615.1, on the reverse strand, counting down.
AGAGGATCGCGCCGGCGGTCATGCCCAGCCACTTGTCGTCTCGGCCGCCGAGGCCGCAGGCGCCATCGTCGAACTGGCAGGCGTCGAACTGCCACTTCATGCTCGTGGCGCAGTTCTTGGCGATCCGTGCCCTCAGGTCCTCGTCTTTGGTGACGGCGGCCAGCTCCGTCAAGTACTCGATCGCGCCGACCGACGAGAACCCCCAGCCCATGGCGGAAGCCGAGACGTTCTCGAAGTGCTCGAACCGATCCTGGCCGGTGGGGGCCACGACCCAGGTGCCCAGCTTTGAGGACCAGCAGCCCCGGTAGGTGCCCGGCTCGACTTCGGTCGTGAAGTACCGGGCGAGCGCTTCGGCCTCGGCCAGGATTTCCGGCCTCTCGGCAACCTCGTAATAGCCCATCAACCCCCGGCCCATGTGGCAGTTGTCGTCGGAATTGGCGGCGTCCTCCATTTTGCCGCCCGGGTAGCCGTTGCGGAAGTGACTTCCCTCATCCCAACGAAAGGCCAAGAGCCCCTCGAAGAAGCCCGCCGCGCGATCGTCCAGAAGCATCTCCTTGGGATTGTGGCGTTTGAACGCCCGATAGGCCGCCAGCGCGAGGCCGTAGTGGGCCGCGTGGACGTGAGGCGGCTCGCGTATCCACGAAAGGTAGAACAGGACGTAGCGGTCCGCCGCCGCCTTGTAGGCCTCCACTCCCGTCATTTGGAAGGCACGATACAGACCGAAGGCGATGAAGGAATGGCTGATAATCCTCGGGCCCCAGGCGGCGACGGGGCAACGCTGCGGGTCGAGCCGGCCATAAGGGTTTTGCCATTGGACGAACTTGTCGGCGAGGAATCGCGCTTGAGGTATCAGCGGAGCGGCGAGCGTCGCCGCGCTTGTCGCCGGCAAGTCCTGCTCCGCCCGCAGCCTCCCCGTGCCCGCCGCGGCCACCCCGGCGGCCGCGCTCACGGTGAAGAAGCTGCGTCGCGAGAATCGCCGTTCGGTCTCCATGGTCAGGCTCCTCGTGCGCAAAAAAGATTATCGGCTCACCGGCGTGCCGAGTCCTTATCGGGTCGCTATCCGAGAGGACGTCTGACCGGGTACGTGTCAGGCGCGTGTCAGGATCGCGTCAGGGCCCGAAGCTGCATCCATAATGGCCGATACGGCCGGCGCTGCAAGTGGCGACGCGGCCAAACACGGCGAATTTTCAGAATGATGTGGGCGCTCGGAACGAAGGCGTCGCGGCGCGTATGGTTGCCTTCAGGCGGGGGATCACGTATCTTGACCGCGTGCTGCCCCGCCGTGTCGTCAACCGTCGAACGATAAGGAGTCGACGATGTCCGAGCTTCCCTCCGCGCCGCCGCGTCGTCCGCTGGTGGTCAAGCCGATCTTCACCTACCCCCTGCCCACGCGAAGGCCGCAGACGAGCTGGCGGAATTGGGGCGGCATCCAGAGCCGGGCCGACGTGGACCAGGAGGCCGCCCGAATCCGCGGCGAGCTCGACCAGCTCCAGGCCGCGGCCGATTTCCCGATCACGCTCTTGCCGCTCGCCGTGATTCGCCGCCCCGACGAGCTGGCTGCGCTTGGGGACCTGGCCACGGCCGACGCCCTGTTGGTCTGGGCGGGCGGCGACGGCGGCGGGAACCTGATGGCCAACATGAACACGATCGCCGGGCTGGGGAAGGACGCGATCTTCTTCGTCCGGCACCAGTCCGGGCCGCTCTACTACTGGTACGAAGGCATCATGGCCCGGCTCCTCCATCAGCATACCGACACGCTCGCCCTGGACGGGATCGACTACGAGGACGTCGTCGTCGATCGTGTGGACGAGGTCCTCTGGCGGCTTCGGGCGTTGTGCGGGCTGCGCAATACGCGGGGAAGCGGAATCATCGCCGTGGGGGGACCCGGCGGATGGTGCCAGCCGCGGGGCGTGACCGCCGAACTGGTGCGCAATCGCTGGGGCCTCGATATCCAGACCGTCTCGTACGAAGCGCTGGGCGAACGGATCAAGGCGGCTCGGGAGGACAAGGCGGCCGTGGCCCTCGCCCACGGGCGGGCCGGCGAGTACCTGAAACTGCCCAACACCACGATGGAGACCGACCAACGCTTCGTCCAAAACGCCTTCCTCCTGGAGCAGGTGTTTCGGGCGCTGATGCACGAGGCCGGCTGCCGGGCGATCACGGTGCGGGGCTGCATGGGCACGATCATGCCCATCGCCGAGACCACCGCCTGCCTGCCGCTCTCGACGCTCAACGACGACGGCTACCTCGCCTTCTGCGAGTCGGACTTCGTGGTGATCCCCGCGGGGATCCTCCTGGCGTCGATTTCCGGGCGGCCCCCGTTCTTGAACGATCCGACGTACCCGCACGACGGCGTGATCACCCTGGCCCACTGCACGGCGCCGCGGAAGATGGACGGGCACGCGCTCGAGCCGGCGCGGATCATGACCCACTTCGAGTCGGACTACGGCGCCGCCCCGAAGGTCGAGATGCGCTGCGGCCAGAAGGTCACCAACGTGATCCCCGACTTCGCCGCCGAGCGTTGGGTGGGTCTGGCGGCCCAGATCGAAGCGCATCCGCTGATGCCCATCTGCCGCTCGCAGATCGACGTGAAGTTCCCCGCCGACAGTCGCCTGCTGGCCGAGCGGATGCCCGGCTTCCACTGGATGACCGTCTACGGCGACTACCTGCGGGAGACGGGCTACGCGCTGAAGAAGATCCCGATCGCGTGGGAATGCCTGGGGTGAAACGTGGAACCATCAGCGAGGGCGAGACTCCTCTTCGAGCTTCGACGGACCGCAGCAAGCCACGCAGGGGACGACCTTGATCGTCGCATTGCACTTGGGGCAGCGTATCTCCTCGTCGAGCTTGAAGTACTCGCCGTAGGGAATCTTTTCCACGCAGAGCCGCCGGATGGAGGGGTCTTCGGCCGAGTCGATGCGCTGGACCTCTTCGACGGTCAGGCTCAGCGCAGCGGCGATCACCGAGTAGTCGGATACCCCCATCTCCATTAGTGCGATCACCGCGGCGGCCCGGTAGGGCACCACGAGGTCGGGCTTGAGCGGATGCCGCCAAGCGCTCCTCTTGAGCCTCTTCTTCGGATCGGGCTTGTCGGTCATCGCAGGGGGCCTGGTGAGAAGGTGGCCGTTGGTTTGTGGACCGGGCTTCGCCGTCCGGCAGCATCTCGGCATCGCCGCAGCCCGCCCGGGAAGCTCCCGGCTCAGGCTCGGCGGGTCGCGGCCCGCCTCTGCACGTCCGTCTCCAGGGCGCCGAAGGCCGCTTCGTGCCGCTGGACGGTCAACTCGAGCACGTGCAGCATCCGCTTCGCCGTGTACAAGTTGCAGATGATCCGCTGGGTGACGCGAATCGGCTCGCTGGGAACGCCGAACGGGTTCGGGTTCAGCCCGAAATCGATGATCAACTCTTCCGGCGTCCCCGTTACGCGGCAGAAGTTGGCGTAGCAGCACTCCGCCTGGGAATCGTCCACTTCGATTTGCGGCGGCTGTTGCGGCGCTTGCGGGCCGGAGGCCGCTTGGGGGACTTCTTGGGGAGCGGCGTCGGCGTCTTTCTGAGGATTGTCTTCTGATTCGACCATGAAGGACTCGCTTTCGTTGCGGAAATGGTTCGTTCGGTCAGGGACGTTCTGGTTCGGTTGTTCGGGCGACTTCCTCCGGCAAACGCGGAGGCCAAAACGTAACGAGACCCCGGAGGTTGGTCAGCTCGGAGCGGAATCGGCCGTCGAGGAGCGGATCGCCCGCCGCTCGGATTACGGATGCGGCCCTCAAAGAGAATCAGCGCACCCTGAAGGCCTGCGCGCGACCGCCGCGCGGTACCCCGGCTCAATCCGAATGCGACGATCAGGCGGGCCGTACCATGGAGGCCCGTGGTCCCTTGTTCCGGTGACGGGGATTCGGGGCGGAGTCGACCTCATACTCGACGGCCTGCCCCTCCTGGAGGTCGTCGAAGCTGCCCCCTTCCACCGACGAAGAGTGGAAAAAGACCTCGCCGCGATCACCGGCGATGAACCCGAATCCACGGTCCGACACAAGCTTCTTGATGACACCCTGCGGCATAATGCGTACTCCTGCGGTGTAAGGCGGGCGCGAGCCCGCGGAAATCGATCACTCGGCCAACTTGCCTGGAAGACCGGGTGAGGTGCTCTGGAGGCACCGAAAAACCATCGTCGCCCGAGAAGACGCTGCCACAGGGTGCTGGATTGGACAGACAGCTTGCCGAGGGTGAGTAGGTTGGTCGGTGGCTCTGGCCACTCTGAACGTAAGTCAACGTGGGGCAATTGTACGTCAGGGGGCAGTGGCCTGCAAGGTGCGCTCCCGAATCAACCGGGAAGAATCCCCCGGTGCGCGATCGTCCATCCGCACCACCAGCGGGCCTACCGCCCATTGCGTTCCACCCATCGGAGGCATTGTCTCAAATCCCCTGGATTACCCAAACTGTCCAGACAAGCCTCCGAAGGCCCTGCACGCAGCCTCGACGGGCGGTGCTCGGTCGCTGCTCAGTTGGGAAAAGTGGTCGTGGGGCGTTGATCGGAGGGCCGGTTCGCTTCGGAAGAGCGCTGGACACGGAAGACGAGGTCGGGTTGGCCGGTCTCGTCGCCTCGGCCGCCGTGGTGGGTCCCGTCGGGGCCGACACTGTAGACAAGGTAGCCGTCGCCGGTCACCGCATACCGCAACGGCTCGCCGTCGAATGGATCGCTGGGCACTTTTGGTAGGAACTCGGGCACCAACTCCTCCAGCGACTGCGGCAGCTTGCCGTGGCGGCGGCGGTACCGCTCGCAGGCAATCGCCGCGTCGGTCGCGCGGTTCATCGCCGCGTCGCGGGCCGTGGCGGCGGTGAAGGCATCGACCGCGGGCACGAGAAGCGCCGTCAGCACGCGGCCGATCTGCCCCGGCGACACGCCCCCCTGGGCCTTCCCCTGGGCCTGTTGCCCGGCCACCTTGAACGCTTCGAGGGCCTCCGGCCAGGGCTCCTCGGTGGCTCGGATCATTTTGTCCCAGAACTGGAGGAATTCGAGGAAGCTGCCGCGCTGGGTGACCTGGAAGAATAGACTGCCGCGGCCGGCGCCCCCGAAGTCCGGGCCGTCAAACTGCTGGATTCCCGCGACGCGTTCGCCCAGCATCCCCAGCCGCAGCGTTTCCTTCGCGTCCGACGCCCGAAGGTCCTGCTGGAGCCGGTCGAGGTCGTCGTCGGCCAGATCGACGCTGTCCAGGAGCCGTCGCAACTGATCCCGGGCTTGACCGGCGATCGCCACACGCGTCAGTTGCGGCATCATCAACGGCTCGCGCTCCAGGGATCGGGCCAACCGGTGCATTGCGTGGATCGAATCGGCGGCCCCGTGCAGGTCGCCCCGGTGGGCCCGCACGTTGGCCTCCAGGGTCAGGAGCCGGGCGCCCCCGCGGAGCGACTGGACCTGGTCGAGCAACGTTGGATCGAGCGGGATGAGATCGAGCCGATAGCGGGCGGCGCCGCCCTGGTCGGCGGCCTGGTGCAGAAGGTCGAGCCCCCGGCCGTACTGGGCCAGCAGCTTCTCGGCGGCCCCCAACTGCGGCCACGGCTCGCCCGGCAGGGGAATCTTCGCTTGATTCTCGCCCACAACGGGCAGCGGCCGGGCGTCGTTCGGAAACTCGGGGGTGTCCAGGGCGCCCACGCCGTCGAGCCACAGGTCCGTCGTGTCCTCCTCTTCCGGCCCAACCGGGCAGTATTGCTTCAAGTCGTCCGGCGTGACCGGCTCGCCGGCCTCACGGATTCGGGCCAGCTCGGCCTCCACGCGGCGCGACGCCTGCATCCAGCGCCCGGCGAGCAGGACGACCAGCAGCATGAGAACGAACCCGAAGGCCAGGAAGACCACGCCCCAGACGCCCAAACGCCCGATAAGCCTCTTGAGGACGTTTCCCATGAAGATGCCTCCAGCGGTTCGGGGCAACTGTTGCTTGGGGCGGATCGCGTCGGCGCGGCCTGTCATGGCGGGCCGTCAGTCGGGGACATCCGCCATGCCTTCCTCTTCCCGCTCCAACGGCGGTCCCACGCGAAACACGTAGTCCCCGTCGAGCCCCTCGGCGATCAGGCCGCCCTCGTCGATGCGGTTGCTGCCCACGCTGTACACGAGGTATTCGTCGTCGCGCACCACATATTGCAGGGGCTCGCCGGTGTACGGGTCGACCGGCACCTTGGCCAGGAACTCGGGCACGAGCTGGTCGAGCTGCTCCGGCAGCTTGCCGTAACGGCGGCGATAGCGCTCGCAGGCGACGGCCGCGTCGGCCGCGCCGGTCATCGCCACGTGGCGGGCAGCCGCTTCGAAGGCCACCCCCAAGGCCGGCGCTAAGAGCAGCGGGATCACGTGACGGATCTTGGTCAGGAACGGCCCGCGCCCGAGCGCATCGAGCCGGTCTTGGGCCCGGGCGGCTTCCTCGAGGGCTTCCGGCCAGGGCTTCTCGGCCGCCGCGATCATGGCGCCCATGTGGTCCAGGAAGAAGGCCGCGCCGTCGCTCTGCGTGAGCCTCCAAGCCGTGCCGAAGAGGCCTCGCTCGGAGCCCTCCTCCCAGGAGCCGGGATTCTCGATGGCCATCATCCCCGTCACGCGCTCGCCCAGCATGGCTTCGCGCAGGTGCTCGTGGTAGTCGGCCGCCCGAAGGTCTTCCTGGAGCTTCGCGAGGTCCTCGTCGGAGAAATCGACCGACGCCAGCAGCGACTGGAGCTGCTCTCGGGCGATGCCGTCGCAGGAGATTCGCACCAGCATCGACACGAGGACCGGCTCCCGCTCCAGCGACCGGGCCATCATCAAGATCGCGTGGATCGACTCGGCCGCGCCGTGCGGGTCGCCCCGGTGGGCGCGGACCCAAGCCTCCAGGCTCAGCAGCCGGGCACCCTGGCGGAGAGGTTGGAGATGCTCCAGCAGAACAAGAATGCCCTGGCGAAAATCGGCCGGGTAGCGAGCGGCCCCGCCCAGCTCGGCGGCCTGGTGCAGCAGCTCGACCGACCGGCGGTAGTCGTCGAGCAGTTTCTCGGCCGCTTCCAGATCGGGCCAGGGCTGCCCGACCGGCGGGATCACCGCTTCGCTGTCTCCCACGATCGGCAGCGCCGCGGCGTCGGCGCCGAACGCTTCCGACTCCAGCGGATCGGTCGCCTCGAGCCACAAGGCGGTAGTGTCTTCCACGCCGGGCGGGAGCCGGTAGTGCTCGTCGAGCTCCTCGCCGCTCGTTGGCTCGCCGGCCTGCCGGATCCTGGCCAGCTCGCCTTCCACGCGCGCCGACGCCCGGTACGTGATCGTCGCCGCGGAAACGATCACCAGCGCAACCAGCAGGACCACCAACAGCCCGAACACCAGGAAAAACATCGCCCACGGGCCCAGCCGCCGGCGGGGTCGATCGGGGAGGCTAGCGGTTTCCATGCCGAGGACTCCGGAATCAGCTCCGTCGGCCCCACTCAAATCTGCGAGCACGCCGCCGGGCGGAGCATGGTCTTCGTGATGTTGGAGACCGTCTTCTGGTACTCCGGTTTCGCTTTGAGCTCGAGCCACCCCGGGTCTTTCAGGAACGCGGCCCACGCCGGCTCAAACGCGTCCATGTCGTCGAAGGCGACCATGTAGGTCAGGTTCGGCAGTTGCGCGCCCGCGAGCGACTCGCCGAAGAAGACGGTCTTCAGGCCGACGCGGTGGAAGATCTCGATCTCGCCGCCGCTGTTGAACATTTCGATCTTCTTCTGCGCCCGTTCCGTGTTGTGGCTTTCGTAGGTCCGCAGTTGAAACACCCGAGAGTCCTTCGTCGACGGCACGGCGATCTTGGGGTGCGCGTCGAAGGCGAGCATCAGCGAGCTTTCGTACCGCTGGTAGGCCGGGTCGTCGAACGGGGCATCGAGGAACTCGGCTCCCGCTTCGACGAAGGCGGCGTCGTCGGCCAGCTTCTGGACGAGCGTGATGAACGAGTCGGGCGACTTGTGCGGCAGGAGGACGTAGACGTCGGGGCTGTCGCCTTCGAGCATCCGGAACACGCCGACCGGCCCGATCCCGATCCGGTTCAGCGCCGGGATGGCGGCCCGGCGACAGAAATCCTCGAACAGCTTCTGCTTGGGGCCGGCTTCGAGGTGATAGAGCCGCAGCTCGTAGAATTCCTTGCCCGAAGGGTCGTCCGACCCCTCCGCCGCGGCGACCATGCTGAGCGGGGCGGCACCGGCCAGGCACGAGGCGGCGAAGAACTCTCGGCGTTTCATGTTGTCGTTCTCCTTGTGAGGAAGGGTTCGCGAGGGATCGGTGGAAACACCGACCACCCCATTGTATACCCGCCGGCCCCCCTCTACAATCAAGCGGATCGTCGCCGCGGCATAGTAGTAGGCACACGCCGTGTGCCGTAACCGGCGGAGGGTAGAAGCCGTGTGCCGCAACCGGCGGACCGCACACGGCGTGTGCCTGCGACGGAAGTCGGGAAGTCATTTTTCGGCCAATCCAAACCGAACCCGGAGTAATCTCCATGCGACCGAGTCGAACCAAAGCGAAGCTCCAGCGAGACGAGCCGGTGCTGGTCGTCACGCTCCACCTCACCGACCCGAGCCTCTACGAGATGGTCAGCCTGATGGGCTTCGACTGCATCTGGATGGACATGGAGCACCACTTCTACAGCGTGGAGACGGCGGCCCCGTTGATGCGGGCGGCCCGGGTGGGCACCACCGACGTGATGGCCCGGCCCGCCAAGGGCGAGTTCATGCGCATGGGGCGGATGCTCGAAGCCGGGGCCCAGGGGATCATGTACCCCAGGTGCGACGACGCGGCCGAGGCCGCCGAGGTGGTCCGCTGGGCGAAGTTCGCCCCCCAGGGCACCCGAGGCTGCGACGCCGCCAACCCCGACAACCCCTACCTGATGATGCCCGTCGCCGACTACGTCGCCGAGGCGAACCGGCAGACGTTTCTCGTCATCCAGGTCGAAGATCAGCAGGCGTTGGAGCGGGCGGAGGAGATCGCGGCGGTCGACGGCGTCGACGTGCTGTTCCTCGGCCCCGGCGACTTCAGCATCCTGAGCGGCATCCCCGGCCAGTTCGACCATCCGCGGGTCCAACAAGCGATCGAGACGGTCGCCCGGGCCGCCAAGAACGCCGGCAAGCATTGGGGCTGCCCCGCGTTCTCCGCGGACCACACCCGGCAGTTGATCGAGATGGGCGCCCGATTCATCGCCCACAACGCCGACGTCCTGATGGTCAAGGCCGGCATGGAGCAGCTCCGCCGCGACTTTGCGCCCCTGGGGTTCACGTTCGACGACTCCCGCCGGCCGGGGGCGTGAGAGCCTGGGATTCGAGAGCCGCTCGCGGTCCTCGAAGCCGGAATCCGTTGCGATGAAGCCGCTTGCGGTTTCGCCCCTTGATGACGAAATGGCTCGCCGGCCCTCGATCTAACCACGTTGCATCCCGCTGTGCCCCGAGCTATCCTGGATCCGTCTCAGCAGACTCTCCGAAGCGAACACCTCGACACAAGGAGCTTGCATGTGAGCCGGGTCAAATCGAGCCGCCGCGGTTTCCTGAAACGGGCGACGGCTGCTGCCGCCGCCGGCGCGATGGCGCCGTACTACTGGTCGAGCCGGGTCGCCGGGGGCGAATCGAAAAACGATCGCGTGAACGTGGCTGCAATCGGCACCAGCATCTACACCGATCGCTGGGGACACAAGGGCGAGATGGACGGTCGCGGCGCCGTGGTCGGCCACCAGGCGGGCCGGGTGGGGAACCTGGTCGCCGTGGCCGACGTCAACCGCCGCTACGCCGAGCATTTCGCCTCCCGGTACGACGGCCGCTGCGCGGTCTACGGCGACTATCGCACGCTCTTGGAACGCAACGACGTGGAAGCGGTGACCATCGGCACGCCCGACCACTGGCACTCGAAGATCGCCATCGAGGCGATGCTCGCCGGCAAGGACGTCTACTGCGAGAAGCCGCTCACGCTCACGATCGACGAAGGCAAGAAGATATGCAGGGTGGCCAAGCAAACCGGCCGCGTGTTCCAGGTCGGCACGCAACAGCGGAGCGAGTACGGCCGGGTGTTTCTCAAGGCGGTCGCAATCGCCCGAAGCGGCCGGCTGGGGGACAAGCTCCATGCCCTTTCGTCGGTGGGCACGCCCGAGCGGGGCGGCCCGTTTGCGAACCAGGACCCGCCGCCCGGGCTGGATTGGGACTTCTGGCTCGGCCAGGCCCCCAAGGTGCCCTACTGCCCCCAGCGGTGCGACTACGACTTCCGCTGGTGGCTGGAGTATTCCGGCGGCCAGGTGACCGATTGGGGCGTTCACCACACCGACATCGCCCTCTGGGCCCTGGGCGCGGAGAACACCGGCCCGGTCGAAATCGAGGGCAGCGGCGACTTCGCCAACGTCCCCAACGGGTATAACGTCGCCCAGACGTTCGACTGCACGATGAAGTTCGCCGGCGGGAACACGATCCGGCTCTACAGCGGCCCGAACGAGCTGATTATCTCCGGCGAGAAGGGCCGCATCCGCGTCAACCGCGGCGGACTGACCGGAAAGCCCGTCGAGGAGCTGACCCAGGCCGACGAGGAGCGGCTCGACCAGGAGATCGTCAAGCTCTGCGGCGGCTGGAAGACCGGCGGCCGGGAAGGCGACCACATGCAGAACTTCTTCGATTGCATCAAGAGCCGCGAGCTGCCGATCTCCGACGTGTTCTCGCACCACCGCTCGGTGAGCGCCTGCCACTTGTGCAACGTCGCCATGCGTCTGAAGCGGAAATTGCGATGGGACCCGGAGAAGGAGGACTTCGTCGGCGACGACGAGGCCGGCGCCATGCTCAGCCGCACGCAGCGGGCGCCGTATGCGATCGACGTGTGATCGAACGACGTGACCGCAAGCGGAGTTGTTCTGGTTCCCAAGCTGGAGCTTGCGAACGAGTGCAAGCAGATTCGTCGGCAAGTTGGGATGTTTCCTCTATTTAGCCCCGGGTGAATCACCCGGGGCCAAGTGCGAACGCTCAAAAGAACGTCGACCGAGGGGGCCGCGATGGCCACCATCACCAGCCTCCAGAATCCGCGCGTCAAAGCGGCCGTCCGGCTTCGCGATCGCCGGCATCGCCAGAAGCAGGGACGGATCCGGATCGACGGCGCCCGGGAGCTTGGGCGTGCGATCCAAGCCGGCGTGCCGATTGCCGAGGCGTTCGTCTGCGAGCCGCTCTGCCAAAGCGACGAGTCGCAGCGCGTACTGGCCGAGCTTCGCAGCTCGGGCGCGGAGATCCTCGCCGTTAGCGAGGCCGTGTTCGACAAGCTGGCCTTCGGCGATCGGGCCGACGGCGTGCTGGGCGTCGCGGCGATGCCCAAGCCGACGCTCGCGGACCTGACGCTCTCCGACAATCCGCTGGTCGCCGTACTCGAGGGCGCGGAGAAGCCGGGGAACGTCGGGGCCGTGCTGCGGACCGGCGACGCGGCCGGGCTCTCCGCCCTCGTCGTGGCCGACGGGCGCACCGATCTCTACAACCCGAACGCCATCCGGGCGAGCCTGGGCACCATCTTCACGCTGCCCGTCTGCACGGCCACGGCCCAAGAGACGCTCGACTGGCTCCGGCAGCAAGGGCTGGCCATCTACGCCGCGCGCGTGGACGGCTCCGTCCTCTACACCGAGGCGGACTTGCGCCGCCCTGCGGCCATTGTCCTGGGGAGCGAAGCGGAGGGGCTCACCGACCTCTGGATGTCCGACGACGTCACCCCCATCCGCCTCCCCATGCTCGGCGCGGCCGACAGCCTGAACGTCTCGGCCACCGCGGCGGTGCTCTTCTACGAAGCCCTCCGGCAACGGCGCCAGTCGTAGACACTCACTCGCCCGAATCCGCGGCGCCGGCGTCTCTCAACAACGGCCACATCCGCGCCGCCAGCGCGATCTGGAAAAACCGGACGAGCACGGCCGACTTGACGGTGGCGTCCACGTCCGGGTCGAGGGCCGGCCCGAGCAGCTTGTCCAAGAGCGTCTTTCGGTCGTCGTCGGACAGATCGGGACGGCTCGCCAGCGAGGTTTCCCATAGCTCGCCGTAGAGGTACCAGGCCACGTCGTAATAGACCAGCGAGGCCTCCACCTCCCACGCCTCGACGCCCTTCATCGCGCCGGCCACCTCGAGCATCGCGGTCACGCCGCTGGCGAAGAGCCGCCGGAGCGGGTTTTCCTCCTCGGCCAGCATCTCCTGGAGCCCCACGCTGCTCACCGAGGCCGTCGTCAGGATCGCACTCATCCGGCTCGCGCTCCGCGAGGCGACCTTGCTCTCCAAATCCCGCAGGAAGCTGTGGAACTCGCCCGCCACCTCCCGGGCCTTCAGCGCGGCGTCGGTGCCGACCGCCAACAGCTCGGCTTGCACGCGCCACAGCTCGTCGGGCGTCGGCGTGGTCAGGATACGTTGCAGGGCCGAGGCCAGGCTCGTTGTTGAAGTCTCCGTCATGTTACCTCCCGTAGGGTGCGTGCTTGCACGCACGCGCCTGTCCAACCCGTAGGGTGCGTGCTTGCACGCACGCGCCTGCCTGAAACGCCCCCCGCCGGCTACTCGATCCCCCCGCCGGGTGGCATCCAGTTCCGCAGGTTCTGCGGCTCTTCCGCTCCCCAATACTCGTCGTATTCGCCAAGCCGGACGTACTTCGCGAACGTCGAATAGGGCCATTCGCGAGGAGCAGACGCCAGACCGTGCTTGACCGGGTTGTAGTGAATGTAGTCCAAATGGTGTTTCCAGTCGTCCTCGTCACGGATTGTATGCTCCCAGCCCCTCCGTTGCCAGATAGCGTGCTCCCCGCGCCGCCTACGCGAGGCAGATCGCCGCGGCTCCCTGTAGCCGGTGGCCAACAAGTCGCGCGTGAAGCGGCTCTTCGCCAAACGCCACCGCGTGCTGTAGTCGTCGTCGCCCGGAGGCAGCCTCCACAACGCGTGCAGGTGGTCCGGCAGAAGTACTATGGCCACGATCTCAAACGGTCGTTCCGCGCGAGTCCGCTCGAGCGCCCCGCGCAGGAGTGGCCGGGCCACGTCGGAGATCAGAATGCGCCGGCGCTGGTGCGTGACGATCGTGAAGAAGTAGAGACCACCCGGCTCGCGCCATCGCCGGTACCAGCTCATGGTTCGTCCTCAAGGCGAAACGCGTGTTGCGGGGGTTTCTTCCGGAACACGTAAGAACCCTACGGCGGAAGCGCGTGCGTGCAAGCACGCACCTACGGCGGAAGCGCGTGCGTGCAAGCACGCACCCTACGGCGGAAGCGCTTGCGCGCCTGGCTTCTGGCTTTTCAGCAATGACTTCCCATGAAGACGACTTCCCGACGAAGAGGCTCCAGCCGTCAGTTCGGCGAGGGTGTCACTTCTGCCGCCACGCGATCCAGGCCAGCACGCCGACCGCCGCGCCCCCCAGGTGGGCCAGGGCGGAGATGTTGCTCGCTCCGGAGAGTTGGAGGAACGCCAGCACCGACTGGAGGCCGAACCAGAGGATCATCGCCACCCACGCCGGAAGGTAGAGCCAGCCGAATACGAACCAGTACCTGAGCAGAATTCCCAGCCGGGCTTCCGGGAAGCGCAGGAAGTAGAACGTGATGATGCCGGAGATCCCGCCGCTTGCCCCGATGCAGGCGATGGTGGATCGGGCGTCGCCGAAGACGTGGGCCGCGTCGCCCGCCAGCGCTGCGGCAACCAGCAGAAAGAGGTATCGCCAGCGGCCCAGGTACTCCTCCACGTTGTCGCCGAAGATGATGAGGAAGTAGACGTTGGCGATCAGGTGCAAGAGCCCGGCGTGGATGAAGAAGCTGGTGAACAGGGTGAATACGCGGTCGGGCCAGACCTCGGCGGGGATCAGGCCGTACTGCTGGACCACGTCGCGCAAGTTCTCCTGCGTCAGGGCGAAGACGGCGACCAGCGCGGCGGCCAGCCCCCACGTGACCCAGGGCCAACACTTCACCGCCGCCACGCCGCACTCGACCGGCATCCCCAGCAGCCCGGGGATCCACTTCCATTTCTCCTCCGGGCCCAGAAGCGTGTCGTCGTCGCGCTCCGCCCGCTCGGCGACCGCCTCGGCCTCGGCGATCGCGATCTCCTCGCGGGCCTCCTCGGGCAGGGCCTCCTCGGCGGGCGGCGGAGGCGCTTCGGGCAACTTCTCCATCTCTTCGGGATCGAACCAGACGAAATGGCAGCCGGTGCAGACGTCGAGCGGGACCCGCATGCCGTCGACCGGCAAACGGACCTCGGCCATGGCGCGATGGCAGGCGGGGCAGCCCACGCCCTCCTGCGCTTCCCTGTGGATTGCCTCGCGCCAGAGCGTCTTGGCCGGCCCCCGCCCGGCCATCCGCCGCACGACCGACAGGCTCACCGCCCGACCTTGACACCCGCGACACACAAAGAGGATCCCGTTTTGGGTCTTCGTGCGGACCAACCGCCGCCGGCACCTGGGACAAACGAGCATCGGAGCTTCTCCCGGATTACAGGTCTTCCCAGAACTCCACGTAGGCTTCGATCGGCTCTCGAAGGGGGGTGGTCTGGTGCAGGAAGCTTAGGGGGAAGTAGAAGACTTCCGCGGCTTCCTCAAGTTCCCGATTCGGTCCCGTCGCTTTCAGGACGTAGACGGCGGGCCCGATGCTCAGCACGTAGAAAATCGGCAGGAGGAGTGCCATCACCAGCGCGATTGCCGTTGCGCTCCTCCATCGCCCTGTTTGGGAATCCATCGATTCCGGCTCCGCGTGAGGACATCGAGCCGCGGCCCCCGGCGGCTTTCCGGATTGTACTGCACCGGCGGCGGTTCGGGCAAGCACGTCGTCGCTCGTCGGTTGTCGCAAGCAGCGTTGTAGCACAGGCTTCCAGCCTGTGAAACTGCGAACACAGGCAAGATGCCTGGGCTACGAGGCCGTCCGATGAATAGTCCGGGGCCAGCCAGGGCGTTTCTCTGCACGCGCCGCATTTCCCATTGCGCAAGACGCAGATCCAATCGTCATTCCCAAGGAGTCGGCTCTTCGTCGCTGGTGACGGAGGACCCACGTCTGACTTTCACCAGGTAGACCAACGCGAGGAAGTCATACACGGCGTGGGTCACGACGGGAACCAGCAAGTTGCCGCTTGCGATCCAGACCCACCCGAGGTACAGACCCATCAGGCCGGCCAGCACCGCGTAGCTGGGCGTGATTGCGTGCGCCAAGCCGAACAGGAGGGCGGCCGCGGCCAGCCCGACCCACGGCCCGGAGGGTCCCGCCACCCAGCGGGCCACCCACTCCTGGAGCACGCCCCGAAACAGCATCTCCTCGCCCAGGCCCGCCAGAATCGAAATCACCGCCAAATCGACCACCCGGCAGTCGCGAAACAACGGGACCAATAGCTCGTCGACCACGCGGAGCACGTCGGAAAACGGCCACACGCGAAACCGGACCGTCGCCGCCAGCAGCCCCATCATGGGAAGCGCTGCCGCGGCGCCCCAGCCGAAGGCGGCGGGCGTCCAGCGGAGCGTTTCCAGGGGTGGGCAGGCCAGCCACCAGCCCAACGCCAAGGCCGCGACGCCGAGCCCCCCTTCGAAGACGACGGCCAGAAGGACCAGGCTCTGCCGCGTGGGTCGTTGGTCTTCCATCGAGTCGACTCGCGTCCTACTTCTCGCGCTTCTTCCTGTCCGTGAAGAACAGGTCGAAGCTGAATCCCCCGGACCCGAAACCCAGGACCAGCAACAGGGCGCCCAAGAGCGCGAAGTTCTTCAGCACGTGGGTCACTTCGTCGGCGTGGGCGCGAAGCTCGGGCACGCTCAACGCGCTCAGCCAGCTCCAGTCGCTGTGGACCAGCGTGTCGGGCACCAGGAAGACGATCAGAAGTAGCGCGCCCAATCGGCCGCGGAATCCCACCACCAGCATCAGGCCGCCGACCAGCAGGCAGACGACCTCGACGACCAACAGAGGCACGGCATACCCCACTTCCTGCCACTCCAACGCTTGGAGTTGGCCATGCCAATCGAGGATGATGTGGGCCCCGTTCCAGAGGAAGAAAAGGCTCAATAGCAGTCGGGCCAACAGAACGGAGACGTGTTGAAACAGCGTGTGCATGGCTCAGCCTCTCCCAAAACGGGCCCTCGTGAAACATGGCTCGACACGCCGCACGCCACGCGTGCGCCGGCCGACCGAATTCAGCCTTCCCACTCGGCACGGCCGCGCGACCATCCGGCCACCGACTGTCCGGCAGACCGTCAAACCGGCCGTGTCCGCTCAATATAGCCCAACTCCCCTCGCGTTGACATCAGCGGAGGACGTGCACGGAGAAAGGCGCGCCGAGCTCGAATCGTCGCAACGCGGGGAGAATGGTGCCTCCAGAGAGGCGCCCATCTCTTGGCGCGAACCCTGTGTGTCCCCTTCTGTGGAAGGGTTTGCTCTAACTCCTACGGGGGCGTGCGGCGCTGGCCGGCCCTTCCTTGACGGTCTCCCGGCAGACTGATAGATTGACTCGTTTACCTTCCTGCAAGCCATTCTTGCGAGGGGGGTCGCGGTGTTTTGGAGGGGCTGTCGGACAACGGAGCCGGCAGCCCGGACAATATTCACGCTTTTTCTTGACACCAAAAGGCATCGAGTCATGGCAGAGAAGCACGTCTACTATTACGGCCCGGAAGGGACCGACGGCGACGCGGGCATGAAGAACCTGTTGGGCGGCAAAGGGGCCAATCTGGCCGAGATGGCCCGCCTCGGGTTGCCGGTTCCCGCGGGCTTCACCATCACCACCGAGGTCTGCACCCACTTCATGAAGGCCGGCGGCAAGTATCCCAAGGGAATCCGGGAGCAGGTCGCCGACGCGCTCAAAAAGACCGAGCAGGCCATGGGCATGAAGTACGGCGACCCGGACAACCCGCTCCTGGTCTCCGCCCGCAGCGGCGCACGTCAGAGCATGCCCGGGATGATGGAGACGGTGCTCAACGTCGGGCTCTGCTCGACGACGATCCCCGGCCTGGTCAAGAAGACCAAGAACGAGCGGTTCGTCTACGACGCCTACCGCCGGCTGATCACGATGTACTCCGACGTGGTGATGGAGAAGTCGGAGGGCATCGAGCCGGAAGAGGGCAAAGGCATCCGCCAGCAGCTCGAGAAGCTGATGGACAAGATGAAGAAGGCCAAGGGCTGCAAGGCCGACACCGACCTGACCGCCGACGATCTGAAGACCCTCTGCGAGCAGTACAAGGCCAAGGTCAAAGAGGTCCTGGGCCGCGAGTTCCCCGACGACCCCGAGGAGCAGCTCTGGGGCGGGATCGGCGCGGTGTTCAAGAGCTGGAACGGCAAGCGGGCGGTCTCCTACCGGCGGATCGAAGGCATCCCCGACGAATGGGGCACCGCCGTCAACGTGCAGAGCATGGTCTTCGGCAACATGGGCGAGAACTCGGCCACCGGCGTCGCCTTCACCCGAAACCCGGCCACCGGCGAGAACAAGTTCTACGGCGAGTGGCTGGTCGACGCCCAAGGCGAGGACGTCGTGGCCGGCATCCGCACGCCCAACCCGCTCAACGACGATACCAAGAGCCAGCAGAACAAGCACCTGCCTTCCCTCCAGGAAACCAGGCCCAAGCTCTACGCCGAGCTCGACGGGATCCGCACCAAGCTGGAAACGCACTACCGCGACATGCAGGACATCGAGTTCACGATCCAGGAAGGCAAGCTCTGGATGCTTCAGTGCCGTTCGGGCAAGCGGACCGGCACCGCCGCCTTGAACATGGCCATGGACATGCTCGCCGAGGGCCTGATCGACGAGCCCACGGCCGTCACGCGCGTCGCCCCGGCCCAGCTCGACGAGCTTCTCCACCCGATCGTCGATCCGAAGGCCGAGAAGAAGGTGAAACCCTTCGTGTCCGGGTTGCCGGCCGGTCCCGGCGGGGCCCAGGGCAAGATCGTGTTCACCTCCGACGACGCGGTCGCCCGGGCCAAGAAGGGTGAGAAGGTGATCCTGGTCCGCGAAGAGACCAACCCGGAAGACGTCGAGGGCATGCGGGCCGCCTGCGGCATCCTCACCGCCCGCGGCGGCATGACCAGCCACGCCGCCCTGGTCGCCCGCGGCTGGGGCAAGTGCTGCATCGTCGGCGCCGGGGCGATCAAGATCGACCTGGCCGCCCGGACGATGAGCGTCGACGGCAAGACCTTCGCCGAGGGCGACGTGATCACGCTCAACGGCACCAAGGGCGTCGCCTACGAGGGTTCCCTCGCCATGATGGACGCCACCGAGAACCCGCGGTTCCAGACGTTCATGAAGCTCGTCGACAAGCAGCGGACTCTGGGCGTTCGCACCAATGCCGACACTCCCGAGGACGCCAAGCTCGCCCGCGAGTTCGGCGCCGAGGGCATCGGGCTCTTCCGGACCGAGCACATGTTTTACGGGGCGGGGTCCGAGCAGGCGCTGTTCGTCCTGCGGAAGATGATCCACGCCGGCAGCGACGAGGAGCGCAACGCGGCCATCGACGAGCTGGCCCCCTTCGTCAAGCGGGACATCAAGGCCACGCTCGAGGCGATGGACGGCCTCCCCGTCACCGTCCGGCTCCTGGACCCCCCGCTCCACGAGTTCGTCCCCCAGGCCGAGGCGGCCCGGGCCGAGCTGGCCAAGGCGCTGGGTATCACCATCGAGGAGGTGAAGGACCGCGGCGCCGACCTGCACGAAGTCAACCCGATGATGGGCCACCGCGGCGTCCGCCTGGGCATCACCTATCCCTATCTGACGGAGATGCAGATCCGGGCGATCTTCGAGGCGGCCGCCGAGCTGAAGAAGGAAGGCAGAGCCCCTCACCCGGAGATCATGGTCCCCGTCACGTGCAGCGTCGCCGAGCTCGACTTCGTCAAGCCGATCTTCGACCGCGTCAAGGAGGAGGTCGAGAAGCAGTCGGGCGTGACGGTCGAGTGCCTCTACGGCACGATGATCGAGATCCCCCGGGCGTGCCTGACGGCCGACAAGATGGCCAAGACGGCCCAGTTCTTCTCGTTCGGGACCAACGACCTGACGCAGATGGGCTTCGGCTTCTCGCGGGACGACATCGGCGGCTTCCTCCAGGACTACGTCGACAAGGACATCCTCGAGGCCGACCCGTTCCAAACGATCGACCAGGAGGGCATCGGCCAGTTGGTCGAGATGGCCGTCCAAAAGGGCCGCGCCACCCGGCCGGAGCTGAAGATCGGCATCTGCGGCGAGCAGGGCGGCGACCCGGCGAGCGTCGAGTTCTGCTTCAAGGCCGGCCTGAACTACGTGAGCTGCTCCCCCTACCGCGTGCCCATCGCCCGGCTCGCCGCGGCGCAGGCGGCGATCGCGGCGAAGAAGTAGGACGCGCAGTGGGTACCCAGCCCGCACAGAATAAGGAAGTCCCCCCTGACGGGACGGTAACCGCAGTTGCCGTCCCGTTTCTGCTTCTTTTCCGGGCAAACTCGGGTTCTCTCGCAATGGTCACGGCCCTCTCGGCATCTTGTCCTCCTGCGCCGGTTGCCGTGGAGGTCTCAGGCCTGCTAGACTCAATAGGTTAAACCGCCGGCGAGCCACGCGCCGCGTGGGGCTGAACCGTTGTCGGAGGGCGATCATGCATCCCGAATTGTCTCATCTGCGTGACTTGACCTTCTCGGAAAAACTCCAGCTCGTCGAAGACCTCTGGGACGATCTGGCCGTGACGCCCGACGCGCTGCCGATCCCGGAATGGCAAAAGGACGAGCTCGCCCGTCGCAAGGCCAGCCACCAGGCGTGCCCTGAGGCGGCCATCTCTTGGGAGCAGGCGAAACGAGCAATCCGAGGCCAGGATGGTTGAGAGTCTGCGTATCCTTCCCGAAGCCGTCTGCGACGCCACCGAGGCGTATTTGTGGTACGAGGAGCGTCGGCCCGGGCTCGGCGAGGAATTCCTCGAATGCGTGGACGAGTGCGTTGAACGCATTCGCCGTGATCCCGAGCTGTTCGAAGTTGTCCACGAGGATTATCGCAGGGCCTTGCTTCGGCGGTTTCCCTACGTCGTCTTCTACGAACTCGTGGCCAATTCCGTTACGGTTTTCGCCGTTTTTCATACGGCTCTGGACCCGCAGAAATGGCGGAAGAGGATCGAGCGAGGGGACCGATGACGCTTGAAGAACTACTGACCCAGAACCGTAGCTTCCGCCGCTTTCACCAGGATCAGCCGCTGGACGAGAAGACGCTCGTCGGGCTGGTCGAGCTAACGCGGCTGTGCCCCTCCGCGGCGAATCGGCAGCCGCTGAAATACCTGATCTCTTGGGAGTTGGAGCGAAACGCCGCGATCTTCCCGCATCTTCGCTGGGCCGCGGCGCTTGCTCCTTGGCCCGGCCCGGCCGAAGGCGAGCGGCCGACCGGCTACGTGATCATCTTGGGCGACACGCGCGTCGCCAACAACTTCTACTGCGATCACGGCATCGTCGCCCAGAGCATGCTCCTGGCGGCCGCCGAGCAAGGGCTGGGCGGCTGCATGATCGGCTCGATCGACCGCCAGCGTCTCCGCCGCACGCTCCAGATCCCGGAGCACCTGGAGATCCTCCTCGTTTTGGCCCTCGGCAGGCCGAAGGAGACGGTCGTCCTCGAAATGGACACAAGCCCCGACCAAGTCCCCTACTGGCGCGACGCCGACGGCATCCATCACGTGCCCAAGCGGCCGCTCGAGGAGCTGTTGGTGCAGTCGTGAGCCGCCGGTGGGCGGACTGCCCCCTTCCTTCTTGGAGCCGCGCTTCCCAAACGTCGGGGGGCCGCAGGCGAGCGCCCGCACGATGAGACCTCCCGATTCGGCCCCCCGGAACATGGCTGCGGAGTGTTCACTTCTTCGCAATAATGGACAGAAGTGTCCACGATGGCGTCCAGGTGGACGGTGGGGCTACGTGTGTCGGCGCGATGTGAAGGGCGGTTGAGGCTACTCGTCCGGCCGCCGGATGCCCAGCGCGGCGATCCGCTTGTAGAGCGTGGTCCGGCTGACCCGCAGACGCCGGGCTGCCCTGGCCACGTTCCATCCCGTGGCCTCGAGCACGTCGCGGACCGCCTCCGGCTCCACGGCACCGGCCTGTGGTCCGCTCGGGCGGGCCGCGTCCTTGGCCGGCTCGACTTCGTGCGGGCGTCGGGCGAGATCCTCCTTGAGCGCGGCCAGCTCGGTCACGTCGCGGAGCACGACCACGCTGCCGCGGCGGCGATCCTCAGGACCGCGGAGCGTGTTCGTCTGGAACACGAGCACCTTCTTCCGGCCCGAGCGGGTCTGGACCTGCACCTGGAAATCGCTCAGCGGCTTGCCGTCTCGGATCGAATCCGCCACCGCGGCGGCCGACTCGCACAACTGCTTCCCCATCAGCTCACAGCAGTCCGCCTCGACGGCCTGCCCCTTCTCCACCTCCAGGATCTCACAGGCCGCCCGGTTGATCCCGATGATTTTCCGCTCGTCGTCCAGGGTGACAATACCCTCCACGAGGCTATCGAGGATCGCCTCGAGGTCCTCCTTGGTGACGGTTCTGGCGGGGCTGTTATCAGAGCGCGATGTCATCGTGCGCATCCGTGTCGGATTGTGTCGGGCGGTGTCGGGGGGAACGTCACGTGCATTGTAGGCAGTGGTGTCCGGCGGGGCGACGGCGTCCGACCCAAGAGCTAGGCGTGACCGTCCCGATCGAGGACAGTCCGCAGGTACCGCCCCGTGTGGTTTTCCTCCATCGCAGCGATTTGCTCCGGGGTCCCCGTGGCGACGACGTGGCCGCCCCCTTCGCCGCCTTCGGGGCCGAGGTCGATGATCCAGTCGGCGGTCTTGATCACGTCGAGGTTGTGCTCGATGACGATCACGGTGTTGCCCAGGTCGACCAGGCGGGAGAGGACGTCGAGCAGCTTCTTGATGTCGTCGAAGTGCAGGCCGGTGGTGGGCTCATCGAGGATGTAGACCGTGCTGCCCGTCTCCACGCGCCCCAGCTCCGTGGCCAGCTTCACGCGTTGCGCTTCGCCGCCGGAGAGCGTGGTAGACGATTGGCCTAGCGTGATATACCCTAGTCCGACCTCCTGGAGGGTGCCCAGCAGTCGGGCGATCGCGGGGAAGTTCTCGAAGAAGGCGGCCGCGTCGTCGACCCGCATGTCGAGCACGTCGGCGATCGACTTGTCGCGGTAGCGGATCTCGAGGGTCTGGCGGTTGAATCGCTTTCCCTGGCACTGTGGGCAGGTGACGTAGAGGTCGGGCAGGAAGTTCATCTCGATCTTGCGCTGGCCCTGACCCTGGCACTCTTCGCAACGGCCCCCTTTCACGTTGAAGCTGAACCGGCCCGCCTTGTAGCCCCGCTGTCGTGCGCCCCGGGTGCCCGCGAAGACCTTGCGGATCTCGTCGAACACGCCGGCGTACGTGGCGGGGTTGCTCCGCGGCGAGCGGCCGATCGGCGATTGGTCGATCACCACGACCTTGTCGACGCGGCTTGCGCCGCGGAGGCTGGCGTGCGGGCCGGGCTTGGGGGCGATCCCACCCATCCGGCGGACCAGGGCCCGGGCCAGCGTCTCGTTCAACAGGGAGCTCTTGCCCGAGCCGCTCACGCCCGTGACGCACACGAAGGCCGAGAGCGGGAACCGCACGGTGACGTTCTTGAGGTTGTTGGTCCGGACGCCTTCCAGGGTGATCGATCGGGTCTTGGCGGCGCGCCGGCGGCGCGCCGGCAGGGGGATCGTCAGATCGCCCGTCAGGTAGCGGCCCGTGAGCGAATCGCGGTTGTCGCAGACCGCCTCGGGCGTTCCCTGGGCGACGATGCGGCCGCCGTGTCGGCCCGCCCCCGGCCCCAGGTCGATCAGCCAGTCGGCCCCGCGGATGATCGCTTCGTCGTGCTCGACGATCAGCACCGTGTTGCCCCGGGCCTGTAGATGGCGGAGGGCGTCGATCAGCCGGCGGTTGTCGCGGGGGTGGAGTCCGATCGACGGCTCGTCGAGCACGTAGCAGACGCCGACCAGCCCCGAGCCGAGCCCCGTGGCCAGGCGGACGCGCTGGAGCTCGCCGCCGGACAGCGTGTCGGCCGCCCGATCCAACGTCAGGTAGCCCAGCCCGACGCGGTCGAGGAACTCCAGCCGCGAGCGGATCTCGGAGCAGATCGGTTGGGCGATGGGCATATCGTCCTCGTCGAACGCGAGGGCATCGAAGAACTCGTGGGCCTGGGCGACCGTCATCGCGCTGAGCTGGTGAATCGCCCCGCCGCCAATCCGCACCGAACGCGCCTCGGGGCGCAATCGGGCCCCGCCGCAGTCAAGGCACGTCACCCGCCCGCGAAACGCCTCGAGCCGCTGCCGGGTCGCGTCGCTGGTGGTCGTCGTGTATTCCTTTTCCAGAAGCGCCAACACGCCGGCGAACCGCTTGCCGTCGCCGTGCAACAGCGCGCCGAAGACCTTCGGCTTCAGGCTCGAAAGCGGCGTGCTCCAACGGAACCCGGCCGCCCAGAGAAAGTCTCGCAACTGGCTCTTGTGTTTCCGGATCGCGCCGGGAGGCGCGCCCTTCCACGGCGCAATGGCACCCGCGGAGAGCGACAGGGCGGGGTTGGGAACCACCAGCTCCGGATCGAACTGCGCCCGAACGCCCAAACCTTCGCACGTCGGGCAGGCCCCGTACGGGCTGTTGAAGCTGAAGGTCCGCGGCTCGATCTCCTCGTAGCTGATCTTGCAGTTCGGACAAGCGTACTGCGTGCTGAAGAGCAGGTCGTGCCACGTGCTCCCCGCGTCCGACGACTTCTCCTCGTACGTGGCCAGCACGAGCCCCTCGCCGTGCTTCACCGCCAGGTTGACCGACTCGGCCAGGCGGCTGCGGACCCCTTCCCGGACAATCACCCGATCGACCACCGCCTCGATATGGTGCGGCTTCTGATGGACCAACTCGGGCGGATGGTCGACGTCGACCACCTGGCCGTCGATCCGGGCGCGGACGAAGCCGACCTTGCGGATCGCGGCCAGCACGTCCTTGTGCTGCCCCTTGCGACCGCGGACCATGGGGGCCAGAATCATCATCCGCGTCCCTTCGGCCAGCGAGAGCAGGTTGTCGAGGATCTGCTCGGGCGTCTGCTGCCGGATCGGCTCGCCGCACTGATAGCAGAAGGGGTCTCCCAGCCGGGCGAAGAGGAGCCGCAGGTAGTCGTAGACCTCGGTGACCGTAGCCACCGTGCTGCGGGGGTTGCCGGTCCTTGCCCGCTGGTCGATCGAGATCGTCGGCTGGAGCCCCTCGATCAGGTCAACGTCGGGCCGCTCCATCTGGCGGAGGAACTGCCGGGCGTAGACCGAAAGGCTCTCGATGTACTGCCGCTGCCCCTCGGCATAGAGCGTGTCGAACGCCAGCGAACTCTTCCCCGACCCGCTGGGGCCGGTCACGACCACCATCCGATTGCGGGGGATGTCCAGATCGAAGTCTTGCAGGTTGTGCACCCGCACCCCCCGAAGATGGATATGCTCGTCGGCGTCACTCGACGATTTCGGGGCATCCCCGCTCATGCGCTTCCCTGGCGAAGAAGACCGAATGTTTGGAAACCCTTAAGCATACCAAGGGCTGGGAAGCCGGGCAACAATCGCGTGGTTCGTGGTTCGCGGCAGCCCGACATGGGAGCTTCTTCTGGTTCCCAAGCTGCGGCCTAAGA
The DNA here is from genome assembly GCA_035528065.1 of Thermoguttaceae bacterium. Taxonomy (GTDB): domain Bacteria; phylum Planctomycetota; class Planctomycetia; order Pirellulales; family Thermoguttaceae; genus DATKZH01. Next base: position 15,829 of record DATKZH010000615.1, on the reverse strand, counting down.
ACGCGGTTTGCCGAAGCTCTATTTTTGAGATGAGTACTTGGGACTCGCCGCTCCTCGATAGCCACGCCTCGTGGCTTGGCGCCCGTCTTGTCCCGAGATTCCAACGTTTGCGGGACGGGTTCCACGGTGGGAAGTGCAACTGGCAATGCCGGACGGCCTGAAGCAGAGAGAAGACAAGGATGCGTCCGGATAGTGCTCGGCATCCGCAGCGTTTTTCGGCAACCGGCGGAGGAGTTGGTTGACGTGCGGGGTGATCGGTGGTGGAGCGGCAGAAACCAGGCGGCGGCCTTGCGTTGCTTGCGATTAGGGGTCGAGCGCGTCGAGCCCCTCCTTCGTGGACTTGGCTGGTCTGAGAGCCTGCTTTTGAACTGCACGCACTCACATGCTAGCAGTCCCGAAACAAGCGTTTTGGGAGTCTCGAAGCGGTGGTTGCGGGGTCGAAATCGCCATCCGCGCGGCCGGAAGACTCGCTCCCAGACTATGCAAGCTTTCCAACTTCGGCTTTCCAAGCGATTCAAAAACAGGCTCCAAAAAACTGGTCTGGAATGGGGCTGCCAACGGCTCTAGCGGTAGCATGGCGAGGATTTCTCGCGCTCGGAAGCGGGTGCGAGCGGTTGCCAACGCGGTGGCCGCGTCGACCTTCGCGAATGGGGGCGGGGACTTATCTTCCTTCAAATCTGCGAGCAGGTGCCGGGTCTGTTCCAGCAGGGGCGCCGGCGCCCCGTCCTCGTCGGGCGCTTGCGAGTAAGCCTTGGGGGATTCCTCCGCCTCGCGATGGGCCGCGGCAACGTCGCCGCGCCGCCACTGGCAGACGGTAAGGTGGTAGCGGGAACAGCCCAATGTCGGTGGCGGGCAGAAACTGGACCAGTGTGGCGGCCAGGCATGATCCACCGGAAAAGAGGGACAGAGAAGAGGCCCAGGTAGTCTTCCTGTAGGATTGGAGGACCGTGTTTGGAGAGTGGCATCGCAGCCTGGTTCGACACGCCCAATGGCACCCCTCTGTTGGAGGAGTAGTGGTTCAATTCTGGCCGCCATGATGGCTCAATCGCTGGCCGCCGCTAACATGGCAGCGGGCGGCGTGGAATCACTTGTGGCAGGATTCGTGTCGCTCAAAACCGAGAAGCCGCATTGACCTTCTGCGGCCTGAACTTACACTGAACGAAGACACCCGCGCTGCCGCGGGGGATCTGCTTTGCGCTGGAATTGGCGGTAGCGGCTGGCGCACTGCCGTGCAGAATCAAGCAAACAACTGAGGATGCCGCCATGAACAACTCCAAGTCGCCTTCTCAGCCTCCACCGCCGTCTATCCCGTCAGATCGATTACGCGTATTTCTCAGCTATTGCAGCGAGGAGAAGCAGGAATTCGAGGAACCGGTTGAAGCCGCGTTGGGCAAGCTTGGACTGGCGCCGATTTCGGATGGCATGCTCCTCGTAGGCGAACGGGCGTTTTCTGAGCGGCTACGATCTCTGATCGCCCATTCCCATGTGTTCATGCCCTTGATGACGAAGGCATCGGAGAAGCGGCCTTGGGTGAATCAGGAGATTGGAATCGCGATGGGGCTGACGATCCCTGTGGTTCCGCTGGCCATTGGCACCGCACCCAGTGGGGTCATTATGGACGTCGCGGGAATTCGCGTGAAGAGCGACCTCTCCGATTTGGAGGAAAAACTGAAAAGAGCGAACCTAGAGAAGAGAGTGCGTTCCTTGGGTGGCAGTACGGGCCGAATGGTGGAAGTAGTTAGCGGAATGCCGAGTCGGGCAACCGAAGTTGTCGACTCTGCCCAAGAGGGTCTGGATTACGGGTATCGAGGCCGCGTGCGGATCTGGGACCGACTTTCGGCCTTCGCCGCCCCCTCCGACGAGACCGACCATCGGAAATGGAAAGGTCTCTACGGATTGGTCGGGCGAGGCGACGCCTACCTCGAGCAGGTTCGCCGGGAACGTCTCGTCTTGGAAAGGCACGCCAAGGAGTCCGGGTGTGATCTCATCGTTGCCCCGTGCCTCGAGGTGCCGTGGACGAATGCGAAGGCCAGAAAGGTCAAGCTGACGAGCCTACTACAGTTTCTCAGGTCCATGCCTGATGACCGTGTGCGTGTGGTTTGCACGAAACGTGCCCGGAAGAGGAACAAGGTGTTGGTCGGGGATTGGTTTGTCGCCGAATCCCGGTTTGAAAAAGCGGGACAGGGATGGCGTCAGACTGTCTTCACCCGACACGCGCCGACGGTCTGGCGCGAAGTGGGAGACTTCGACAAGGAGTTCCAGAAGTTGCTGGCTAAGAGCGGACAGCCGCCAGACCAATCCCGCAAAGCTGCGATGGTAATGATTGAGGAAACCATCAAGGCGATCCGTTGACATCCGACCATGACGCCTCATCGCCGAACCTTCTCCAGGTCGCTGGTCGAACTGCGAGGTCATTGGCGAACGGTTCTAACAGGTATGGGGGGGCACCCGTGACCGCAGCACCAACTGTCATCCGACGTTGGGAGCCGGCGCTGGGCCGATTCTTGGTTTACTCCACAAAGACCCGCAGGCTGGAGGTCACGGGCTCCCAGAAGCGCGTGTCAGACGCCAGGGAGGTCTCGCCGGAAGAAGGAGCGAGCACGGACGCCTTGACCGCGCCAATGAAGATCTTCCTGGGGCTGACGCGAGCATGCGATCTGAACTGCCCTTTCTGCTTCGCGCGAGGCGGCGAGTATGGCTCACCGATGACCGCGCAGACCATCCAGCAAGTCATCCGTCAAGCGGCTCAGATGGGGGTATTCGAGGTCCGGCTGACCGGTGGCGAACCGACGGTTCATCCGGACTTCTTCGAGATCGTTGCGTCGATCGGCCGGTTGGGAATGAACGTCTCCCTGAACACGCATGGCTCATACGAACCACAACTACTGCGGAAGCTCATCACGTCAAGCGTGGATGACGTCCGAGTCAGCATTGACGGGCCGGAGGAACTTCACGATGCCCTGCGGGGGGCGGGGACGTTTCAGCGCGCGGTGGAGGCGACGCGGCGGTTGAAGGCCGCCGGCAAGAGAGTGCGGTTGAACACGATGGTATTCCGGGACAACCGGGACGTGCTGGACCAGATAGTGGCTCTGGCCGAGGAATTGGGCGTCCCGGTGCGGTTTTGCCCCATGCGACCGATTGGCCGAGCGCGGAGGCCCGCGTTTGCGCGGGCGCACGTGTTCTCGGTCGAGGAATGGCATCGGATCGAGGACGATCTGGCTGGCAGAGGCTTGTTCCAGAAGAACGTGTCGTGCTTTTCCATCGAGGACTTGGAGGATTTCTCGCGATGTATGGGACCGGAAGCCGGTTTGGATGAGGCCCACTGCTCTTCGTGGATCACGCAGATGGGGATCGACCCGGAGGGCGAGACCTATGCCGGCGGGCGTATCGACGACGTTGACAAGTCGCTTTCGGTCGGCTCAGTTCGGGAGACGCCGCTGGGCGAGTTGTGGAAACGGGCCTTGGAGGACGTCACTCGGCGGGTGTTGCCGCGGTTTCCCCGTTGCGCGGCGTGCGACCCAGTGCGGACGTGGCAGGTTTGGCTCGGCCAACTGACGCCGAGAGCCTCCCGGTCCAGGCACCTGTATTGAGGGACTAGCCATGGGATCGGAGGTGCGGACGGTCCTGATCCACTCGCCCTGCTACGAACTGCAGGATGACCGACTTGAACCGCCTTTGGGGCTGCTGTATCTGGCGACGTGGTTGCACCATCATGGTTACCCGGCTGCCGTCGTCGACTTGTCCTCAACGCTGCTGCCCGATGGTTTGCAGCGAATCCCGCCGGCGGCCGTTTACGGGTTCTCGACCTATACCGCGACGTATGGCCGGACGCTCCAGATCGTGAGCCATTTACGGGCGGCGGATCCACTCGCGCGGATGGTGGCGGGCGGGCCGCACGCGACGGCGTTGCCGGAGGAGGTCGAGCGGGATTTCGACCACGTCGTCGTCGGCGAGGGGGAGCGGGCCCTGCTGCGAATCGTGAAGGCGATTGAGGCCGGTCAGTCCGTCCCCCGGGTGCTGCGCGAGCCCGTGATCGAGAACCTGGACAGTCTGCCGTTCCCCGACTATCGGCTGGTGGACCTGAAGAGCTACCACCGCGTGGTCGGCGGGCGCCGGTGCGTCAGTGTCCTGACGACGCGGGGGTGCCCCTACCAGTGTGTGTTCTGCAACAGTGTCGTCATGGGGCATTCCGAGCAGGTGCGTTTCCGGTCGGCTCAGCATGTCGTGGCGGAAATCCAGGAGTTGAAGCATCGTTGGGGTATTGCTGCGTTCCGGTTTCAGGACGACACCTTCACCCTCGACGCCTCACGGATCGAGGTCCTGACGGGGCTGCTGCGCAGGGAGAACATCCTCTACCGGTGCTTCGGCCGGGTTGATCAGTGCAGTCGGCGGGTGACGGACCAGCTTTACGCCAGCGGCTGCCGGCACGTTGCGTTCGGGGTCGAGTCCGGTTCTTCGCAGATACTTGAGCGGATGATGAAGGGGCACACGGTGGATGAGATCCGCACCGGCATAGCCAACGCGAAAGCCTCGGGGCTTCGCGTGCGAGTGTTCTTGTTGGTGGGGTTTCCCGGCGAAACCTGGCAGACGGTCCAGGCCACGGTGGAGCTGATGTTGGAATGCTTGCCGCACGAGTTCGTGGTGTATCCGGTCATCCCGTATCCCGGCACGGCGCTTTACAGGCAACCCGAGCGATTCGGGATCACCCACGTCAGCAGGCATTTCCCGGACTACTTTCAGGTCGCCAAAGGGCGCCGGTGCGGATACGTGTTTCGCACGGCGGACCTGGACGAATCGAAGATTGAAGCGATGCGCAAGCACGTCATCAGCCAGTTGGAGCCGGCGATCCGTTGGGCGGGCGGCTCGCGCAACTACTGCTAGGAGGCCGTGGACGATGAGCGAGCCCTTCTTCAGCGAGGTGCCGGACGTGGGCGTGGACGTCACCAACCGGTGCAACCTGCGCTGCAAGCATTGCTACAACCATTCCGGCGAAGGCCCCGTCCAAGAACTGACCCTCGGCCAGCTCACCGCGCTCTTTGAGCAGTTGCAGCAGTTCGGTCAAAAGACGCTTCAGGTCAGCGGCGGCGAGCCAACGTTGCATCCCGATTTCCCCGCCATCGTGGCCGAGGCCGGCCGGCGCGGCATGGCCGTGTCCATCAACACCAATGGGGTCCTGGGGCCTGCCTGCCGCCAGCGCCTGGTTGGTCTGAGGCTGCGGCGGGTTGCCGTCAGCCTGGACGGGATGCGGGAGACCAACGACCGCGTCCGCGGCCGCGGCGTCTTCGACCAGGTAGTGGACTCCGTAGGTTTTTTGCGGTGCATCGCTGACGAGGTGACTCTGGCCACACACGTCTTCCGGTCCAACGTGGGCGAAGTGGCGTCTCTGGTTGCGCTCGCGAGGCAACTCGGTGTGGCGGTCAAGTTCTCGCCGCTTCGACCGCTCGGCCGCGCCGCGGAGTACATGAAGGACGAATTGCCGACCGCGCAGGATTTTCGCAGGGTGGTGGATACCGTCGGACGGCTGCGGCAGGAGCACCCCGACGTGGTGATAAACACCGACTTCGACGTGCTCCGCCCGGCCCGGGCCGCGACGCAACGGCCGCCCGGTGCGCGTGCCGCATGCCCGGCCGGCCGCTCCCGGCTGAACGTCAGCTACGATGGCTATCTCTACCCGTGCTCATTCCTGGTCACGCCACGGAGTGAGTTTGCCATCGGCAAGCTCGGCGACGCGCCAGTGCTGGAGCTGTGGCGAAACTCGCCGGTGCTGCGGCCGTTGCGGGCCAACAGCCGCGGCCGCCGTTGCGAACAATGCCCCGCCTACGGGCGCGAATGCGTGGGCGGCTGTGTGGCGATGGCCTACCTTACCGCAGGACGACTGGACGCGCCCGATCCGATCTGCTTCGTGGAGCCGGTGCCTGAGGAAACATGACGAGACAGAGGTTGACGATGGAACTGGAGGAGATTCTGACCGAGTTCAAAGGCTGCGGCCTGTACAGTCCGGACGCGTGGGACGCCTACCTTGATTGTTTCCAGGACGGCGCCCAACTTCGGGTGCGGCTGCCGGCGGCCCCGAACCCGCACGAGATTCCCCAGCGCATTGCGCGTGGAAGTGCGGCACCGGCGGAAAGGCTGGATCCTTCGATTTCACCCAAGATACTGCTGACGGAGCAATGGGAGAGCCAATTGCGGCGCGACGGCCGGAAGATCGGTGTCATTTCCGGCTGCTTTGATCTAGTGCACCTGGGCCACGTTAAGGCCGTCGAGTATGCTAAGACGTTCCTCGCCCAGCGAGGCGCCGCCGTGCTGTGCGTCCTGACACTCACCGACGAGCACATTCGGGCCAAGAAGGGAATGCACCGCCCCGTGCTCAACGTGAACGAACGCTTCCGCCTGATCACGGCTTTGCGATTCGTCGACCATGCGATGTTGCTGGACGGACCGAATTGCCTGTCTGCTCTCCGTCGCCTGAGGCCCGACTGGTATTTCAAGACCCGGCAGGACCTGGAGCGTACTGTGGTTCACCGCGAGGCCGAGTTGGTGCAGTCTTGCGGCGGCTCGGTGGAAGTCTTCCCCGACTCGATATCGCGAATCACCAGCACGAGCGAGCTGATCGAAAAGATCCGCGCGCGGTTGCGCGGACCGCAGGAGTCGTCACCATGAGCAGCTCTGCCCCACAATCGCCATCGCCGCTCGCGACGACTCCTCCAGAGGCGGCTTTCCGCAAACTCGGTTTCCCGAGCCGCGAGGCGTTTGAGTTTCCGAACATCGTCAACGCGGAGGTCTATCGGTCGCAATGTCCGTGCCGCTGCCGGCATTGTCCGGTGGGACGGACCGAGCCGGGCCGGCGCGCCGCACGGTTTGGCCAGCGAGGAATGGACCTCGGCCTGTTTCGCAAGATCGTCTTGGAGATGGCGCGCTATCCGCGGCGGGTCTTGCGGGTGCACGCGGCGGGCGAGCCGTTGCTGTGGGACGGCCTGACCGAGGCGCTGGCTTCGACGCGCCGGTGCGGTGTCAGGACCTGGTTGTTCACGTCGGCGGTGACGGAGGATCGCGAGTTGCTCGCGGCGGTGTGCGCCAGCGCCGACGTCATCGAGGTCTCGCTCAACGGCACGACCCGCGAGGATTACCTGGCGACCAAGGGCGTGGATGCGTTCGACCTAGTGGTGGCAAACTTGCGCCACATGCGGCAGCGGATGCGTCCCGAGACGCCCGCCCGGCTGATCGTCAGCCGTGTGGAATCACTGGACGCCGGAGCCGACGGCCGGTTCGTGCAGCTCTGGAAGGCTTCAGGCTTGGTGGACGACGCATTTGTCCGGTCCTACCACACCTACAACGCTCTGCTGCCCGAGTTGGCCTGCGCGAGGCAGCCCGCACCGGCTCACGAGCCGTGCCTGGTACATTGGGCGCGCTTCAACGTCAGCGTCGAGGGCAAAGTCGTTGTCTGCTTCAACGAGTTGTTCAAAGAGAAGCTGGATCAGTCCCTGGTGATCGGGGACGTCCGCGTGCAGTCCATCGCGGAGATCTGGCACGGAGCCGCGCTGACCGCGCTGCGCCGGGCGGAACTGAGCGGCGATTACTCCGCGCTGCCGATTGCCGGCGCGCTGCCGTGTCCGCATTGCGGTTCATGCCAGCCGTTACGCGGCCACCGGCAGACCAGCGAGTTTCAGATGAGGCAGTTGGATAGGCCATGATCCGCGTTTACCGAGAACATCCTGAGTTCGGCCAGTTCACGAAAGTCGAGAGCCGGACCGGCCGGCTGACCGACATCACGGAGGCGGAATTCCGTGGCTTCCTGCCTGACGGCTTTGCCGAGCGCGACACCGAGCCGCAGCGGGTGAAAGGCAACGACGCGACGATCTTCACCGGGCCAACGTCCGAGAGCCACACGCGGTTTCCGCGGCGGGTCTATTTTCAGATCACGCGCCGATGCAACCTGGAGTGTGCCTATTGCTTTCTCGACGCCGGACACGGCCGGCCACACGTGCCGACGCCGTTTGTTCTGGACATGGCGGCGTTCCTGGGCGCGCACGGCCTGGTGGAGGCCCGGCTCACCGGCGGCGAACCGACGACGCACCCGGATTTCTTCCGCATCGTCGAGGCGTTTCAGCAAGCCGGGGTGTTTGTCTCGGTCGCCACCAACGGATTGCTGGACCGCCGTGTGCTCGAGCGGCTCGGCGAACAGAAGCACCTATGGCTGATCTGCTCGGTGGACGGCGGACGAGAGGTTCACAACCGGTATCGGCCCGGCACGTTTGACCGCATCATTGCCAACCTGCGCCATCTGAAAGCGCGCAACCCATCCCTGCGCGTGCGGCTGACGACGGTCCTGACCCGGCAGAACAAGGACCAGATGCGCGAACTGGCGCGCATCTGCCGCCAGGTGGATGCCGAGAGCATTACGATCATCCCCCTGCGCCCGCAGGTGCGTGATCGTGCCGTGTTACGCGACATGGTGACGGCGGCGGAGTTCCGGCAGGTGATCCAGGACCTCGTTGCGGCCCGGCAGGAGTTCGGCATCCGGTTCACGACGACGCTGGAAACCGACTTTGCCGGCCATATCCAGAAGGACCCCGTCTTTCGCAAACGGTCCTCGTGCGCCGCAGGCCGTGAAGGCACCAACCTCGACTACGACGCGGCCCGCCGGCAGTTTGTCCTCTACGGCTGCTCGTATTCGCCGGCGTCGGACTTGCACGCGCCGCAGGAAATCCGGCGCCCGTTCGTGGCCGGCCAGTTTGCGGCCGACGAGCCGACGCGGTTCTTGGACGTATGGCACGACGAAAGCGCCTGGGTGATTTTTCGGGACCTCTCCTTCAAACACGACGACTGCAAACGATGCCGCTACTACGCGGAGCACACCTGTGTCGGGTCCTGTCCGATCCAGAACGTGGACTACTCACGCATCCGGTCCGGCGGGGACGTGCTGAGCCAGTTGCGCGCGCAGATCGAACACACGAGCGAATGGTATTGCTACCAGAAGATCCTCGGCGTCCCGGACGTGACTTAAATGGGACCGCCACGATTGCCCGACGGACGGCATTCGCCATGGATCAAGCAAACGGATCACTCGGTCGGCGCGATGTGTTGGCCGGCAGTGACGCTCAGTCCCGATGCTTTAAGCATGGTTCGTGACGGCCGACTGCCCAACGCGGGCGACGCAACCGAACGGCGAACGGGGGACGTTAGCCGTGGTGACCAGCCGGCTTACGCCGGCCGTTTGCCGAACAATGCGCGTTCGCTCACTCGTTGTTCGGATCGAGGACGAAGAAGCCGGAGATCGTCCCGAAGCGAGCGTAGTCGAATAGCTCGCCGGCCACTTTCTTCTCGGCGGTGACCTCGACCAACTGGGGTTGTTTTCCCACGTACCCGTGCCCCGCCCAGTTGCAGATGATCGTATTGCCGTTGGCAAGCCGCCACGCCGGCCCCACAAATCGAAGTGGACAGCCTGGCAGGTCGTTTTCCTCTACGCTCCACGCGACCTTTCCCTGGGCGTCATACTCGACGAGGCGATGCGCGTCACCGAAGGAGCAAAGCGTGTTGCCGTTGGGAAGCCGCAGTCCCGCATGGGCGTCGGGATGGTTGATGTCGCCGACGACCGCTCCTTCTTCGTCGTATTCGCGGATCACGCCATCATAGTATTGTCCGACCAGATAATGACCGTCGGGAAGTTTGCGGCAGCATCGCATTTGACGGTGCTTGTGCGTCTCCGCCGACCGCAGCTTGACCTCTTTGAGGATTTTGCCGTGACGGTCGATTTCAAGGATTCGCATTGGCCCCGATTCCGCGATCATGACCGACCCGTCCGCCAGCGGTTGGCATGCGTGAATTTCGCTGGTCTCCGGGAATGAGTATTGCCAGACGACTCGCTTGTCTCGCGTAACCTCCTTGACGCCCCTGCGGTGCGTGAACAGGACGTTTCCATTGGGAAGGACCCAGACGTCGCGAGGCCCGTCAGCCGGATATTGCCAGAGGATGCTTCCATTCGAATCGAGAATGTGAATCAGATTCTTGCCGCTATCGGCCAGCGCGATGGGGCGCCCGAGCGTCATTCTGATGACCTGTTCCACCTTCCTGGCAGGCTCCGCCCCCGAGACGCTGAGTGTCAAAGTCGCGAGCACAGCCAGCAAGACCGCATCGAGAATCGACAGCTTTGTTTTCATCGAAGCACTCCTGGATGTGTCATCGTCGCTGAAAAAGGTCGGACCGCAGTGGCCTTGGCCCCGATCCGACCGGCCAATCCGAGAATGACCATGCTAGCGACACCAACCGTGCGTAGCAAATCCGGCGGCCGGAAGGATTCACCGAATTACGGAGCGTGCGGCCGGGACCCCGATTGACGCCCAAAGCCCCCGAGTGGCGGAAACTATCGAGCGACCGGTTGTCCCATCCACTCCACGCGTTTCCTCGGAATCGGGCCGATCAGACAGCTCGAGCCACGCGGCTGGCCGGCGCGCTCGATCTAGCGAACGTATTGTGACACCGCGTTCGGTGCCTCTAAAATGGGGGCTGGTGTATTGGCCGGCAGCCGTGAGACGCACGGTTGCCCATCTATGTGCGAAAGAGAGTCCCCCCAATGAACGGAACAACACGACAGACCTTCGTAGCATGCATCGCCGGCCTGCTGCTGATTCCGCTGGCTGGGCTGCACGCAAGCGACGCACCACAGAAATCCCTGCCCCTTTCAGGCGAGGTCTTCCTTGTGGACGGCCGAACGGCTTTCGTGATTCTTCCGGAAGCGAAACCCGCAAGTCGGCCGATCCCGTGGGTCTGGTATGCACCGACGCTTCCCAACCTGCCCGGTGACGTTGAGAAATGGATGTTCGAACGCTTCACCCGTGCCGGCATTGCCATCGCGGGCATCGACGTCGGGGAATCCTACGGGAGTCCGGACGGGCGGGCGCTGTACACGGCCTTCTACGAGGCACTGACCACGAATCGCGGTTTTGCGGCAAAGCCCGTGATGCTGGGACGCAGCCGGGGCGGCCTGATGACCTTGTCGTGGGCAGTGGAGAATGCGGACAAAGTTGCCGGGTTCGCGGGCATTTACCCTGTCTCGAACGTGGCCAGCTATCCCGGCGTGGCGAAGGCAAGTGGTGCCTACGGCATGGCGGCGGAGGAGCTTGCGACGCGCCTGGCGGAGCACAATCCCATTGACCGGCTTGCCGCCCTCGCCAAAGCCGGCGTTCCGCTCTTCGCAATTCACGGTGACAGCGACAAAGTCGTCCCGCTGGAGGCGAATTCCGGGGAAATGCGGAAACGCTACGAGGCCCTCGGCGGCAAGATGCAACTCGTCGTCCCGCCCGGCCAGGGACACAACATGTGGGCAGGCTTCTTCCAATGCCGGGAACTGGTGGACTTCGTCATCGCCCAAGTGAATCGGACGAATCCGACGAGGGGTCAGCCAGCCAAGGGCGAGCCTACCAACGCGAAGGAAGCCGCCGCGCAAAAAGCGGCTGCGGACGAGAAGCTGGATGAGGAGTATGCCGCCCTCGTCGCCAAGCTGCCGCCGGATCAACAGGTCTGGGAGCGCGTCTTGCAGGAAAACCTGGGCGGCTTCTACCTGCCCATCCACAAGCGAGACAAAGTCGCGGGCAGGTCCAATGCCTGGGACTTCGTGCGGGACGATCCCAACCTGCCGCGCGTGCTGCTCATCGGCGATTCGGTGTCGCGCGGCTATACCCAGGCCGTGCGCAAGGCGCTCGCGGGCAAAGCCAACGTCCACCGCGCCCCGGCCAACTGCGGCCCCACAGCCACCGGAGTGCGGAAGATCGACGTCTGGCTCGGCGACGGGAAGTGGGACCTGATCCACTTCAACTTTGGCATCCACGACCGTGCCACCCCCGTCGCCGACTACACGCGACGGGTGGAGCAGCTTGTCGAGCGCATGAAGAAGACCGGCGCGAAGCTCGTGTGGGCCAGCACCACCCCCATCCCGGACGACCCGGGGAAGAAACAGACCGCCGCGTCGATCATCGAGCGCAACCAGGCCGCCGCCGAGGTCATGAAGAAGCACGGCGTCGCCATCAATGACCTCTTCACCTTCATCACCCCGCATCTGTCCACAGTGCAGAATGCCAATGACGTCCACTTCAGCGCCCAGGGCTACGACCTGCTCGGCCGGCAAATCGCCGCAGCGATCGAAGCGGCACTGAAGTGACACGATCACGTCAAGGGCCAAACACCATGAAACACGCCGTCACGTTGTTCTCCGCCCTGCTGCCGGCTCCGCGGGCGAAGATCCACGCCCCCCGACTGGCCCGCCCAGCGCATGGCCGCGGTATGCTTGGGATCGCGCAAGAAACAACTGCCGCGATATGGCGGTGGGGCACGTTTCCAACGTGCCTGGCACGATGGAATCGTGCCCCACTTATTGTTTCTGCGATCCTAAGCAAACCTTCCGCCGGAATGTCATGGGGCAGTGGCGTTCCGGCCTGTCGAACGCGCAAGGAGTACCCCAAGCCGCCGGGCCCTCATGCCCGGTGGCTTTCGCCATGGCTGTCGACGCGTAGATACCGCTGGGTGTGTAGCACAGCCACGAGTCTCAGATTCTCATGCGTATTACGGGACGCGTCAGAATACGACCCTGCCTGGCACACTCCTGAGGGGGGGCAGTCTTGCCGCGGTGGCTCCTCGGATTCTTGCCCCCGATGACGCCGGAGCCGCACCGGCTTGTGGCACGGGGGATGCGAAAGCCTGCCCTCCGCTACACCCGCGACCCAACGCGCAGCGTTGTGTCGACCAAAGGCCCCGGGATGTCGCCGGAGCCCCGTTTTCTATTTCGTGCGATCCTGGGCGATTCTGGGGCATCTGGGAGAGTATCCAGAGGCAGGCTTCGACGCCCAATGTCCCGGACACCGGCCCTCCTACCGGACCCTCCTTCGCATCCGGTACAATGACCAGGGGTCCGGTTTCCAGCTCCGCTGATCTACTGCTGCCATGCCTGAAACCCTCAATGGACTGATCGAGCGTGTCACGTACCACAACCCTGAGAATGGCTTCGCTGTGCTCAAGGTGAAGGTAAAGGGGCGTCAAGATCTGGTAACGGTCGCGGGCAGCACCACGTCGGTTTCGGCAGGTGAGCATTTGGAGGCGACCGGGCGGTGGGTTGTGGATCGGGAGCACGGCCGGCAGTTCAAGGCCGAGGAACTGAAGACGACTCACCCGGCCTCGGCTGAGGGCATCGAGCGCTACTTGGCCTCTGGTGCGATCCGCAGCATCGGCCCAAAGTTGGCGGCGAAGATCGTCAAGATCTACAAGGACCGCACCCTCGAAATCTTCGACAAGTATCCCAACTTGCTCTTACACATCAAAGGAATCGGCAAGGAGCGGCTCAAGCGGATTCGCCAAAGCTGGCAGGAACAGAAAGAAGTCCGCAAGATCATGCTCTTCCTGACCGAGCACGGCATCAGTTCTGGCCGAGCGGCGAGGATCTACCGGACCTACGGGCAGGAATCCATTGCCAAGATCAAAGAGAACCCCTACCGACTCGCTGACGACGTCCGGGGCATCGGGTTCAAGACCGCCGACGAACTGGCCGCCAAGCTGGGCATTGACCGCAATAGCCCCTTCCGGGCACGAGCCGCCGTCCAATACAGCCTCCAAGAACTGTCCGCTCAGGGGCACTGCGGCTACGCGGAGCCCGGTGCCGTTGAGCACACCACCAAGCTGGTCGAGATTGACCAGCGGATCGTGGAAGAGGCAGTGCAGTTTGGTGTCGAGGCCGGGGCCATAGTCCGGGAAGACGTGAACGGTGAGCCGTGGCTGTACCTTGTCGGTCTGCACCGGGCCGAGGTCGGACTCGCCCAATCCGTCCACCGGATTGCCGCGACCACGCCGCACCCGTTGCCTCGCATCGAGGTGGAGAAGGCCATCGGCTGGGTTGAAGGAAGGCTGGGGATCACGTTGGCAGCCGGGCAACAGGAGGCGATCCGGCAGGCGTGTCGGCACAAGATGCTGGTCATCACTGGCGGTCCCGGAGTTGGTAAAACCACTTTGGTCCGCAGCATCCTCGAAATCTTCTCAGCGAAGAAGCTGAAGTGCGTGCTGGCCGCCCCGACCGGAAGGGCGGCGAAACGGCTGGCCGAGACAACCGGCCGAACCGCCAAGACCGTCCACCGGCTGCTGGAATTCGACCCGGCGACCGGTGAGTTCAAGCGGAACCAGCAGAACCCGCTCAAGGGCGACCTGTTTGTGCTTGATGAAGTGTCGATGGTGGACGTCGTCCTCGGGCACCAGTTCTTCCGGGCCGTGCCCTCCGAGGCGTGCGTGATTCTCGTCGGCGACGTGGATCAGCTTCCCTCGGTCGGCCCCGGCACCGTGCTGGCCGACCTGATCTTTTCTGGGGTCATGCCCGTTGTGCGGCTCACCGAAATCTTCCGTCAAGCCGCTGAAAGCCCGATTGTCACTGCCGCTTATGCCGTAAACCAAGGCCGGATGCCCAAATTGACCACGCCCGAGGGGCTAACCGACTTCTACTTCATCGAAGCTGCCGAGCCCGAAGCCATCCAGGACCTGATCGTGCGACTAGTCAAGGAGCGGATTCCGGCCCGCTTCGGCCTCGATCCCAAGATCGACATTCAGGTGCTCACGCCGATGAACCGTTCGCTCTTGGGAGCCAGAAACCTCAACCAAGTGCTTCAAGAGGCCATGAATTCCAGCACGGGTGGACCGGAAGTGCAGCGGTTCGGCTGGACGTTTCGGATTGGGGATCGGGTGATCCAGACGGTAAACGACTACGACAAGGACGTGTACAATGGCGATCTGGGCGTTGTGGAGAGCATCAATCGGATCGAGCAGGAGATGGTGGTCAACTTCGAGGGGCGACAGGTAGAATACGACTTCGGAGACCTTGACGAACTGTCGCTGGCCTACGTGCTGTCGATCCACAAGTCACAAGGGTCGGAGTTCCCCTCCGTCGTGATTCCCATCCACACCCAGCACTACATGATGCTTCAGCGGAACCTGCTCTACACTGCCGTCACTCGTGGCAAGAGGCTGGTGGTGCTGGTCGGCACGAAGAAGGCGCTGGGGATGGCCGTGCGGCGGCAGGACACGAGCCGCAGGTACACGGCTTTGCGAAGGCGATTGCAGAAGCAGCTTTCGGACAACGGTGGGGGCTGAAGACTCGCCCGGATGGGCGCTACCATACACCCAAAGGAGCATGCTCTATGTCGAGCAAAGACCAGAAACGAAGGGAGCGGCTGGCTGCGTTGGGAGCCAAACGTGAGATTCCCACACCCGAAGGCGAAGCCAGAATGTCAGCGGTCATCCTTGAAGTGGCTGAACCGTTGCTCAAACGACATGGGAAAACGCCCGACCGAGCCAAGGCCGTGATTATGCTCGTCGTTGCTGGCTGGAATAAGGCGCTGTTGCCACCCGACCAGCAGCCCGCCCTTGAGAAGGAGATCATCGACCACCTTGTCCCGGAAGACGGAAGCGCCGAGGCCATCGGCGTGGCCGTCGATATCATGGACACGGCTGCTGATCGCCGGGAAAAGCTTTTCCCCGACCTCCGCAAGATCATCGTGGATTACGAGGTGGAGATTTCGGATGGCCGCCTGACGCTGAACGTGACTTCGGCCCCGATCCCCGACCTCGGCGAGAAGTGATCGGCACAGAATGGATAACTGAGATGCAAACGACGTTTTTCTTGTCCGCCAATTGGTCACCCAGAGCTAGGCCAATACAGGCGTCCCCAGCGGCAGAACCAGCCCTCTACGAAAGGAACCAAAATGGAAAACCAAGAAGCCGCCACCCCCAAGAAACCAATGAACAAAACGGAGATTGTAGCCTCCCTGTCCGAGGCAACCGATCTGACGAAGCAGCAGGTCAC
>DATKZH010000614.1:0-18112 GCA_035528065.1 Thermoguttaceae bacterium | reverse complement strand
TCTCGTATCAGACCAAGGCTCGTATGAGACCGAGGCATCTGTGCGTGGGTCTCGTGCCTCGACCCACCCTGCGAAATCTCACGGATCGTGCAAGGCGATTTGGCTCATGCTCAGGATCCTCCCGGCAACCGGCCGAGCCTTCACCCCTGCATCCCCAGCTTCGCGGCCCGGGCTTTGCGGTACGCTTCGCGCCCTTCCGGGTCGCCGCAGATGCTCCATTCGGGTGCCCGGACCTCGCCGTCTCCGTAGCCGCAGACGTCCCGCGTCGAGGGGATCCTTTCGTAGAGCAGCTCGTAGAGCTTGCGCGCCGGGAGCGTGTCGCCGTACTTCAGGCCCAGCTTCTGGAGGACGTCGAGGTCCTTCTTCTGGTCCCGCAGGGCCATGCTCCGGCCGCCGAGGCACAGGTTGGTTTCGGGCTCGTAGTGCGAACAAGGGGGGCATATCATGCAGCAGCCGGCGACGAGCGTCACGGGAACGTCGGGGTCCTTCCGGATCACGTCGATCGCCTCGAAGAGGTTGTCCTCCTTGATCGGGGCGAGGTTGTCCATCCGAGCGCCGTAGAAGCAGCTCATGCACATCAGGTGGTGCGGCCGGATCTGGAGCGTCTTGGCCTGGTAGACCGCCTCGGCCGACGCCTTCTTGAACTCGGCCTTCTCCTCCGCGTCGCGCGGCGGGAGGATCGCCTTGATCCCCAGGGCGTGGCCCTTCTCGTAGTTGCCGCCGGCCGCCCTCGCACAGCCCCGCCACGTGTCGGCGGTGACCGTCTCGTAGCCGCAGATTCCCGTGGCGGTCGAAACGTTGGCCAGCAGGCGCTCGAACATGTCGACCGCGGGCCGGGCGTCGCCGGGCACCAGGCCGAGCTTCTGGATAACGTCCAGATCGCGCTTGGCGTTGAACAGCTCGCCCTCGGGGGTGTTTTCTTCCGCTCCCGGGTTCTGGTAACAGTAGACCGTGTCGCAGTTGCAGCGGAGGCGGAGGGGGATCCTGCGATCGCGCCGCACGGCCGCCAGGATCTCGTTCAACCTCGGGTCGCCGAGGTCTTCGGCCCGCCCTTCGCCGATCCGGCAGACGATGCACATCAACCGGTAGGGCCGCACTTCCAGCACGTCGACGTCCGACGGTGTCTCTGTCCCCGTGCGCGGCTCCGGCGATCCCGCGGCTCGGGCGGCTTCGAGCGACACGGCGCCGAGGGTTGCCGCCGCGCCGGGCACCGCCCGAAGGGTGGTCTTGGCGAAAGCTCGTCGAGTGATCCGCCGGCTCATCGTGTTGCTCTCCTGATGGCGCGTCGTCGCCGTTGCCTGCGCGGCGACGTTGAGCTGGTCCGGTACGCCGCCGACTCTTCTGCTTCTCGGCTACGGCCGGACTCCCGACTGCCATTATCCTCCAAGCCTTGGGCATCGCAATACCGGACGCGCCTTGTGGGGGTCAAGCAAGATAAGGATCGACCGAAGAATATCTTCCCCATTTTTGCGGAGTAGTAGGATTGGGACGCCACTCCCTTACCCACTCCTGCTACGGAAGCCGGGAAGTTGCTTCTCGGCCGATCCCAAGAGAAGCTATGCGACAAGTCCCCCTCTCCCTCTGGGAGAGGGTTAGGGTGAGGGCTTTAGCACCACAAACAGCCCGCTCACCCCCCGCCGACCTCCTCCAGCCTCCGCCGAATCTCCTCCTCCCCCAACCCCATCGCCTCCAGCAACCCCGTGTAGTTGCCGATCGCCGCCCGCCAATGCGGGTGCTCGTGGCCCGTCGCTTCACGGAAGTCCTTCCGGATCAACACGGCCCGGCGCATGAAGGGCTCCGCCTCCGCCAGCCGGTTGGTGGCCTGGAGCAACTGCGCCAGGTTGTTGAGGCGGATGGCCACTTTGGGGTGATCGGGCCCGAAGGCCGCCTCGTCGATCGCCAGCGCCCGGCGCATCAAGGGCTCCGCCTCCGCCAGCCGGTTGGTGGCCTGGAGCAAGTGCGCGAGATTGTTGAGGTCGACGGCGACATCGGGATGATCGGGCCCGAAGACCGCCTCGTCGATTTCCATCGCCCGGCGCACCAACGGCTCCGCCTCCGCCACCCGGTTGGTGTCCTTGAGCAAATGCGCGAGGGCGTCGAGGCGGTTGGCCACTATGGTGTGATCGTGCCCGAGGGCCGCCTCTTCGATCGCCAGCGCCCGGCGCATCAAGGGCTCCGCCTCTGCAAGCCGGTTGGTGCGGTAGAGCAGCCACGCCAGATTGCTGAGCTTGGAGGCCACGGCGGGGTGATCTGGTCCGAAGGCCGCGTCGTCGATCTCCAACGCCCTGCGAACCAACGGCTCCGCCTCCGCCAGCCGGTTGGTGGCCTGGAGCAACTGCGCCAGGTTGTTGAGGCGGATGGCCACGTTGGGGTGGTCGGGCCCGAAGGCCGCCTCGTCGATCTCCAGCGCCCGGCGCATCAAGGGCTCCGCCTCTGCAAGCCGGTTGGTGCGGAAGAACAACAACGCCAGGGCGTTGAGGTCGGCGGCCAGGTTTGGGTGTTCAGGCCCAAGCGCCGCCTCGTCGATCGCAAGCGCCCGGCGCATCAAGGGCTCCGCCTCTCCCAGCCGGTTGGTCGCGCGGAGCAACAACGCCAGGCTGCGGAGGTCGACGGCCACGTCAGGGTGATCGGGCCCCAAGGCCCCCTCGTCGATCGCAAGCGCCCGGCGGTATAGCGTCTCGGCCTCCCGGAGCCGGCATCTCCTCTGCAAGAGCACGCCCAGTTTGGTCATGAGCCACGAGGTCGGGTCGGTGATGCCGGCCGCGTCGGCGTGGGCGACGATCGCGGCGGCGTGCGTCTGTAAGGGCTCCCACACGGGCCAAGTGCGAACGTCCATCGGATCACCCTGAGCGTAGCCGTCGACCATCTTCAGCGTCTGCTCGATCCAGAACGGCCGGTCGGGCTCGGGCGTGCGATGGCGGCTGATCTGCTGGACCACGCGGTGGACGCTGAACAGCTCGCCCGGCTCGTCCCACTTGAGCATCGAGTAGGCGGCGAGGTTGGCCAGCGCGTCTTCGGGATGAGGCGATGCACGGCCCCAAATGCGCGCGACGTTCGCGAAGCACCGCCGTATCGCGCCTCGCGCGCCGGGCCCGGCGAAGCCTGCCGACACAAGCCCGACCGCCTCGGTCCCTCGAAACATTGCCACCGGGATTGGGTCCGGGGCCAGCCAGGAGAGGAGGTTGAGGAGGGCTCGCGCGGGCGGGGTGAGTTGGGCGAGGGTCGTTTCCCAGGTGACGGCCACGCTGCGGGGGTATTGCATCAGGCGAGCGTCGTGCCACCCGACCACGCGGGGCTCGTGGTCGCGCCAGCGGGCGAGGTAGTCGGCCAGCGAGCACCGCTGATGGGCCACGTACGCCCCCGCCTGCTCCAGGGCCAGGGCCAGGCCGTCCAGCTCCCGGGCGAGCGTGCGGGCGTCGGACTCGTCGTCGGGCGTGGCGCGACGCCGCCGGTCGGTCCGCTCCAAGAGGAACGCCGTCGACGGGCCCTCGTCGAGCACGTCCAGCTCCAGGGGGTCGACGCCCTGCCCCCAGTTGCCCAGCCGGGAGGTGATCACCACGTGCCCGGCCCGAAGCGAGGCCAGGAGCGACTCGACCGCTCGGGCCGCCTCCTCGGTGTCGACGTTGTCGAGGATCAACAGCCAGCCCGGGCGGGACTCGAGCCATCGCAAGACGGCCGCCAGCCGGACCTCCTCCTCCGGGGCCGCGTGCTCCGATAGGTCCAACACCCCGGGCGCGGCTAGGGCGGCCAGGTTCCGGGAAAGGCTCTCGGGCGAGTCGGCCACGACGAACAGGAGCGCGGTGTAGTCGGCCCGGCGATGCCAGGCGTATTCGACGGCCAGCCGGCTCTTGCCGATTCCCCCCAGCCCGTGGATCGCCTGCGTGGCCACCACCGCGGCGGCCCAGCCCGGCGAGCCCTCCAGCCGCGACCGCAGCGCCGCCAAAAAGCCTTCTCGCCCCTTGAACAGCGTGCCCAGGCTCGCGTGCGGGAGGTTCTGCGGCTTGCGCGGGCTACCGTCCCCCAGCCCGGGGAACGGAATCGCGGCCACCTGCTGCGTGAGATGCTCGACCGACTTGAACGTCCGCCAAAGCTCGTCCCGCCCCATCAGCCGGTCGCGGTGCTCGAGCTGAAGCCCGCGCAGCTCCTCGGGCTCTTCCGCGTGCTCGTCCACCGGGCACGCTTGGTCGGCCAGGAACACGTAGACCGGCTTCTCCAACGCGACGGCGATCTCGAACTCCAGTTGCGTGTACGACCGCCGGGGCCGGTCGGCCGGGGGATGCTGCGGCTCGGCGCCGTAGCAGAATCCCACCAGGCAGATCACTGCATCGCACCCGTTGATGCGATCGCGGAGCATCTCGACGACGGCACGGTAGTCGGGCGGAGAGTTGTCTTGAACCTCGGGAAACACGCCCCGCGTCAAGAGCGTATCCCGCACCGCCCGGCGATACGACCCCAGATCGCCGCTGGTGGCACTGACAAACACCCGCACCGATTGCGCCATGGCCGACCCCTCCCTCGTTTCGCTCGCAGCTCGGTCCTTTCATGGTAGCAGATAAGCCGGGCGTGCCAACCGGGCCGGGGGCTCTTGGCCGGTTCACCTCACCACAGTGGCCCCGGGAGGCGCGTTTCTGTGAGCGGCCCTCACGGCCCGGGCGTACGAGTAGCCGTACGGTGCGTGAAACGCACCATTCTCTGGAAGCGGGATCATGGATGGTGCGTTTCACGCACCCTACTACTGGGGAGCCGGAGGGCCGAGAAGAGCGGCCCACGTGCTCAAGCCCCCCGGTCGCCGGGGTGTGCCGGGAGGAGGGTTTCGCGTAGGATGCTCGATCTGATCGACGTTCCAGCACAAGGAAGGATCTCATGCAACAGCGAAATGGTCGACGATGGGGGGCTGCCGTCGCTTGGGTTCTGTGGCTTGCTCCCGCGGTGGGGCTCGCGGCGGAGGATGCCGAGGCCGCGGGGCAACCGGCGGAGGTCGTGCGGCTGACGTACGAGAGCGTGCGGCAACTGCCCGACGCGGTGACGCTGGCCACGCTCTCCAACGGGCTGACGGTGATCGTGCAGGAGAACCACGTGGCCCCGGTGGCGACGGTCCGCTGCTACGTGAAGAACACGGGCGGGGCCTTCGAGGGCCGTTGGCTGGGGGCCGGGTTGAGCCACGTGCTCGAGCACGTGGTCTCCGGCGGCACGACCACCCGGCGGAGCGAGAAGGAGATCGAGAAGATCATCGACACGTTCGGGGGCGCCACCAACGCGTACACGTCGAGCCACCTGACGGCGTATTTCATCGACTGCCCGGCCCGGAACGCCCTGGGCGCGGTCGAGCTGGTGGCCGATTCGGTCGAGCGGTGTGCGTTCGAGCCGTCGGAGTTCGAGCGGGAGCTGAAAGTGGTGCGGCGGGAGCTGGCCGACGGCGAGGTGGACCGGCACCGGGTCCAGTGGAAGCTGTTGAACCAGACGATCTACACGGAGCATCCCGTGCGGCATCCCACGATCGGCTATCTCGACGTGCTCAACGGGACGAGCAACGAGACGATCATCGACTTCTACCGCGAGCGGTACGTGCCGAACAACCAGGTGTTCGTGGTCGTCGGCGACGTGAGCGCGCAGGCGGTGCTCGACGAGGCGGCTCGCCGCTGGGCCGGGACGCCCCGCGCCCGCGAGACGTACGTCCCCTTGCCCGACGAGCCCGAGCAGCTTGCCCCGCGGGAAGCGGTCCGCGAGATGGACGGGAAGACGTACGACCTCGTGTTGGCCTGGCCGACGGTGAAGCTCTCGCACCCGGACCTCTTTGCGTTGGACGTGGCCTCCTACATCCTCTCGGAGGGGGACAGCTCGCGCCTGGTCCGCCGGCTGAAATACGACCGGCAATTGGTGCTCTCGGTCAGTTCGGCCAGCAACACGCCCTCCTTTGTCAACGGATGGTACGGCGTCTTCGCCAGCGCAACGCCGGAGCACTGGCAGGAGGCTTGCGACGAGATCCTCCGCGAGGTCGACCGACTGCAAGGCGAGCTGGTGAGCCCGACGGAGCTGGCCAAGGCGAAGAAGCAGAAAGCGGCCGAGCTGGTCTTCGGTCAGCAGACGGTGCAGAACGCGGCCGAGAGCCTGGGCCGGGGGTTCCTGTCGACCGGCGACCCGCTGTTCGACAAGACCTACGTCGAAGGGATTCAGAAGGTGACGGCCGAAGAGGTCCGCGACGTGGCCCGGCGGTACTTCGTCGCCGAGCGGCTCAACCGCGTGATCATCGCTCCCCCGGGCGGAGCGCCGAAGGCGGATCGCCGAGAAGCGGCCGGCGGGGAAGGCGAGATCCGCGCGATGCGTCTGGAAAACGGGCTCCGCGTGCTCGTCAAGCGGCACTCGCACCTGCCGCTGGTGAGCATCCAGGCCTACGTGCTGGGCGCGTCGCTGGTGGACACGGCGGAGACGGCCGGACGCTCGGCGCTGGTGGGCGCGATGCTCGACAAGGGAACGGCCCAGCATTCCGCCCAGCAGATCGCCGAGTACTTCGACTCGATCGGCGGGCGGTTTTCGATGAGTGCCGGGCGGAACACGATCTACGGCAGCGCCGCCGTGCTCGAGGCCGACTTTCCGGAGGCGGCCGCCCTGTTTGCCGAGTGCTTCACGCGCCCCACCTTTCCCGACGACGAGTTCGAGAAGGTCAAGACGCTGGCCCTCGGGGCGATCGCCAGGCGGGCTGACAGCCCGCAGCAGGAAACCTTCGAGCTGTTCTACGACAACCTGCCGAAGGGCTCGCCGTATCACCTGATCCAGGGGGGCAAGGTGGAGACGATCCGGCCGCTTTCGGCGGAGGACCTTCGCGCGTATCACGCCGAGTACTTCGTCCCCAGCAACATGCTGGTGACCGTTTTCGGCGACGTTCAGCCGGACGACGCCATCGAGCTGGTCAAGCGGCACTTCGGCAAGCTGAAGCCTGCGCCCGACTTCCCGCCGATTCGGTTCGATCGGCCGAACGCGATCCCCGAGTCCATCGTCCGCCACAAGCAGACGGGCAAACCGACGGGGATGGTCCTCCTCGGCTATCCCGGCGCGAGCCTCCTCGACAAGGAGGACTACGCCGCGATGGTGCTTCTGGACGCGATCACGTCGGGCTACAGCTACCCCGGCGGATGGCTCCACAACGAGCTCCGCGGCGAGGGCCTGGTCTACTTCGTGCACGCTTTCCAGATGACCGGTCCGGCGCCGGGCTATTTTGCGATCCTCGCTCAGACCGATCCGGAGAAGATCGACGAGGTCGTCGGCCGGTTCGAGCAGAACGTCGCCCGGGCCAAGGCCGGCGAGATTCCTGAGGACGAGTTCCGCACCGCGCAGGAGATGGTGATCGCGCTTCACGCCCAGGAGAACACGACGATCGGCGAACAGGCCCAGCAGGCCGCCTTGGACGAGCTGTACGGCCTGGGGTACGACTACGACCGGACGTTCGACGCCCGCATCGGGGCCGTGACGCTGGACGACGTGGTCCGCGTGGCCCGCAAGTACCTCAACCACCACGTGCTGGTCACCACGTCGCCCAATCCGCAGCCGTAGCGGGGGACGGCGGTTGACCGCTCGGCCCATTGTGACGCTCAGAAGGCGTACTTGGCCGCGAAGTGGAACTGGTCGGACGTGCCGTCGGCTCGCTGGTCATACAGCGTCTTCCACGACATGTACTCGAACCCGACGAGGAAGTCCTTCGTCAGGTCGTAGGAGATGTTCGCGAAGACGAAGTGGTTGTAGATCCGGCCGTCGGTCACGTCGCGATCGACGGGGTCGTCGATGCCGTAGCCGACGTGACTGTGCAGCAGGGGCGTCCAGTCGTACCACAGATCGACCCAGCCGCCGGTCGCGCGGATCGGTTCCGCGGTCACCGTGTTGACTCCCTGGAGGACGCCGCCCTGGTACGTGCCCAGGTTCTCCCCCGTGAAGAACTCTCCCTGGACCCCGAACCGATCGGTGATGGGCACTCGGACGTCGACGTTGAAGGACCACGTTCGGCTGATCTCGTCGTCCGTAGGGTCGGGGGAATCGAAGAGGAACTCCTGTTCCCCGATGTGCCCGGACACGCCGAAGGTGATCGGCCGGCAGCCCTTGCCGCGGGGCCCGAGGGTCATGCCCGCGCGTCCTTCGAGCACGGGCCATCCGGCATGATCGCCCCCCATGTTGGCGGACATTTCGCTGACCAGGTCGGCCGCGAGGGCCCCTTCGAGGGTTAGCATGCAGGTATTCGAGAAGGCCAGGTAGCGCTCGTATCGCAACTGGGCCCGGCGGTAGCCGATGTTGCCGCCGCCCCAACCGACCGTGTACATCAGGGTTCCGGGATAGAGAGGTGACATCACGTCCCAGGTCTGCCCTGCGAGGAGGCGGAACGTATCGTCCTTGACCTCCCAATAGGCGTGGCGCAGCAGGATCCCCGGCTTGTTCTCGCCGCCGGTGAACTGGCCCCAGAAGTCAATCTCCACCTTGCCGCCGCTCGGCGCGCAGCGCAGGCACGGTACCCGTGGGCCCGACAGATTGAACCCAAGCCGGGTCGATCGCGCGTTCACATGGCACGCGTCGCCCGGGTGGTCGTCGGGAGAGAACACGTAGTACGTGAAATCGCCGACGTAGCTCCGTTGGGTCTCATAGGCCATGTTGAACCAGAGGATTCCGTAGGGGACGATCTTGAAGTCGCCCTTGGTCCAGGCCAGCTCCTTCATCTCGCCTCTCAGCTCGTCCATGGTGAAATACTCGACGTCGTTCGGCGCCGGGTCGGGCAACTGGGGCGGCGGGGCGAAGGCCGCCATCTGACGGGCCTCCGGCGCCGGCGCCGGCGCCTCGATCGGCATTCCGAGCGGAGCCGCGTCGACCTCGGGCAGACGCCTCGGCTGGCTCGGTTCTGCGTACGCGTCCCA
This sequence comes from Thermoguttaceae bacterium, assembly GCA_035528065.1. Taxonomy (GTDB): domain Bacteria; phylum Planctomycetota; class Planctomycetia; order Pirellulales; family Thermoguttaceae; genus DATKZH01. The sequence goes on along the minus strand of DATKZH010000614.1, from coordinate 9,221 downwards.
GGGCGGCACGCCGGGTTCCAGGGCAGCCAAGGCCGGGCGATACGCCGGTGGCGCCCCCAGTCCCCAAGTATTGGGTAGCAGCACGGAAGCCCAGACAATCGTCAGGCCCAGCGTCCATCGAAGCGAGCAATTCATCTCTGCGGTTCCTGCGGGCTACCGGCCGATTGGATTCCAACCGGCCGAGGCGTTTCCATCATCCCGATCGCGCGAACGTGGCGCAAGAGCGACATTCCGATTATTCGCTGATCTCAGTATCGTCGGCGCCATCGGTCGACTTCATCGTTTCGCGGCCTGCGGCCTTCGTCGGCATATCACGCAGTGTCCGCAGCATCGACATAGGAAAAACGCCCTGCACAACCGTACCCCGCACAACCGATTCCTTCCGCAAACTCCCCGGCGAAGAGGCGATATAACCCTGATGTTCGGCAGAGTCTGGCGAGACCGCACTTCCGCCAAGGCCGGAGCTTTCGGAACAGCCGAATCGACCCCGGAGGCTTGACCAACCCGCACGACGCGACTCTTCGATACACGCCCACTTCGCTCGGGTCCGCCGGAAACGGCCCCCCGGCCGGTGCCCCGCGCATCCGGGGGCGAAAAAAGGGTCAGGTCCCATTTGCCGGAACGGCCCGGAGGGCGCTTCGCACAAAATGGACCCGCCCCCTTTTTCGGCTCTCCCGTTTCTGGGTGCACACTAACCCGAAGCGCGAGCGAGGACGTTGCACAACGTAGGCTCTCCTGCCTCGCTGGCGCTTCGGGTTAGTGTGAAAATAACGACTCCCGCACCCAGAAACGGAAGAACCCCTTTTTCACGTCACGGCCGCGGCGCCGATTCCCCTCCGGCCGGATATCGGCTAGGATAGACACGTTCGAGAGACGACCGACCGATCGGCAGCCCCGTTGTCGAGGAGCCGCGATGAAGAATGCAGCCACGCTGGTCCTGGGGGGAGGACGCGGGACGCGCCTCTACCCGCTTACGAAGTTCCGCTCCAAGCCGGCCGTTCCCGTGGCGGGTAAGTACCGGCTGATCGACGTCCCGCTGTCGAACTGCATCAACAGCGGGCTGAACCGCATCTACGTGCTCACCCAGTTCAACTCCGTCAGCCTGCACCGCCACATCCGCAGCACGTACACCTTCGGCCCCTTCGCCCGCGGATTCGTCGAAATCCTCGCCGCCCAGCAAACGCTCGCCAGCGCCGACTGGTACCAGGGCACCGCCGACGCGGTCCGCCAGAACCTCCGCTACGTCCAGCAGCCCGACGTCGACTACGTCCTGATCCTCTCCGGCGATCAGCTCTACCGCATGGACTTCCGCCAGATGATCGCCACGCACGAGGAGGCCGGCGCCGACGTGACCATCTCCGCCGTGCCCGTCTCCAGCCGTGTCGCCTCCGGGCTGGGCATCATGCGGCTGGACGAGACGGGCCGCGTGGTCGGGTTTCTGGAGAAGCCGACAAGCGAGCGGGATCTCGACATCGTTCGCACGGACCCGGCGTGGCTCGAGGCCCAAGGCATCGCCAGCCAAGGACGCGACTGCCTGGCCAGCATGGGCATCTACCTGTTCAACCGAAAGACGCTGATCGACGTGCTGGAGAAGACCGACTACCAGGACTTCGGCAAGGAGGTCTTCCCCGCCTCGATTCGCGCCCGGCACGTCCACCTGCACCTGTTCGACGGCTACTGGGAGGACATCGGGACGATCAAGTCGTTCTACGAGGCCAACCTCGGCCTGGCCGCGCGCGAGCCGCCGTTTGCCCTGTTCTCGCCGGTCGCGCCGATCTACTCCCACGCGCGGTTCCTCCCGCCCACGCGCGTCGATGGGGCCACCGTGCGCGGGAGCCTGGTGGCCGACGGCTGCCAGATCGACTCGGGCGCGGTGATCGAGAACAGCGTGATCGGGCTCCGCTGCCTCATCGGGCGCGACGTGGTCATCCGCAACTCGATCGTGATGGGCAACGACTTCTACCAGGATCCTCTCCAACGCGACGACGACGCGACCAACGGCCGGCCGCCGCTGGGCATCGGCCCCGGCACGCGCATCGAGGGCGCGATCGTCGACAAGAACTGCCACATCGGCCGCAACGTCCAGGTGGTCAACACGCAAGGCGTCGACGCGACCGGCGAGTCCGAGCAGGGGATGATCTGCGACGGGATCCCCGTGATCCCCAAAGGCGCGACGCTGCCGGACGGGTGGTCGATGTGAGATGACGGGTCGGGGACGAGGGATCGTCCCGCAGAGCAGAAGTGCGCCCGTTTCAGCCGCTTGAAGTGGAAACGGGGAAAGGACCGGGTGGCCTCGGGTGAGCAATCACCCGGGGCCACCCGGCCCAAGCACTGACCCCAAGCACCCCAAGCAGAACGGTGCGAGTCACGCCGCTCGGCGCGTGTCCGCCTCGACGATGGCGACGTCGGCGTCGGCCACCTCGTACAGCTCGTACACGAGCCAGTCGATCCGGCGCTCGACGTGGGCAATACGCCCAGAGATTTCGGCTCGCTGCCCGCCGCGTGCTTCGCGCAGGTCCCGGTTCAGCCCAAGCATCCGCTCGACGAGGGCCACGAGCTGGTCGTGGCGCGAGCGGTCGGCCGGGTGGGAGAAGTCGATCGTGCGGATCGGCGTCCGGGCGAGCACGTGCCCGTTGATCTCCAGGCCCACGCCGCGGCGCTTGGCGTGGTGCGAATACCATTTCCACAGGAGTCGGCTGTTGAGCAGGGCCGTGAGGTAGTGGAGATGCTCCCGCGTGTCGGCGCAAGGGACGAACACGTTCGCGCTGAAGGGCACGTAGACAGGTTCCGCGGCAGGCACAAACGCCGGGCGCGCGGCCATCTGGAGGGCGACGATCTTCGGCGACCGCCACAGGCTCTCCTCCCGCGGCCAGTGAAGCTGCCACCACCGCCGCGTACCTCGGCGCGTCTCGCGCCGGGCCTCCATGATGGGGCGAAATCGGGCCAGGTGGGCACGAACGGCCGGGTAGCGGTCGATCTCGGGGCACGTCCGGGCCGTCGCGTAGATCAGCGCGAGCGACGGCTCCGGGGCCAGGAAGTATCGCCCCAGGTCGCCCAGATCGTGGTACGGCCGGATCAGCCGCCTCTCGCGCGCGGGCAGATTCAGCCGAGCCAGCTCCGCACGGGTCAGGGCGAACACACCCTCGCCCGGCTCCCAGCGACCGCCGTGTCGCTCGTTCGTCTTTCGGGTGACGCCGGCCGGGTTCTCGGCGATCCCCTGCCGGACCTTGCCCAACGCGCCGAGCGGCGTCCCTCGCGCCAGCTTGGCCAGAAGCTCGTCGCACGCCGGCTCCACGTCGATCCGCCCATCGCGAAAGAGCTGGTCCCGGTCCTTCTGGAAAACGACCACCGGCGCGGTGCCACGGACAAACGGCTCGGCATCGACGTGGCTCGCGGCCCCCGGCCGCTTGATGGTCGTCGGCCCCCGGCCGGCCCCCTTGGTAACGCGGAGGATCATGTGGCGGCCGGAAACCCCGTCGAAGACCTTGAGCCCGTCCAGCAGGAAGATCTCCTCGACGTGGGCCGACTCGCGCAACGCGCGATGCAGCTTCTCCGCCCCTTGCCCGGACGTCCAATAGGAACCGACGATGAAGGAGACCGTTCCGCCCGGCTTGAGCAGCTCGAGCGAACGATGGACGAAATAGTACGACAGATCCATTCGCGGCGCTCGATAGCGCCGGCCGAGGTCCATCGCCGCGATCCGGTCGAGAAGCTGCTTGCTGTTTCGCTCCCGCCGGTAAGGCGGATTGCCGATGACGACGTCGAATCGGCCGTCGTGCAGGCCCGGAGCCGAGTCGGTGAGCACGTCGCCGCACCGGATGTTCTCGGCCAGCACGTCGACCAGTGGCCGACTCTCGGGCGGCTGGGCGATGTGCGGTCGATCGTCCCGCCCCGCCGGCTCGCCCCCCATCATCTCCAGCCAGAGGGACCGTCGGGCCGCAAGCACCGCGTCCGGATCGAGGTCCACGCCGTGGAGCGTTTCGGCCACGTGTCGAGCCGGGTCCGGCACGCCGTGTCGCCTCGACCAGGCGACCAGACAGCGACAAGCCGCCAGCAGGAACGACCCGCACCCACAGGCCGGATCGAGGATCTCCAGGTCCAAGGGGCCGGCCGAGCCGGATGGCTTGTCGCCAATCCGTTGGCCGACGGCGTGGGATACGATGTACCCGGTGACGTACTCCGGCGTGTAATAGACGCCGCCGTTCTTCCTGGTCTCGGGACTCCGGGCGATCCGAAATCGGCCGTCCGCCTCCGGACGAAGCCGCCGGCCGACGAGTCGCTCGTGAATCGCGCCCAGAAGCTCCGGCCGGCACGTGCCCGGATCTCGTGCAAAGCCCGGGTCGGACAACCGAGCGACAACGGCCCGCAACGCCTGGGTGTGGATCCGCACGTCGGCCAAGCCGGACTGCCCTGGGGGGCCTCGACCGTCACTCGCGTCGACCCGGAACAGCCCCGGACCGAGCCCCCGTTCAGCCAGTCGGGGCAAATCGGTCAGCGTGCGATCGGCCCCTCGACCTTCGATGAGCGAGTCCAGCTCTGCGCGAGAGAACAGGCCGCGCGCTTCGCACAGCCGCAGGAAAACGAGCAACTCGACGACGTGCCGGGCCGCGAGCTGGAGCTCCCCGAGGGGTAGCTCGCGGTGGCACCGTGCGATGCCGGAGGCGAGCAACGCCCAACAGGCCTCAGTTTCCGCGAGAAGTGCGTCGCCGGCAGCGGGGTGGCGTTTCGGACGGCGTGATGCAGTCTTCGTCACGGCTTCGAGCGGCAGAAGGCGGCGGCTCGGTCCTCACTCAAGACGCGTTTCCGCCGGTTTCGCCGCCGTCCAGCCGTGCGATTGCGAAGGCCGGACCTCTTCGACGGCCAGCGTTATCTCGGGCGGGGCTTCCTCAAGATCGCCGACCGTCACCGGCTCGGCGTCGGCTACGAGTTCGCTATCCGTATCCGTCATGGAGGCGGCAGCCTCGGGGGGCAGGATCTCGTCGTCCGGGAGGTCCGGGAGATTGGGGACCTGGTCGGGCGGGAATTCGTCGGCGTGCGTCGGAGGAAAGTACCCCGAGAGAATGGAGCCTGCCCGGGCCATTGGGGCGCAGTCTTCCGCGCACTGGCCGGTGAACGTAGGGCCACAGTCATCGTACGGTGAGGCGCACATTCGGCAACCGGCGGCCATCACGACCAGCGAGAGCGAGATCCAGGCAAGCGTTCCGCGAGACATCCCACCAACCTTTCCCAACCCGTTTCAGCCTTCGCCCGCTCGGCCGCCGGGCAATGCCCGTGTTGCGTCGCGATGCGGGCGCGACCATTTCTTGGACGAGACGATCCTCCCAACGTTGAGGCAGATTGCCTATCTTGCCTCACGCATTCCGTCCCGAGCTTGACAGGAGACAATGCATCGGTATATTCGGCCGGAAATCCTCTCTAACCCGCATCTTTTTCCACATTCCTCCCGGAAGCAGGTGGTGTCGGACAGCCGGTTTTCTACCCAAACGCCCCCTGCTTCCCAGGGCCCCCGTTTCCCGATCGAGTTCTGGGCGCTGCTGGCACTGACAGCGGCCGTCCGACTCCCCGGCATCACCCGGCCCCTGCTGGGTAACTTCGCCACCAAGAACGTGATGTACGCCATGATCGCCCGGAACTGGGTCGAGGGCCGGGCGGGCATCCTCTATCCCACGCTCGACTGCCTGGTGGGCGGCAAGCGGTCGCTGCACATGCTCGAGTTTTCCGTCTCGGCCTATCTGACCGGAGGGCTCTGGAAGCTGTTCGGCGGCTCGCTCGACGTGTGGGGGCGGGCGACCTCGGTGGGGTTCAGTGTCGGCTCCGTTGCGCTCGTGTTTCTGCTGGTTCGGCGGTGGCACGGACGCACCGCGGCCCTGGGCGCCGGCTTCGTGCTGGCGCTGTCGCCCGTGAGCGTCATCTATGGGCAGAGCTTCATGCTCGACGCGTCGATCGTCTTTTTCAGCATTGCCTCGTTCCACGCGGTCGATCGTTGGCTCGAAGGCGGGCGATCGGCCTGGCTTCTCGTGGCGTGTCTCTCGCTGGCGCTTCTGCTGCTGACCAAGGTTTACCTGGTGGTGTTGCTGCTGCCGCTGGGGGTGATGGTCGCCTTCGGCGATCGGCTGGCCGGCCGACCGTCGCCGGAGGGCCGCGCGCGGCGCTCACGGTGCGCCCTGGCGGCGCTCGCGGCGGCACTGGCCGTGTTGCCGGTCGCCCTGTGGTGTGTCCACGCCATACGGACGGCGGCTCCCGGCAGTCCTCACGCCCCGCACGTCTACTCCTGCCTTCAGGGCAACGCCGAGGCGTACCGCCCGCCCGATCCGCTGCTTCGCACGCCGGACTTCTACCGGCGGCTTCTCGACGACCTGACCGGCGTGATCCTCACCCCGCTGGGGTTCGTGCTGCTTCTCATCGGCTTCACGGATCGGGCGTGGCGCCGGCACGCAGCCTGGCTTGTGGCCATGGTGATCCTCATGGCGGCCCTGCCGCGGAAGTTCTACGACATGAACTACTACTGCATGGCCGTGCTGCCGCCGCTTTGCGTGGTGGCCGGGCTGGGGTGGCAGGTGGTGTGGGAACGGCTGCGGCCGGGACGCGCGGCCACCGCGGGCCTGTTGCTGGTCGCGCTGGTCCTCTCGATGCGATATGCCGTGAAGCCGGCGTTCGTCACGCCCCAAGAGGATCGCGCCGTGGTAGCCGCCGGACGAGCCGTGCAGGGATTGACCCCTGAAGAGGAACCGGTGGTCACGATGCACGGCACCACGATCGACCTGGTGTACTACTGCAATCGCCCTGGCTGGGCCGTGCCGCCGGATACGCCCGATTTGGACGCCGTGCTGGAGGAATGTCGTCGTCAAGGCGCGCGGCACCTGGTCGTGACCGGCTCCGATGATCGCGGCGTAAGCGAACCGCGCATCGAAGCCTACGCGCCCGTGGTCCGGGGCAATGGCTTCTGCGTGTATCGGCTCATCGGGCCCGATGACCCCTGAGCGCTCTTCGTTAGATCTCGCGCGCGATGGTCACGCGTCGCCGCGCGTTGAGCTGGTCGACGTATCGGGCCAGATCGACCCACGGCGCCAGCACGCCCTCCTGGTACACGCCGGAGGCGGCCACGTAGGCGGCTTGGTGATCGGTGCCAAAAGCCATCCGCCGGACGCGGATCTCGGGGCTCGTGAGCTCGATCGTGTCCTCGATCCGCAAGCTCGGGCCGTCTTCGGCGCCGGACTCGGGCAAGAACTCGAACGATCGGGTGAGACGAATGGGGCACTCGCGCCGGCCGGTGATCAGGCGACGCTGCAAGAGTCGTCGAACCAGCGTTCGGCAGAAGCGGCCGATCGAGCACATGCCCACGTGGAGGAGTGCCTGCTTCAACGGCGTGGCCGTTTCCAATCGGCTCCAGTGAAGGGGGCCGCTGACACGGAGGGAAGGTTGAGGGTTGAGGGATGAGGGTTGAGGGTTGAGGGATGAGGGTTGAGGGTTGAGGGTTGAGGGTTGAGGGTTGAGGGATGAGGGGGCTCGTTTCTCGCTGATCCCTAATTCCTCATCATCTTGGCCGGGGGCGAATAGGACGCCACGCGCGGGATCGTGCCACTGCGATGCGGCGACCCGACCGTCGCTCGTCTCGACGATCAAGCCGGCGTCGGTGATCGCCGGCCTCCCGGGGGCGAAGTGTTTGAACACCCCGCCTCGGGCGGCGGAGACGACCGTGTGTAGCCCGCGGCCCCGACGCACCAGCAACCCGGCGTGACGCAGATACTCGATCGACTCGGCTTCCGGCGCCGGTCGATCCGCGGGGCGAACGGGCGACCAGTCGAGATACGCTTCGATCAGGTTCGCCGGCCGGTGGGCGACCATCCGGTCGTCGCTGAAGTAGGCGTGGCTGCCCGAGCGGAGGCTCTTGAGGAACCCGTCCGCCAGGTCGGCGGCCTCGGGGCTCCGGGCGGCCAGAAGCTCCATCCCATGGGAATAGAAATGGTACGTGCCGCGGCTGCCGTACTCGCCGGCGAAGCTGTTGTCCGGATGGAGGAACAGCCGAGCGAACGCCACGGCACGTCGCAGGGGCTCGTCCAGGCGCCCGTCGCCCGTGATTCGTCGAACCTTGGCCAGGCAGTCGATGGTGGCCGTCTGGTAGCCCGGATCGGCCCCGCCGTACTCCTCGAACCACCCTTCCTCGCTCTGCCAGGCGAGCAGGCGATCGATTCGCGCGTCGGCCGCTTGGCGGAATCGCTGCTCTCCGGTGATCTGCGCGACGCGCAGGAGTCCCAGGGCGGCCAGCGCGTGATGGTTGGACAGGTGCCCCGATTCGCCGTGGTCGACCACCCAGTCCGCCCGGCGCCGGAACCAGGCGACAAGCTCCGGATCGTCGAGTTCCAGGATCTGGTAGGCGCGGGCGGTGGCCTGGAGCGAGAAGACGGCGGCCCCCAACGCCCGCTCAAACGGATAGTAGTCGTCGCAGGAGCCGTCGGGGTGGCTCGCCCGGGCGGCGAACCGGATGCCCGCCGTGGCCAGCTCTCGCACGCGCCGGTTGGCATACCAGCGATTTCCGGGCAGCTCCGTCGCGTAGACCAGCGCCAAGGGCAAGACGCCTTCCTGATACATTTCCGAGGGGAAGCTGCTGGTTCGGTAGTGCCAATACTGGCGGTCGAGACAACCGTACGTGGCCCGGTACGGGTTGCGATCGATGGCCCCCAGCAGCCGCGGGATCTCGGCCAGCGCCGCGGAGAGATAGTGGTCGCGCAGAGCCGGGTTCCGGTCGACGGATGCCGCCTCCGCGTTGGCATGCGGACCCGTCCGAGGACGTATCGTGAAACAAGTCCCCGGTACGAGGAAGTCACTTTGGCCGAAAGTGCCCGCCGTGCTCCCCTCACGCGACATCAGCGATCCCCCTCCGATTTGGGATGGCGGCCGGTTGGTCTCCTACGGGCGGCAGCTTCGCGGCCGTGACGGGGTGAAGGGATGACAGGGTGACAAGGTGACGGGGTGAAAGGGTGAAGGCTCGTCGCCACCTTGTCACGTTGCCGCCTCGCTACCCTGTGACGTTGTCATCGAACGATCCGGTCACCTTGTCACGTCTTCACCCTGTCACCCCGTCACCCCGTCACCCTGTCACCCCGTCACCTTGTCACCCCGTCACCCTGTCACCCCGTCACCTTGTCACCCCGTCACCCTGTCACCCTGTCACCCTGTCACCCCGTCACCCTGTCACCCGGTCACCTTGTCACCCCGTCACC
>DATKZH010000613.1:0-3382 GCA_035528065.1 Thermoguttaceae bacterium | reverse complement strand
GACTGGTTCCAGCCTATCGGGGATGATACGGGCAATTCGCTGGCCGGGCTGATCGCGTTCCTGAATGATATTCAGGGCGGATCAAGCAATTTGGGCGGCGATGGCGAAATGGCCGGCGTGGTCGTGCGTGAGGCATGGTGGAAAGAGTACAAGCCTGTCCGCATGGTGACGCTCAACTTGCCCGATGGTCGGTCGATTTCCACGGCGATACGATCTGGGGCAGACCAAGACAGCCTACATTCCTTCATGGCTCAGCGGCCAGAAGTCAGCGTCGATATAGCGCAACAGGTTGTAGTCGTCTGCACCCTAAACATTGCCGTGATGGTCGGCGACTTGCTGCTGAGGCGCGAGGCCGACCCCCTGAACGGCTGCAAGTCGTTCCCATACACCCGGTTTGCCCCCTACTGGCTGCACGGCGATTCGTTTGGCGTGGTAGACAACCTGATCGGCCCCCAGGAGGAATTGAACAAGAGCCGGTCCAATCTTCTCCACGATGCGAACCTGAACGGGAATCCCGGATGGATCGGTGACGGCACCTCGCCAAAGGGCGAGCAGACGATCAAAGAGTACGGATCAACCCCCGGTATTTTACTGAACAAGAAGGACTTTGGCGGAAATATCGTGCGGATCGAGCCGGGCGGGCTTTCGCCGGCGCACGCTCAGCTTTCGGAGCAGAACGCGGCGGACATTCAGGAGATCAGCGGGGCGAATCCGAACCTGATGGGCACGCCGACGGAGCGTGTCGAGAGCGGCCGTGCCCGGCTGATTCAGCAGGAGGCGGGCTTGAAGGTGTTGGCCCCCGTGATGGGCAACTTCTTCCGCAGTCAGTCGATCATGGGCGAATCCTTATGGGAAATCATACGCCACAATGGGATTTACAGCCCCGAGGAGATTCAGGCGGTTGTCGATCAGGACATTATCGACGCCCTGGGCGGCATGGGCGGCGTAGTCGAGGTGATGAACCGATGGGACACCGGCTCGTATGCGGTCAAGGCGGTCCCGTCCAAGACGACGAGCACATGGACCGACGTTCAACTCGAAGAGATCGAGAAGGTAATGGGGATCTTCGCCAAGAGCGGTTTGGTTGCTCCCCCGGAAGCCATGCGGGAACTCGCCATACAGGTTATCGAATTGTCAAGTTTCCCAGGAGCGAAGCGCATTGCGGACATGATTAGGGCAGCCCCGTTGCAGGTGGTTCAGCCGGAGCTTCCCGGCGGACAAGGAAACCAAGGCACCCGCAAGGGCGCGGTAATGGCCGCGTCCGGCGGGCAGCCATACTAAAACTTCGCTTCGCGGCAGCGTTAGCCGCGTTCGCTTCGGCCGGGCGATATCGGCCGTTCGGGCACGCCGCCCCGTAAGCGGCGACTGGAGAGCAGCAATGGCAGAGAGTATGGACATGAACGACGCGATTGACACGGCAGTTGATATGGCCACTACCGCAGGACTTGGTGAGTCCATCGTTGAGGATGCGCCGGTGGAGGAAACTCCGCAGGACGCCCCCGAGGCGGCGGAAACGCCGGTCCCCAAGGAGTCCGAAGCCAAGCCGGAAGAGGAGCAGTCCCCTACCGACCTGGCGGCCCAGCTTGCCGAACTGACGCGGGATGATGTTCTGCAAACCAAGCCCGGTCAGGGCCTATGGGCCGAGAACAAGCGGTTGCGGGAAGAGAACCGCGCCCTCAAGGTCAACAAGCCCAAAGTGGAAGCCCCGGCGGAGCCGCCGGCCGAGGCCGAAGAGGCCCCGGCGGATGATCCGTTTGCCGGGATGGCCGAGGATGATCTTGTCGAGATTGGGCATTTCCGCAAGGCGGTTGCGGCGGAAGTCGCCAAGGCCCTCAAGCCCGTAGCCGAGCGGATCAGCCGCACCGACAGAACCGAGCGCCAGCAAGTCATGGCGACCGGGCTGGCGGCACTGGCGGCCGAGCAGAAGGCCGGGAGCATCCCCGCCGGCGTCAACACCGCCCTCATCGTCAACAAGGCCGTCGAAACCCTCAAGGCTTCCCGGCCCGTCCTCTTGCAAGAACTGCTCTCCGAACCGGACCCCGTAAGGGCCGTCTGGGAGTACGCCACGGCACGGTTGCCGGAGGCGAAGCAGGCGCTGGCCAAGGCAACGACGGTCAAGGCCGGCGCCGAAGCGGAGAGGCTGGCAAAGGGCCGGTCTCCCGAAACCGGCGGCGAACCCGCCGACATCAGCGAATTGATCGCCGACCTCAACGCCCCGTAGCGTGAGGCGGCGGAAAGGCAGTTATCATGGCACTCAGTTCAATCACGACCAATCTGGTCGTAAAACAGTGGTCCAGGCAGTTCTTCAAGTACGGCCTGGGCAAGATGTACTTCTCCAAGTTCATCGGCTCATGGGGCAAGGCGTTCGACCCGGCGATTGGCGATAAGGTCGAGACCGTCATGTCGGACTCTAACGCCCTCGTTCAGGTCAAGATGGACCTGAGCCGAGCCCTGGGCGACACCATCACTTTCCCGATGCTGGCTCCCTTGAGCGGCAACGGTCGCGTCCAGAAAGCGACCGCCGCACAGGGCGGAAGCGGGCAGAACACTGTCCGCACCCTGGAGGGCAACGAGGAGGCGATGACGGACTATTCGTGGGCCATTACCCTGTACGAATGGGCGCACGCCGTCCGAACCATCGGCAAGCTGATGGAGAAGCAGCCGGCGTTCAGCGTGTCCGATTCGATGTCGGCAAGGCTGGGTCTGTGGTGGGCCAAGGCGCTCGATCTGGCGACCTACAACGCGATGGCCGGCATCAGCATGGTCGATGACGGCGGAACGGTCCAGATCGTCACCGGCACGGCCCCCAGCCGCAAGCTGGTCGGCGGCACCAAGGCAGGCACCACCACGTTCAGGACGACCGACGCGGCCCTCGATGCGGCCGAGTACATGTCGTTCGAGATGATCGACGAGGCCAGGCGGAAGGCGATGGACGACTCCAGCGGGCCCACTCTCCCGCCCATCGTCGTGGGTGGCAGGGAGATGTACTACGCCTTCCTGCATCCCAAACAGGTCCGCGACCTGCGGTACGACGCCGGGGGCAGCGTCAACATCACCTGGAAGGAAGCCCAGATGAACGCCGCTGCCCGCGGGCCGGAGAATCCGATTTTCCGGCACTCCCTCGGCATCTACAACGACGTGGCCCTGTTCGAGTACCCGCGAGTAGCTTCCAGGACCGGTACGGGCGCCGGCGAAAGTCTCACCGCCAACACGTTCGACACCGGCGACGTGACAAAGAGCGGCACCACGGCCTACCGCGCCCTGTTCTGCGGCGCTGGCGCCGCTGTCCACGCCTACGGGTCCATGCCGTCCATGGTGGACAAGACCTTCGAGTACGGAACTCAGAAGGGCCGGTGCCTGCAAACCATCTGTGCCGTTGGCC
>DATKZH010000612.1:0-20373 GCA_035528065.1 Thermoguttaceae bacterium | reverse complement strand
GCCCGGCCTCGGGCCCCGGATCGTCGGGGCCGAAACGGCCGCGGTACTCCGGGGCCGGGTACTTCTTTTCGTTCGCGCGCATCTTCTGGCGAAGTGCCGTCGACAGATCGAGCCCGAGCTCGTTGGCCATGGCCAGCACGTAGCAAAAGACGTCGGCCAATTCCTCGCCAACCGCCGCCAGCTTGTCCTTCTCGTCAGCGACCGCCCGAGACTGCTCGGCGGTGAGCCATTGGAAGTGCTCCATCAGCTCGGCCGCCTCGACGGCCAGCGACATCGCCAGGTTCTTCGGCGTGTGGAATTGATGCCAGTCGCGCTCGTCGACGAACCGGTCGACGAGCCGGCGCAAGTCGGCCAGCGTGGTCTCTGTGTCGGTCATGGCAATGGGCAGTCGGCAGCAAAAAGAAAAGGTGACAGCCACCAAATCTGGCGAAGGTGGGGAAGATCGTGCCTGGCAGAATACGTGGATTACCCAAATTTGGTGGCTGTCACCTTTTCTGGTGCAACTCGTGTGAGAACCGAAACGGAGTAACCGTCACCTCTAGCGGAATCCCGATACGGCGTCAAGCGCTGCCGACGATCCCCTCAGAACGCCGTGGGGATGGCCTTGTCGAAGCCGGGCAGCATCTGCTGCATCGGGGGATGGGCCCGCTCGGAGTAGCGCACCCGATAGCTCTCCGCCAAGTGGACCATGATCTCCAGCACCAACAGATCGGCGCGGGTCATCACGTGTCGCGTGCTGCGGTTGCCCAGGCCGTGGATCAGCTCCGAGAGCACGTGCACGTGCAGTTGCATGGTCTGTCTGGCGCTGATCCCGGCGGTGGCCAAGAGATCGGCCAATTGCCTCAGCTCGCAACTCAGATTGCCCGACCCCATGATCACGTACGTCCGCAGTAGCTCGCGATAGTGGCGGACGAGTTCCTCGGGCAAGTTGACGGGCACCGGGACCGTCGGGGGGCAATCCGCGGATGGCAGAGGCCCAGCGGCCTCGTCCTGCCGTTGGTCCGAGCGCCGTGGGTCCGACGCGGACGGAGAGCCGGCGGGTCGGTCGCCCTGGCCGTTCGATTCCAGGTCGAGGATCAACGCCCGTTGCTGCCCGAGCAGTCGCTGGGCTTCGTCGTGCTCCCGCTGGAGCCGTTGCCGCTCGGCCTGGTTGAGCCGGCGGTTTTCCCGGATGAGTTGACACCGCTGAACCGCCCGGGCGACGACCCAGATCAGGTTCCGCGTGGTGGTGGTATTGGCGCAGACGTAGGCATCGGCCCCGACCTCGTAGCAGAGGGCGGCCATTTCCTGCTCGCTTTGGGTGCCCAAGACGACGATCGGCTCGTCGGCGCCCCCGGCCCGATACCCTTCGATCAGGTCCGTCGCGTCGAGCTCACCGGGCTCATGGCTCACCAGCACGGCATTGAAGGTCTCGTCGCGGAGCCGGGCCAACCCCGCCACGCTGCCGAGGGCCTCTTCCAGCTCGATGTCCGAAGCACTGTCGCCGGCAAAGGCCTCGGCGAGCCAACCCCCGGTTCGCCGGCGGTTGGTGATGTACAGAACCCTCATTCGTGGGGGCATTCCGTGCCAAACGGTTGGCGGCCCTTCCTTGTGCATCCGTTCGAGGACCAAGCCCATCGGAGCTTCCTTGCCTTTCGATGAGGGCATTGGGACAGGCTGAAAAAGCGACGCGGTACTGTAGCGAACCGCGGCCGACGGGTCAAGCTCGCGATTGGGCCCTCGATTCGGGGGGCTAAACGTGGCAGAATGTCCAATGGGGACGTTTGGGGGAATTGGCCTTGCGATGGGCCACCTCCAGCGTAGAATTCCCCCCGCCTGCCGGGTTCGGCCCCTCCGACCCAACGATCGTGGACGGCATCATCCGGCAGAGCGGCCCCCCCCTGAATCGAGCCAAGCGACCATGAGACTAGCCTACCTCGACTGCTTTTCCGGCATCAGCGGCGACATGACGCTGGGCGCGCTGGTCGACGCAGGCGTCGATCTGGCCGCCTTGAACGCCGCGGTGGAGTCGCTCGGCCTGCCCGGGTGCCGACTGGTCGCCCGGGAAGTTAGGAAGCAGGGATTTCGGGCCACGCAGGTCACCGTCGAGTACGAGCCGGAACACGCCCATCGGCATCTCTCCCAGATCCTCCGGATGATCGACGCGGGCCGGCTCACCGACTCGCAAAAGGACCTGGCCCGACGGATCTTCACCCGACTGGCCGAAGCCGAGGCCCGAGTGCACGGCACGACCGTCGAGAAGGTCCACTTCCACGAGGTGGGGGCGGCCGATTCGATCGCCGACGTCGTGGCGGCCGCGGTCGGCTGGGACCTTTTGGGCGTCGACCTCGTCGTTGCTTCACCGATTCCGACGGGCACCGGCACGGTCAAGATCGCCCATGGCGTGTGCAGCATCCCGGCCCCGGCCACCGCCGAGCTGCTCAAAGGAGTGCCTTTGGCCGAGTCGTCGATCCCGCACGAGCTGACCACGCCCACCGGGGCCGCGATCGTCACCACCCTGGCCGCCCGCTTCGGGTCGCGCCCGGCGATGACGATCGCCGAGATCGGCTACGGCGCGGGCGGGCGCGAAGTGGAGGAGCAGCCGAACCTGTTGCGCCTCCTGGTAGGCGAAGCGGCCGAAGGCCACGGCGCCGAGCAGGTTTGGGTCCTGGAGACCAACCTCGACGACATCACCGGCGAACTGATCGGCTACGCGACCACCCGGCTCTGGGAGGCCGGCGCCCTGGACGTCTACGCCACGGCCATCCAGATGAAGAAGAACCGGCCGGCCGTGAAGCTCTCGGTCCTGTGTCGGGCAAGCGACGTCGAGTCGATCGAGGCGGTTCTCTTCGAGGAGACCACCACGCTCGGCGTGCGTCGCTGGCCGGTGAGCCGAAACGTGCTGGTCCGCCGCGCGCATCGGGTCGCCACGGAGTGGGGGCCGATCGAAGGCACGTTGGGCGAGGTCCGCGGAGGCTCGCTCCGCTTCGCCCCGGAGTTCGAGTCGTGCCGGCGAGCCGCCACGGAGCACCGGGTTCCACTCCGGGTCGTCTACGAAGCGGCCCAGAAGGCGTTTGACCCGGAGGAACTTGGAATCGGGGGCGATCAGCCCAATCGATGAAAGGAGTCGCCCCCGTGGGCTTGTTCGCTCGAATCGAGTTTTCCACGCTCTTCGCCCTGATCGCCCTGACGATGACGATCGGATGGCTCCTTTGGCGGTCGCACCGCTACCTGGCCCGGCAGGAGAAAGGCTGGTCGCCGCCGGCCCGCACCTCCCGCCGACAGCCGCACGCCAAGGGACCTCCGCTGGATGCCCCCGACGACGTGATCCGCTGGGAAGTCCAAATGCACGAGACCGCCCGGGACTTGTCCGGCCAATTGGACAGCAAGATGGCCGCGCTTGCCCACCTGATCGGCGAGGCGGACCGTGCCGCGGGCCGGTTGGAGGCGGCACTGGCATCGGCCCCGGGAGCGCCCGACCAGAGCCCTGCTGCGGAAGCGTTAACCGGCCGACTGTCCAACACGTCGGACAAGCTGGACCCGCTTCCCTCCCCGCCGACCGACCAGGCCGAGGCGCTGAAATCGGCAGGTGCCGCGGATCGAGTCTCCGTCGCCCGCGAAGTCGCTCCGGAGGCCGGCAAACAGCGACGTCCCGCGGACGAGCGCTACGAAGAGATTTATCTACTGGCCGACTACGGGTTCGACGCGGCCGAGATCGCCCGCCGCGTTGGCAGTCCGGTGGGCGAGGTGGAGCTGATCCTGGGCCTTCGGGGCAAGCGATAGTACGGCGGCGCAAGACAGCCATCTTGTCTGTGCCCCCGCAACCTCACCGTCGGGAAGCCCGGGCTACTGCCCCGCAAGATCAAGTCCTTGACGCTCGGCGTCCGGAGGCTTCCGCCTGGGAGTCTCGGTCCAGGGTAGGGATTTGGCCATCTCGGTCGTCGTCTCGCCCGGGCCCTCTCTGCGCTCCAGTTTGAGCTCGGTGATGATCACGTCGTCGATCACGCGGATGCCCAGCGTCTCGTTGATTTGCTCTTGGAGCTGTTGCTTCAGCCCGGCCAAGAGCGGATCGTCGAAGTCACCGCCATGGGCCCGGCGCACGAGCTCTTCGACCGACTGCTGGACGCGGAGCCGTTTCCCCGAGATCTCCTGTCGCGCTCGGGCCTCGACTTGACTCAACAGCGCGATGTGCAAACGAAACTCCGCACTGACAATCCCTCCCCCTTCCTCCGGCTCGGCCACGAAGCGAAACACGCCGAGCGACACTTCCGGGCCGAACCCGCCCGCGGGCCGCGTCGCCCTCAACTGGGAGTACGTGAGGCCGATCACGTGTCCGACAACTGACAGCGCCAGCAGAATGAGCAACCACTTCCGGGTCAGCAGGCGCCCGAAGAGCCCAACC
Source organism: Thermoguttaceae bacterium (assembly GCA_035528065.1). Taxonomy (GTDB): domain Bacteria; phylum Planctomycetota; class Planctomycetia; order Pirellulales; family Thermoguttaceae; genus DATKZH01. The sequence goes on along the minus strand of DATKZH010000612.1, from coordinate 15,992 downwards.
GGCTTCTGCCCGACCGGCTGCTTCTCCGTTGCCTCCTCGGCCGCCGCTTGATCGGGTCTTGCTTGTTCGGCCATCGTCGGATGGATCCCCCGTCATTCGCGCGCGAGCCCCCGTCTTTGGGTGGGAGCGTTACCCGAGGCAAGTGTAGCTTACCGGGGCTGTGGACGAGTGAGAGGCGAACCATTCCGGAAGACGCCGGAGGCTTGCAGCTTCAGGGCCCTACTACTGGGGAGACTGACCGTCCCGCGAGACTCGCTGGCGGCCTGTGGAATAACCACCCGCAAGAGGGGGCTCTTCGGTCGCGCAAAAAAAAGGGGGCCTCTGACGAGCCGCAATACGTAGCGACTTGACCGGGCGGCAAGGGCAAGGTAACCGCACAGTCTTTTGTGCGTCAGAGGCCCCACGGGCCAGCTTACGCGAAAACGACGGGTTGTCCCATGTTCGCGGAAAGCACAATACGTGCCATTCCAGACCATTCACGGCGGCAAGCCGGCTCTCAGCAGGAAACCCCTTTCTCGACAATCATTTGCGCGCACGGCGGGCCTTCGCCAGGCCTTGCTCGTGAGCACCTCGGCCTTCGGTCGAAATGTATCGATCTGCGCCACCTGATCTGATTTGGCGCTCCACCCTGGTCCAGTTCTCCGGGCCGAGGGATTGGCACCCCTATCCGGGTGGTTTCTGCGAACTCGCCGGGGGGTGTTTTGAGGGCTCGAGCCAATCGCTTATACTGTTGCCGTCTAACGAGGTACGCGGCTTTCGGGGCAAGCGTTCGTCGAACCCGTCCGTTGCCCCTCGTTCCCCCGCTCTGGCGAGGGAACGTTTCACCTGAACGCGTCGCGTTGCTCGCGCGTAAATATCTGTGGCGCAAGGGCTTGCGCCACCGACATACGCCGAACATGCCCGCCGGCGTTGCGGCGCCGGGGCGTCGTGTTGAGGTGCCTGCCGGTGCCCGGCTCGATGAATGTTCGCTTTCCAGGAGTCCTCGGATGCAGGATACGGCTTCGTTGCCGCCCGACGCAGACCACGTGCTGATTTCGGTCAATCCGAAAGCCGGGCGGAGGTCGGCTGCGCGTCGCGTCGATCAATTGGTGGACCTGCTCGGCCAACGCGGCTTTCAGGTCGATGTCTACACGGACCTGGCGGAAGTCTCCGCCGAGGCCAACCGCCTGCATGCGGAGGGGCAGTTGCGGGCCCTAGTCGGAATAGGGGGGGATGGCACGGCCGCCGAGCTGGCCAATCGCACCAATGAGGGGGTTCCCCTGACGCTTCTCGCCGCGGGCACAGCCAACCTGTTGTCCAAACACTTCCAGCTCAGCGGCAACCCGGAGAAGCTCTGCCAGACGATCGCCGACGGCAAGCTGCTCCGGATCGATGCCGGCAGGGCCGCGGGACGCTTGTTTCTGGTCATGGTCGGCTGCGGGTTCGATGCCGACGTGGTCGGGCGCGTGCACTCGCACCGCGAGGCCAACCCCCGCGGCGCCCACATCGGGTACGCCAGTTACACGAAACCGATCCTGGAGTCGATTCGTAGTTATGGGTATCCCGAAATCCAGGTATACTGCGACCAGCCTGGCGAGCAAGCAGCGGAAGACCGACCGTCTCCGCTAACCGCCCGTTGGGTATTCGTCTGCAACCTGCCGCGTTACGGCTGGGGGCTGCGCGTGGCGCCGGAAGCCGTTCCCACGGACGGGCTGTTGGACGTTTGTACGTTTCGTCGCGGATCGCTGTTTCATGGATTGCGGTACACGGCCGCCGTGCAGTTCGGCGGGTGGCACCGACGGATGAGCGACTGCATGATGCGTCAGGCACGGCGGCTTCGCATTACCTCCGAAGAGCCGGTGGTGTACCAGTTGGACGGCGACCCGGGCGGTGTGCTGCCGGTGGACGTGGAAGTGCTGCCGAGTCGCGCAACCCTGGTCGTTCCGGCGGGAGAGTAGAAGCCCCCACGGTTCTGACGGAAGACTCCGAGGACCCCGTTTCCGTGCCCGAGAACCCCGCCACGATCGGCCCGTACCGGTGCGGCACCGGCCAACCGCTGTTGGTGATCGCCGGTCCCTGCGTGATCGAAGACGAAGCCACTTCGCTTCGGATCGCCGAGCGTCTCGAGCAGATCGCCGGGGAGTTGCCGATCCAGGTGGTCTTCAAGGCGTCGTTCGACAAGGCGAATCGCACCAGCATCGAGTCGTATCGCGGGCCGGGGCTCGAGGCGGGAATGGCCATCCTCCGTCGCGTGAAGCAATCGACCGGATTGCCCGTGACGACCGACATTCACGAGCCCCGGCAGGCCGCGCCCGTATCGGAAGTCTGCGACCTGTTGCAGATTCCGGCGTTCCTGGCCCGGCAGACCGACCTGCTCGTGGCCGCGGCCAAGACGGGGCGTCCGGTGAACGTCAAGAAGGGGCAGTTCCTGGCGCCGTCGGACATGAAACACGTGCTGGGCAAGCTCGAAGCCGCCGGGTGTGGGCACGTCCTGCTTTGTGAGCGGGGGACGTTCTTCGGCTACGGCCGACTGGTCAACGACATGCGGAGCATCCCCGAGATGCAGGCGCTGGGCGCGCCGGTGGTCTTCGACGCGACCCACAGCGTGCAGGAACCGGGCGGACTCGGGGCCGTCACCGGCGGAAACCGGCGGATGGTCGAGCCGCTGGCTCGGGCGGCGGTCGCCATCGGCGTCGACGGACTCTTTTTCGAGACCCACCCGCAGCCGGAAACCAGCCCCAGCGACGCCGCCAATATGGTACCCTTGGACGAAATGCCGGGCCTGCTCGCGCGACTCGTCGCCATTCGTCAAACCGTGGAGAATCTTCCGTGAACGATCGTGCCCACTCCGCGCTGTGCGTGGGTCTCCCGACCCCGCACGACGGCGCCCACACCGCGCTGTGCGTGGGTCTCCCGACCCCGCACGACGGCGGCGAGGTCAGGAGACCTGCGCCGAGCGCAGTCCAACACGTGGCGGGGCCGCTTCTTCTGCTGCTCTTGGCAGCCGCACTCCCGATGGAGCTGAGCTGCCGCCGGCCCGTGTCGTCCCAGCGCGCCCGACGGCCAACAGGCCCCGAGGACGTGCGCATGCAGCAGAAGCTGTTCGACGAGGCGATCGCGAGCATTTCCAACTATCCGCGGTACGACAGCCCCGAATGGCTCCAACACGCCGTGGGCCGGCTTGATCAGTGGGTGCAGGGCCAACAGTCGGGCGCTGACTGGCAGGTGGATCCCCTGGTGGCTACTTTGCCCAAGCCGCTTGGCGAGCTTTCTGAGGTACCAGCGCTCGATCAACTGGAGTTTCCCAACGCCGACGCGTACGCGTTTCAGGAAGTGGCTTGGCTGCGGGACGTATCGAATTGGGCCCGAGGCGACGCGGTCGACGAGTTGAGCGTGGCCCAGCGGTTGTTCGACTGGACCGTCCGCAACGTGCAGATCGAGCCCGTCGTGGTGGCCGACGCCTCCGGCCGACCCGTTCTGCTCCTGAAGCACCCTTGGGAGACACTCCTGCTGGGGTCAGGCGTCCCGGCGGACCGGGCCTGGTTGTTCATCCTTCTTGCCCGTCAACAGGGGATCGACGCGGCCTTGCTCGCGCTGGTCGATCCGGACGATCCGGACGCCAGGCAGACCCAGGCTTGGGTCGTGGCGGTCCTCAGCCAAGGCGAGCTGTATCTGTTCGAGCCGACCCTCGGAGTGCCGATCCCGGCGCCCGACGGAGTGAAGCAGGATGAAGCCGGGCGCCTGGAGATTCGGCCCGCCACGCTGACTCAAGTCGCCGCGGACGACGCCCTGTTGCGACAGTTGGACGTAGATGGGCGTCGCTACCCCGTGAGCGCTTCGCAGGTCGAGCGCGTGGTGGCGCTCGTGGAGGCCTCGCCCGCCTATCTCTCGCGACGGATGAAGCTGGTGGAAAGCCAACTGGCCGGCGACGAGAGGATGGTCTTGACCACGGACGCCGCGGCCCAAGCCGAACGGTTCCGGGCCTGCGAGCACGTGGTCGATGCGCGGCTGTGGGAGCTGCCGTATCAAACCCTCCAGCAGGAGCGCCAAATCGGGCCCGAGCGGCTCCAGTGGCTCGGGAGCCGGATCATCCGTTTCCGCGTTCCCTTCGACGTCAGCGAAGTGGTCCAGAAGAAGCCGAAGGAAGTGCCCGACGGCGCGGACTGGTGGACCATTGAGGCGCGAGAACAAGCCGATCGGGAGGCCGAAGAGGGCGGGCAAACCGGCTCCGACCAAGATCGGACGTTTGGGCCCGCTCTGTGGCGAGGTCGCCTGCTTCATTTCCAGGGCCAGTTCACCGGCGAGCAGAGTGCCACGTACTACTACGCCAGGGCCCGGCTCCCCAATCGCGACCTGCAATCTCCGGAAATCGATCCGAACTTGAGGGCGGTGCTGACGTGGGCCAAGATGGACGCCAGCTATTGGCTCGGCCTGATCGCTGCCCATCAGGGCAACACCGAGGCCGCCATCGACTGGCTCGCCACGCGGACGTTGGAGCCGTTTCCCAACGGCCCCTGGACGCCCGGCGCGAAGTACAACCTCGGCCGGGTCTACGAGGCGGACGGGCAGATCGCTAAGGCGGTCGAGGCGTACCGCTCCGACGCCGATTCGCCCGCCCGACACGGCAACCTCCTCCGCGCCCGCTGGCTCCAGCCCAGCGATACCTCCGAAAGCACCGGACAGCCGCCCACCGACAAGGTCAAAAGCCCGGCAGCCGACGCCACCAAGCCACCGGCGGACGAGGGCACAAAGCAGCCGACGCCCAAAGCGAGCGGCGAACTGCCAGGCAAGACGGCCGAAGGCCCCCGCACCGATTCGCCGGAATCCCCAGCCGCCGCCTCCGACGAGCAGTAGAACCCCTCTGGCGTGGGTTTCGTATGGGGAAATGGGCTGGGCACGCCCGTGATGGCCGCGTTCCGCCCCCGCCTCCACCCATGCCTGCGGTCCCCTTGTTACCCGGGGGAACGGCCGATAAAATGATGAGCTTCACCCTTTTCCCGGGAGATTCATCAGACACCCCCTTGGTGCTGCCCGACTGAAGGCAAGGAACCGCAAGATGAAACAGGGAATCCATCCCAAATACGTGGAGACCAAGGTGACGTGCGGCTGCGGCAACTCCTTCACCACCCGCAGCAGTCAGGCGGAGTTGAAGGTCGACATCTGCAACCTCTGCCATCCCTTCTACACCGGCAAGCTGAAGTACGTCGACACGGCGGGCCGCATCGAGCGGTTCCGGAGCAAGTTTGCCGCGACCGGCTACGCCAGCTTGAGGCGAGGCAAGAAGAAGGCTTCCGCAGCAGAACCGGAGGAGGGGTAGGGGCGGTCCGCTGCCGCTTCACCCGTTCCCAAGCGGCCGAAACCGGTCCGCCTGCTTCCCGGCGACGTCCGTCGGCTCACCGCGAACCGTCCCGGCGACGGTGAATGACCATGCGCAAGATGCTTGAGGAAAAGCTCCGCCGTTTCGCGGAGCTGGAAAAACAGCTCGTCGACCCCGAGGTGCTCACTTCGCCCGAGCGGATCGCGGCGGTCGCCCGAGAGCACGGCTCCCTGGCCAGGCTGTCGGCCAAGTATCGACGCTTCAAGGAGCTCAATGCCCAGATCGTCGACGCCTTGGAGATGATCGAGGGATCGGACCGGGAGCTGCGGGAGCTGGCCGAGGCCGAGCTACCGGCCCTGAAAGAGGACCGGGAGGCGATCTGGAACGATCTATTGGACATGACCGTCGGCGGCGAGGACGCCAACCGCGCCCGCTGCGTGCTGGAGATCCGGGCCGGAACCGGCGGCGACGAGGCGGCCCTCTTCGCCCGCGACCTCTACGAAATGTACCGCCACTACGCCGAAGACAAACGGTGGAAGGTGGAGATCCTCAGCGCAAGCCCCACCGAGCTCGGCGGCTTCAAGGAGATCGTGCTGGGGCTGCAAGGCGAGGGAGTCTATCGTCTACTCCAGTTCGAAAGCGGCGGACACCGCGTCCAACGCGTCCCGGAAACCGAGGCCCAGGGCCGAATCCATACCTCGGCGGCCACCGTCGCCGTGATGGCGGAGCCGGAAGACGTGGAGATCAACCTGAGGCCCGACGACTATCGCGAGGATATCTTCCACGCCAGTGGACCGGGCGGACAGCACGTCAACAAGACCGCCTCGGCCATCCGACTGACCCACCTGGAAACCGGGATCGTCGTCAGCATTCAGGACGAAAAGAGCCAGCACAAGAACCGCGCCAAAGCCCTCCGCGTGCTGAAAACCCGGCTCTACGAGCGCAAACGCCTGGAAGAGGAAAAGAAACGGGCCGACGAGCGGAAGAGCAAGATTGGCTCGGGCGACCGCAGTCAGAGGATCCGCACCTACAACTTCCCCCAGAACCGCGTGACCGACCACCGCATCAACCTGACGCTCTACAAGCTCGACAGCATCATCGCCGGCAACCTCGATCCGGTCGTCGACGCCCTGATGGAATGCGAGCGCCAGGAGTTGCGGGACCAGTTCGGAGCGATAGACTGACGCGGGCGTAGGAACACGTTTGTAGTTCCTAGGCTGCGGAGCCGTGGGGAGGGCAGCGGGATCTTGGGGGGAATGGCGAGATTGGGCGGTTGCGGACGAAGCGAGGCAGCCGGTCGCCGTCGCTGAGCACCGCGGCTCGCAGTTGAAGGATCGCCTCGCCGGACGGCCCGTCGTTCCAGAATTTCTCCGCCCCTTTCACCCGCCGGTTGATCGGTTTGACCAGCGACTCGGCCGGCGAACCGGTCACGGGCAGTCCCTCGCGGCGGGAACCAGGCGGGAAAGTGGGTTGTATGCAGAGATCCCTTGCTGACGCGAAGTCGGTTGCGGCCGTCTCCCTCTCGTTGATCTTGCTCGTCGGCTGCTCGCAACCCCGGCAAGAGGGCAGCCCGTCTTCGGCGCCGGACGCTTCGGGCGATGCAATGCTGCGAGCCGACGCGGGCGATCCGCGGCCGGCCGGGCTGGAGATCCTGTCCCCCCTCGACGAGGCGCTCTTTCCGCCGGACATCGTCGCCCCCACGTTCCGTTGGAAGGACGGCAGCCCCGACTCCGACACGTGGCTGATTGCCTTTCGGTTCTCCGACGGCGGAAAAGCCCTGGAATTCCGCAGCCGCCGGACGGAGTGGACCGTGCCGGACGAGGCCTGGGAGATCATCCAGGGGCGCTCGCGGGAGCAGGAAGCTCGGGTGACCGTCTCAGGCGTTCGCGGGGCGTCCCCCGAGCAGATCCTCTCTCAGGCCTCCGTCCGCATCCGCACGTCGGAAGACGAGGTCGGGGCGCCGTTGTTCTTCCGCGAAGTGAATCTGCCGTTCCTCAAGGCGGTGAAGAACCCGGCGGCCTACATCCGCTGGCGATTCGGGCCGATCTCCTCGAAAGAGCCGCCTCCGATCGTGCTGGAGAAGCTGCCGGTCTGCGGGAATTGCCATTCCTTCTCGGCCGACGGTTCCACGTTGGCGATGGAAGTCGACTCCGGCAACGACAAGGGCTCCTACACAGTCGCCCCGATCGAGACACGGATCGTGCTGGACGAGAGCAAGATCTTCACGTGGAACGACTATCGGCGAGAAGACGGGGAGCCGACATTCGGGCTGCTTTGCCAGGTCTCTCCGGACGGCAGGCACGTGGTCGGGACGGTGAAGGACCGGGCCTTGGCCGTGTATCGACCGGACCTGATGTTCTCCCAATTGTTCTTCCTGGTTAAGGGCATTTTGGCGATCTACGATCGGCAGGCGAAGACTTTTCACGCCCTGCCGGGGGCCGACGACCCGCGGTTCGTGCAGACCAATGCCACCTGGAGCCCGGATGGAAAAACCCTCGTCTTCGCTCGCTGCGAGGCCTACGAGCCGGAGGGGCTGGAGGACGTCAAGACGGTCCTGGTCCCCCAGGAGTGCGCCAAGGATTTTCTCGAAGGGAAACGGACGTTCCGCTACGACCTGTACCGGATTCCGTTCAACGGCGGCCAGGGCGGAAAAGCGGAGCCCATCCAGGGCGCCTCGCAGAACGGGATGAGCAACTACTTCCCCAAGCTCTCCCCCGACGGCAAGTGGATCGTCTTCTGCAAGGCCAAGAGCTTCATGCTGCTCCAGCCCGACAGCGAGCTCTACATCATTCCGGCCCAAGGCGGCCGGGCCCGCAGGCTGCGGTGCAACACCTCGCGGATGAACTCCTGGCACAGTTGGTCCCCCAACGGCAAGTGGCTGGTCTTCTCCTCGAAGATGTACTCGCCCTACACGCAGCTCTTTCTGACGCACGTCGACGAGCAAGGGCGCAGCAGCGTCCCGGTCGTGCTCTCCCGTTTCACGGAGCCCGAGCGGGCGGCCAATATCCCCGAGTTCGTCAACGCCGAGCCGGACGCGATCGAGCGAATCACCGCGCGCTTCCTCGACGACCATCACTACTACCGGGCCGCGGCCGAGTTCATCAAACAGCGCGACGTGGCAGGGGCACTCCCAATGTTGCAGAAGTCGCTGGAGATTAATCCCGACAACACCGCGGCCCTTCTCGCGCTGGGAATCATCCTGCGGGACGAGGGCAAGAACGAGGAGGCAAAAGCCCACTTCACCAGGATCCTCGAGATCCAACCGGACCACGCAAAAGCTCACCGCGGACTTGCCGACATGCTCCGCATGGAGGGAAAGCCGGAGGAGGCCGTCGATCACTATCGCCAGGCGCTGAAGACCGAGCCGAGTCTCCACGAAGTGCACGCGAGTCTCGGGCTGATCTTCCTGGAGACCGGCAAGCTCGACGAGGCCCTCGAGCATCTCGCCGAGGCCGTCCGCTTGGAGCCGGGGGACCCCGTGACGAACTTCTACTGCGGACACGTCTTGTACCGCCAGGGAAAGCCGGAAGAGGCGGTCAGTTACTACCGGCGCGCGATGGAGCAAAGCCCCGAGCTCGTTCCGGCAATGTTGGAGCTTGCCTCGATTCGCCTGATGGTCGATCGACCCGAGCTGTACAACCTCGATGAGGCGCTTGCCCTGGCCAAGAAGGCTTGTGACGCCACACGGCACCGGGATCCGATCGCCCTGAAAACGCTGGCCGGGGCGTATGCGGTCGCGGGACGATTCGATGACGCCGTGAGCACGGCGAGAAACGCGCTGGAGATCGCCCTCGCGGCCGGGGACCAGGACTTGGCCAATGGAACCCGGAAGATGCTCGACGTCTACGAGAAGCTTCAGGCCGACGAGCGAGAGCGATCGAGGTGAGAACCGGGCGGGAAAGTTGGATTCATGCATGGGCCCCTTGTTAGCGTGAAGTCGGTTTCGACGGTCTCCATTCTGGTGATGGTGCTCGCCGGCTGCTCGGAACCGCGGCGAGAGAGCGGCCCGTCTTCTGCGCCCGGCTTCTCAGGCAAGGAAACGCCGGAGGTTGAGGGCGGCGATCCGAAGCCGGCTCGGTTGGAGATCCTCTGCCCGCCCGACGAGGCCCTGTTCCCGCCCGACGTCGTCGCCCCCACGTTCCGCTGGAAGGACGGCGCCCCCGACTCGGACGCCTGGCGGATTGCCTTCCAGTTCTCCGACGGCGGGAGGGCCCTGGAGTTTCGCAGCCGCCAGAGGGAGTGGACCGTGCCGGACGAGGCATGGGAGGTCATCCGAGGGCGCTCGCGGGAGCAGGAAGCTCGGGTCACTATCTCAGGCGTTCGCCGGGCCGCCCCCCAGGAGGTCCTTTCTCGAGCCTCCGTCCGCATCAGCACGTCGGGAGACGAAGTCCAATCGCCGTTGTTCTTCCGCGAGGTGAACCTGCCGTTTGCCACGGCCGTGAAGGACCCGGCGGCCCATATCCGTTGGCGGTTCGGCCCGATTTCCTGCAAAGGACCGCCGCCGATCGTTTTGGAGAAGCTGCCGGTGTGCGGGAACTGCCATTCGTTCTCGGCGGAAGGTGCCGTCGTGGGCATGGACGTGGACTACGCCAACGACAAGGCGTCCTACGCCATCTGCCCCGTGGAAAGGGAGATGATCCTCGACCGGGGGAAGATCATCGCCTGGAGCGATTACAGGAGGGAGGACAAGGAGGAGACCTTCGGCCTGCTTTCTCAGGTCTCTCCGGACGGCCGCCACGTGGTGAGCACGGTGAAGGACCGCTCCGTCTTCGTCGCGACGGACGACCTGGCGTTCAGCCAGCTTTTCTTCCCCATCAAGGGGATCCTCGTCTTCTACGACCGAAAGACGAAGAGTTTTCGTTCCCTGTCCGGGGCGGACGACCCGCGGTTCGTTCAGAGCAATCCGGCCTGGAGCCCGGACGGCAAGTACCTGGTTTTCGCCCGGAGCGAGGTGCACCACTTGAAGAACGTCCGCAACCGGGAATCGGCGCTTCTGACAAAGGAAGAGTGCAAGGAATTCCTCGATGAGGGAAAGACGTTTCTGTTCGACCTGTACCGGATTCCGTTCAACGACGGCGAGGGCGGAGAAGCGGTGCCCCTCGAAGGGGCTTCGAACAACGGGATGAGCAACTACTTTCCCAAGTTCTCTCCGGACGGCAAGTGGATCGTCTTCTGCAAGGCCAAGAGCTTCATGCTGCTCCAGCCCGACAGCGAGTTGTACATCATTCCGGCCCGAGGCGGCCGGGCCCGCAGGCTGCGATGCAATACCTCGCGGATGAACTCCTGGCACAGTTGGTCCCCCAACGGCAAGTGGCTGGTCTTCTCCTCGAAAGCCTATTCGGACTACACGCAGCTCTTTCTTACGCACATCGACGAGCAAGGACGGAGCAGCGTCCCCGTGGTGCTTTCTCGTTTTACGGAGCCGGAGCGTGCAGCCAACATCCCCGAGTTCGTCAACCTCGAGCCCGGCGCAATTCAGACAATCTCCGCGGCATTCATTGACGATCACAGCTACTACCGGGCCGCGTTCGAGTTCATCAAGGAAGGGGAGTCGGCGGGGGCGGTCCCGCTGCTGCGGAAGTCGCTGGAGATCAATCCGAAGAACGCGAAGTCGCGTCTCGCGCTGGCAGCCGTTCTGGCGGACGACGGTAAGACCGAGGAGGCAAAAGCCCACTTCACCAAGATCCTCGACGTCCAACCGGATCACGCAAGAGCTCACAGCGGACTCGCCGACGTGCTCCGCGTCGAAGGAAGACTACAGCAGGCCGTCGATCACTACCGCCGGGCACTGCACAGGGAGCCGAATCTCTACGAGGCCCACGTGAATCTCGGGCTGATCCTCCTGGAGACCGGTGAGCTCGACGAGGCCGTGGAGCATCTCGCCGAAGCCGCCCGCCTGGAGCCGGAGGACCCTCTCGCGAGCTTCTACTACGGGCATGCTTTGTACCGTCAGGGCAAGCTGGAAGAGGCGGTACGCTACTACCAACGCACGATGGAGCGGAATCCCGATTTCGTCCCGGCCCTGTTGGACCTTGCGTCCATTCGGATTATGGTCGACCGACCCGAGCTGTACGACGTCAATGAGGCGATTGCCCTCGCCGAGAAGGCTTGTGACCTGACACGGCACCGGGATCCGATCGCCCTGAAGACGCTGGCAGGGGCGTATGCACTTGTCCGACGATTCGATGACGCCGTGAGCACGGCGAGAAACGCCCTGGAGATCGCCCTCGCGGCCGGGGACCGGGAATTGGCCAATGGGACCCGGAAGATGCTCGACGTCTACGAGAAGCTTCAGGCCGAGAAACAGAAGTAATTGAGACTCCCCCCGGCGGGAAAAAAGTGAGGCCCGTCTGCCGCAATGGCGGCTCGCTGCATGGGATCCGCCGTCATGCAAGAGAGCCGGATATGGGCGACGGCGCAGCATCCGGGTGCCTCGCTTGCTCGACGCGGCAACTCCGGGTTAGGATCATCCTCCAAGGGGGCCGCTCCAGAGGACTTCTCAGCATGCAGAATCCGAGGCCGCCCATGACTCGTCCGGTTCTTCTCCTTGTGGCCGCAATGATTGCCTCCGGGCCGACGACGTCCGGCGCCGAGGCTCGAGGCCCCTTCGATCGGCAGGTCGCCGAGCACACGGCCGTGCTCCGTGCCGACTCGGCCGACCAGCGCGCATGGGCCGCCGAGGCTTTGGGATTCCTCAGGGCCTATCGGGCCGAGGAGGCTCTGATCGAGCGGCTCCGCGACGAATCGATCCAGGTGCGGCGCCAGGCGGCCATGGCCCTCGCCTGGTGCGGCGGTCGCCAGGCGGTGGGGCCGCTGTTGGGCGCGCTGGACGACGACGACTGGGTCACCCGACAGTCCGCCTACGTCTCGCTCACCAATGTCACCGGAATGGAGTTCCCGTTCGACGGGATGGCTTCGCCCGACGGACGCGCGGCCCAAGCCAAGCGGTGGCGCGAGTGGTGGGCGAGCGTTCCGCCGGACCGGCCGCCCCAGGAAGCGTTGGAGCTGTTGGCGGGAGCGAAAAACTGGCCCAGCGGCTACACGGTGACCGCGTCGAGCACCTACCGGGGCCCGCCGGGCGCGATCACCGACGGCCAGATCGGCCCCCTGTTCTGGCAGACCAAGAACGTCCCGTTCCCGCAGTGGTGCACGATCGATCTCGGCGAGCCGAAGAAGGTCGCCCAGGTCGTCATCCACCAGTACGGCCCCACGTTCGTGATGACCGAGTACGAGCTGGCCACCAGCCTGGACAACAGGACGTTCGATCCGGTCGAGCGCCGAGAGGGCGAGACGCCGGTGGAGTTGGCGATCGACTTCCCGCAGCGCACGGCGCGATACGTCCGCATCACCAGCTACGGAACCGTCCGGCCGATCTATCCCACCACGTTCTTCGAGGTGGAGATCAACGAGACGGCACGCGCGAAGCACGAAGGGGCCGCGCAGCCCCAGTGGCGCCACGAACGGGGCCTGCGAGCCCTGGGCGCGTTGGGCGGCCAAGGGGCCACGGAAGCGGTGCTCGAGTGTCTCGGCCCGGCGCCGCCAACCGCGCCCGACTATCGTCCCATGGTCCGGGCGGGCATCCGCGCCCTGGGACGGCTCGGCGACGAGGCCGGCTTCCGGGCCCTCGTCCGGCTGCTCGACAACCTGATGTGGGCCCGCAACGCCGCCGACGCGCTGGGCGAATTCGGCGACCGTCGGGCGGTGCCGGCCCTGCTGGCCGCCTACCCTCGGTACGCGAAGAAGCTCGACGGGAGCGACCCGCCCGACGTCCCCGGCGACGACAAGATGGGCTTCCCCAGCGAAGATCGGATGCTGGAAACACCCTATGCAATCGCTTATGCGCTCTGCCGATTGCCCTGGGACGACTCGGAGGATCGCGAGGCGCTCCGCGAGATCGCCCCGCTGGTGGTGGCCAACCTGCCGGGCGATCACGACACGTTCATGCTCTACGAGCCCGAGGTGGGGCACCTGCTCACGCGTCACCTGATGGAGCAGGCCGGCCTGCGACAGGAGGCCGTGGAGCACGCCTTCGAGCTTCTGGGCCGGGAACGCCGCGTGCCCAAGCCGCCGGATGCACCCCCATGGCCCGTGTTTCCGGCCTATCGCATGTCGACGTGGCTCCCCGCGCTCTCGACGGAGAAGGAAGACCTGCCGCGCCTGGTCGCCCTGTTGGATCACGAGGAGGGCTTCGTGCGGATCAACGCAGCCAAGGCCCTTGCCTGGCTGGGAGACGAGAGGGCCATCGAGCCGATCGCCGGGCGGCTGGCCGATGCCAAGGCCGAGGCCGACTACGGCTACTGCGGCCAGTTCAAGCTCGACGAGTACAACGACCCCGCCCCGCGATGGCGCGAGGCACTGGTCCGGGCCTTGGGGCTGCTCGGTGCCCACGAACATACCGACCTGATCATCCGCATCCTCGACGACGAGCGCTCCGTGCTGGAGGTCCGCCATGCCGCCGCCGAGGCCCTGGCCGATCTGGGCAACGAAAAGGCCCTCGCCGCGCTACGGAAGACGGCCCTGGATCACTCCTTCCGCAGTGTGCAACACGTCGCCCGCGATGCCCTCCGCGTTCGCGGGATTACGCTTCGGCCCCGGCGGAGCCCTTCGGCGGAGCCAAACCACGTCACCGGGCCGTCATTCGAGCCGAACGAAGACGGCACGGCTGGGCCCGAGAGAGAGGGCACGACGCGGGAGCTGGAAGGCATCGTCTTTATCCAGGGTGACAACGCCATCCCCAACGTGCTCAACACGGTGCAGCAGGCCGATAACTGGCGGGTAACCTACGTGGTGACCGACTCGGGGCCCGCGTACCGTCCGGGGCGAAACCTGTGCGTGCTCCGCCCGCCACGCCCGGACGGCAACGTGACGCCGCTGACCCGCTTCCCCGACGGCTACGTGGCCGAGCCCGAGCTGTCCTGGGACGCCCGCCGGGTGATCTTCACCCGGCGAGGCGAGGACGATCCGTGGTGGCACCTGTGGCGGGTGAACGTCGACGGGTCGGGCTTGGAGCAGCTTACCGACGGGCCGTATCACGACGTCGGCCCCGCCTACCTGCCCGACGGCCGCATCGTGTTCGGCTCCAGCCGGTCGGGCATCCGCGACGAGTATCACGGCTACCCTTGCACCGCCCTGTACGTGGTCAACCCGGACGGCACCGACCTCGACCCCATCGCCACGAACATCGGCCGCGACAACGAGCCGGCCATCCTGCCCGACGGACGGATCGTGTTCAGCCGTCTGGAGGTCTTCTACTCGCGGAACAAGACCGAGTTGACCGTCCACGCCATGCACCCCGACGGCACGCAGGACGTGGTGCTCTACGGGCCGGAGCGACGGGCGTACTGGGATCGCCAGTACCGGGAAGGCCCGCGCGGGCCGGGGGAAGTGGGAAACGTGGCCCTGACGCACCGCGTGCTGAGAATCACGCAGCCCCAGCCGATGCCCGACGGGCGGCAGATCATCACGGCGACTCCCGGCGGCCTGACCTTGATCGGCCCGCGCCGCGACACGGAGACCGTCGTCACTCGGGAGAACGAGGTCCGCGCCTATACGACGCCCTTTCCACTCCCCGACGGTCGCGTGCTCTGCGCTTCGACGCTCAAGGAGCCCGACCGCGAGAAGGTCGACCTCGGGCTATATCTTCTCGACCCGAAAACCGGCGAGTGGCAGCTCGTCTACAACGATCCGAACCGGGCCGACTTCGAGCCGCGCCCGATCCTGCCCCGTCGACCGCCCGCGATGCAGCCGGTGAAGACGAAGCCGGGGGCCTACAGCGGACGGTTTCTCTGCTCCTCCGTGTTTGCCACGCAAGAGAAGGACGTCCCGGTCCGCGGCCGGCTGGTGCGGCTGATTGAGGGCGTTCCGCGGGTGGGACGGCACAGCACGCACACCAACCAGTGGCCCGTCTGGCAGAACCACGGCGGCACGTTCGCCCGGGTGCTGGGCACGGCCCCGCTTGCCCCCGACGGGTCGTTCTACGTCGAAGCCCCGGCGGATCGGCTCCTGCATTTCCAGGTGTTGGACAGCGACCGCCGCGTGGTGGGGAATCAGCGCACCTGGATCTATCCCCGGCCCGGGGAGACGAAGTCGTGCGTCGGCTGCCACGAGCATCCGCACACTACGAGCCGAGGCAACGACCCGCTCGCTTCGCACGATCGGCCGCTCGATTTCCTTCCCACCGGCAGCGAGTTCCGCTACCGGGCGAAGGCCTGGTTCAAAGGGCATTTGCCCGGGGAGATCGAAGAGCGAACGCGGACGGTCCGGGCGGTGAACCTGCTGGGGCGGTGAGCGGCTGAAGCATCCCTGCCCGCCATGTCGGGCAGGTGGCTTCGACGGTGCGTCACGCGGCGGAGCCGGGCTTTTTGCCGAGGGCTGCGGACGCACGTGAGACGAGTGCCCTGGAATACGTCACCAGGAGGGACAGGCTGCCCCCCATTTTCGGTCCCCCCGCAAGGTTGACGAGGGCTGGCGGGCCGCTTAGATTGGATAGTGGAGTTCGAGAATAGCCGACGCGTTCGAATCCCTCTGGAACGAGAGTTGCCATGACTGTCAAACCATGCTGCCCGTCGACTGTCGAGATTTCGCGGAGACTTTCTCCCTTCGGCCTGTTGGCCTTAATGGCAATCGTGATCGTCATGCCCATGGGGACGGGGGGGCTTCTTGGGGCGGAGGACTCGGACAGACCGGTTCCGGCCCC
>DATKZH010000611.1:0-2276 GCA_035528065.1 Thermoguttaceae bacterium | reverse complement strand
GACTATTACCGAGGCAAGCCGGAGGAGTTGTGCGCCGCGCGGCGGCAGAAGCTGGCGGCGGCTCGGCACCGGCGAAGGGAAAAGAACCTACAACTTCGGCAGCTCACGCTGCCATTGACCAGCGAGGAGACCGTTGCTTAGGATCGGCCGAAGAATAACTTCCGTATTTGCGGAGTAGTAGGCACACGCCGTGTGCCGTAACCAGCGGACGGCACACGGCGTGTGCCTGCTACTGAAGTCGGGAAGTTATTCTTCGGCCGCCCCTTAGCCTGCCCTGGTTCTTGTGCCAGATCCGTTGAAACAAAACACAAGTCGCCCGAAGAGGTGTTCCCCAATCTGCGAAAGGCGAGGGTCGATGCCTGAATTCGACCGGATTACGTTTGACCCGCACATCATGGGCGGCAGGGCTTGCATCCGAGACATGCGGATTCCTGTCTCCGCCATCGTTAGTCACATCGCCCACGGTGCACGCACCGAAGAAGTACTCCAGGAGTATCCCGACCTGGAACGGGCCGACGTCGAACAAGCGATCCGATACGCGGCCGGGCTTACCCAAGAGCAAATCGTTATCGCGTAGGCGGGCCACATGCGATTCCTTTGCGACATGGCGGTTCCGTTGGCTGTGTCAGCCCTTATCGCTTTGCGGCAAGAGCGTCAATCAATCACAACCGTTTGTGATCGATAGTCAACCGTCAATCTGCGTTCTCGCAGCAGGCCGACCCCCAGCAACGGGAACTGCCCCTCGTTTTCGATTACCTCGACGAGTCGCGATTCGCCAAACCACTCGATGAAGCAACTGTAGGAATCCAGCACAACCTCGGTGCCGTCTGCCAATCCTGCCAGGACGGCCGCCGACTTCGGCAATCCAAGCGCTTCAATGCGTTCACGCGGGATGACGAGTTCCCCCGTGAACGCGGTGTCAATCCAAACCGTCAGCTCGCTTGGCTGTGCGTCTTCGCTTGAGCGAACCCGGAGAACAATCAATGCCCGTCCTGAGCCGTCCACGTTGCCGTTCACCGGGCCATCACTCCCAGTTCGACCGTGGTCTTGTGTCCTACGCGAAGCGCAAACGGCAAGCGTTCGGGATACGCGGCGCGCGCGGCTTGGATCGCTTCACTTAGTGTTTTGCCCAGAAAATAATCGCCGGATTCAGGCTCGACCGCCACGAAGTCGTCTCGATTTGTGGCCTCCAACTTGCTCTTGAGCTTATGCTCGTAAATCTCTTGCGCTTTGCGCGCCATCTCGATAGATTGTTCGGATGCCATGCTTTCGTCCCATTTTTCTGCTCTGTCCTCTTGCCGACCACTAGAATTGTACCCAAAATGCTCAGTGCAAGCTATCCGATTACCGGCCGGCGGACGTCGAGCACGCGGCTCAGTACGCGGCTGGGCTCACGCAGGGGCAAATCGCCATCGCTCGAGCCGACCTCGAGTCCGTCAGTTGCCAATTCCTGGAGTGGAGTAGACGAGAATGAGGCTCGGAATCCCCCTTGTCCTGACCGTGGGCCTTCTGAGTAGCCTGTGCGGGGACGACTCGTCGGGCGCGGACCGGCGCGAGAAGATCCACGTGCCCAGCTCCCTCGACGGCACCCAGCAGCCGTGCTACTTGATTCTGCCGGAGGGCTTCAACCGGAACGGCGCGCCGACGCCGCTCTTGGTCTCGCTGCACACCTGGAGCGGCAACGTGGAGCAGCGGGACCCGGAGATGGAGCGAGAGGCGGACGAGCGGGGGTGGATTTACCTCTGGCCGCACTTCCGGGGGCCGAACAGGTCGCCCGATGCTTGCGGATCGGAGAAGGCCCAGCAGGATATCCTCGACGCCGTGGATTGGGTCCTCGAGCGCTACCCCGTCGACACGAAGCGGATCTACCTGACCGGGGCTTCCGGCGGGGGCCACATGGCGATGCTCATGGCCGGGCGCCACCCGGAGCGGTGGACCGCCGTCAGCGCGTGGGTCGGGATCAGCGACCTGGCCGCCTGGCACGCGAAACACGCCAAGACGGGATACGGCGCGATGCTCCGCGCAAGCTGCGGCGGCGCCCCGGGCGAAAGCCCCGAGGTCGACGAGCAGTATCGCGCGCGCTCGCCGAAGACGTGGCTCGATCGGGCCGTCGACGTGCCGCTCGACGTGGCGGCGGGCGTTCACGACGGGCACAAAGGCTCCGTGCCGATCCGGCACACGCTCGATGCGTTCAACCTCGTGGCCGCCGCGCAGGGCTCGCCCGTTATCACCGAGGAGGAAATCGCCCAGCTCAGCCGCCCCGACGGGCGACTGGG
>DATKZH010000610.1:0-15275 GCA_035528065.1 Thermoguttaceae bacterium | reverse complement strand
CGACCGCTTCGGTATAGGGCAACCGAACGAACTCGCTCCCGACGATCGCGCGGAGCGTCTCCAGCACGGTCTTGTCGATCCTGAGGTTGAAGAACTCCATGTCCTCCGGGCAGCGGTCGAGGACGTCCTGGAAGATCCGCTTCAGGAAGCGCTCGGCCAGGTCCATGTTGTCGGCCAGCTCGAAGAAGGCCATCTCGGGCTCGACCATCCAAAACTCGGCCAGGTGCCGGGAGGTGTTGGAGTTCTCCGCCCGGAAGGTCGGCCCAAACGTGTAAACCTTCGAGAGCGCGCAGGCGAAGATCTCGGCCTCGAGTTGCCCGCTGACGGTCAGGTACGACGGCCGGTCGAAGAAGTCCTGGGCGAAATCGACGCGGCCGGCGTGCTTGGGCGGGTCGGCCAGGTTGAGCGTGGTCACCTGGAACATCTCGCCCGCCCCCTCGCAGTCGCTGGCCGTGATGATCGGCGTGTGCACGTAGAGGAAGCCCTCGTCCTGGAAGAACTGGTGGATCGAGTTCGACACGCAGTTGCGCACCCGGGCGACGGCGCCGAAGGTGTTCGTGCGCGGGCGCAGGTGGGCGATGGTGCGGAGGAACTCGAACGAGTGCCGCTTCTTTTGCAGCGCGTAGGTCTCCACGTCGGCCGTTCCGTGTACGGTGACGCGCGTGGCCTGGACTTCGGTCGCCTGCCCCTTGCCGGGCGATTCCCTGACCACGCCGGCGACGCTCACGCTGCACCCCGGCGAGAGCTTCTTGACTTCCGATTCGTAGTTCTCGAGCTCACCGGGGGCGACGATCTGGATATTGCCCATCGAGGAGCCGTCGTTGATCTCCAGGAAGCTGAAGCCCGCTTTCGAGTCCCGCCGCGTGCGGACCCAGCCTTGGAGGAGGACCTCGCGGCCGATCGACTCGGGCTTACGGGCTTCGGCGACGGTGATTCTGTCCATGACCGGATGTCCTCCAACACTCAATGCGCAGTGTCTATCCGTGACCGGCGTTCCTCAAACGCCCCGCACGGGGCCCGTCGTGGCGACCAAGAAAAGGTGACAGGCACCAAATCTGGTGAATCTGGGCAAGATCGCGCGAAGCAGAATACCTGAATTATCCGAATTTGGTGCCTGTCACCTTTTCTCGCATGGGGCCCGTGGGGGCGGGCGTCGTCGGCGCCTCGAACGCCTCCTGGACCGGGGGCAGGCCGAAGAACCGGCGGACATTGTCGTTCTTGATCACGCGGTTGTTGATTTGGATCGCCGAGCCGATGGTCGCCACGGCCAGGGCCACGACCAGGATCAGATTGAACACGACCCGGCGGAACCCCTTGCCGACGGCGTCGCCAATGTAGCTCCGCTTGTTGTTCATGATCAGAAACGCCAGGTAGGCGATCGGCAGCATGGCGAAGCAGACGGCCGAAGCGGCGACGGGGAACCAGAACGGCAGCTTGGTGACCACGCCCAACAGCCCGATCGCCGGCGCCAGCGCGAAGATGCGGAAGCGGATCTTGGTGTACTCCAGCCCCAGCATCTCGCAGAAGGTGAAGCCGCAGACCACCATGTGGGTAGAGATGGCGCTACAGGTCATGGCGATCAGGCCGAGGTCGAACACGATCCGGCCGGCATGCTCGCCGAGCACGCCGTGGAGCGAAATGGCGGCGTCCACCGGCTTGATCGTGCTGTTCAACGCGTCGGTGCCGCCGTAGACCCCCGTGACCGTCATCGCAATCATCACCAGCGAGGTGACCATGGCGAAGGGGAGGAACATCGACATCCCCAGGTCCCATCGGGCCAGCGTCTTGTGGTGCTTTCCCCATCCTTTGGCCAAGAGGGTGTAGGGATAGAGGAAGGTCATATTGATGCCGACCGACGCGCCGAGCATGCCCAGCACCAGCGTGACGTGTTTGGCCCCCTCCGGCCCGTTGACGCCGGGGATGCCGTACCAGCCGATGAAGCCTTTGCCCAACTCGGTCCAGTCGATCTTCGCGAAGCTGCTGGCGACGACGATCGCGAACATCAGGATGATCAGGCCGATCACCGACCGCAGGAACCATTCATAGAGCTTGATGCCTCGGGGGCTGCTCCCGTAACCCCAGACGGTGCAGATGTTGATGCAGAGGATCAGCGCGCCCACGCCGAAGCTCACCGCCAAACCTGCGCCCGTGAAGTTCTGCTGGGCGTCGTACGCGGGAGAGCCGGCCATGGCGGTCAGGTCCCGCGCCGCGCTGGCGGCCAGTCCATACTGGGGAAAGTGCCAGATGATCGACGCCAGGATCGTCCCCAACGCCCACAGCAATACGAGCACTTTGCTCATTTCCCGGCCGAACGCCTTGTAGGGCCGTTCGCCCGTGGTCAAGACGACGTTGCCCAGCGCGGCGAGCATCATCACGCCGAGGAACATCGCCACCGGCTGGACCCAGAGGAGCTTGTATCCGAACGAAGCCCCGGCGACGACCGACGCCGTGGCGCTGCCGGCCCCCAGGGTCATGGCGCTTTGCAGCAGGCCGGGCCCGGTCCGCTTGATGTATCCGGCTGCCCTCGACGGGAAGGGCTTGGTCTCCAGGGCCTGGAGCTCGGCCACTTCCCGCTGGAGCTTCTCCGGGTCCCACTTGGCCGTCATGGGAAGGCCTTTGGACGCTTCGGCCATGGTCAGTCTCCCTCAGTGGTTGAGTACGGAATGCGGAATGATGAAGGATGAATTCCGTGATGGTTCGCGCCGCCAGCCCTGCTTGGCTCCACCGCATTCATCCTTCATCCCTCATCCTTCATTCAGGCAGCGGCTGGTCCTTGGTCTC
The DNA here is from genome assembly GCA_035528065.1 of Thermoguttaceae bacterium. Lineage (GTDB taxonomy): Bacteria > Planctomycetota > Planctomycetia > Pirellulales > Thermoguttaceae > DATKZH01. Next base: position 12,494 of record DATKZH010000610.1, on the reverse strand, counting down.
GGGGGCCCAGATCAGGGCAACCAGGCCGATGGCGAAGATGAACGACAGGATCGTCGCCGCCTTGCGGAACGGGTCCTCGACGTTGTTCGCGACAAGCGTCGAGTTGATATACATCAGCATCGGCGGGAAGCCCGCGGCCAGGTACCGCACGGTGTTGTAGCAGAACCCGACGCCGGTCCCCCGCAGGCGCGTGGGGAACAGTTCGGGGAAGTAGATCGAGTAGCCGCCGAAGACCGACAACTGGGCGAAGCCCATCAGCGGCAGCATCCAGTAGGCGTCTGCCGCGCTGTCGAGGGAGTTGAACACGAAGATCGTCGTGCCCAGGCACATGAGAAACGCCCCGAAGAAGGCCGGCTTGCGCCCCACAAAGGCGGCGACGAACGTGAAGACCATCATCCCGAAGAAGGCGCCGACGTCCTGGCCGGCCGTGGCAAACCCGCGAACCCGATCGACCACCTCCTGCGGCTCACCCTGAAGGGCCGTCGAGATCAGCTCCGGCGAGAAGAACCCGATCCCCCACAGCCCGGCCATGCCCGCCAGGCCGAGCGACACGCCGACAAACAGGTTCCGCCGCCAGATCGGGTCCCGGAACAGGTCGGGGATCGACCCGATGTGCTCCGACGGGTTCGCCCCTTCCTTGATCCTCCGCTTGGCCTCCTTCCATCGCTCCGGCTCGCGGAGGATGAGCACAATGGGAACCACCAGGATCGCCGGGATGATGCCGACCATGAACATGATCCGCCAGCCGGACAGTCCCCAGAGGAAGTCCTGCTTGCCGGGCAGGATCACCGTGCTCAGGCCCGACGCGATGATGTTGCCGGTTGCGGAAAGGGCTTGGAGCGACCCGAGTGCGATAGCTCGGAACCGCCCGGGCACGCTCTCCGCGACCAGCGTGGTGGCCGCGCCGAACATGCCGCCGACCCCCAAACCGACGAGAAAGCGATAGATGAGGAACTCTTGGCCGGTGCGCGACACGCCGGAGAGGCCCGTGAAGCCGGAGTAGATCAAGAGCGTCACGACCATGGTCTTCACACGTCCCAGGCGGTCGCTCATGATGCCGAAGATGATCCCGCCGGTGGCCCAGCCGATCAGCATCGCCGTGGTGGCCCAACCGCTCCAGGTCTTGACCACCTCGTCGGAGACGCTGCCGAGGAGCTCCTGCAGCGCCGGCTGCCTCGCCAGGACGAAGATCCGCTGGTCCATGCAGTCGAACAGCCATCCGCCCGAGGCAATCAGCACGATCACCCAGTGGTACCAGGTCACACCCGTGTACCAAGGCTCGCGGGAGAGGGACTCAGGCGAAGACGAGGGGGTTCGGGCCATCGTGTCGGACCTTTCGTGGTGCTAGGGGTGCGTAGTCGTTTCCGAGTGTTTCGGGGCGGTCGAGAATCGCTGCGGTCACAGGCCCCTCGACGCCAGCCATCGCTCGGCGTCCAGGGCGGCCATGCAGCCGGTGCCGGCGGCCGTGATCGCCTGGCGATAGTAGGAGTCGGCCACGTCGCCGGCGGCGAACACGCCTTCCACGCTCGTGTAGGTGCGGGCGGGCGTCGTCCACTTGACGTACTTCTTCTCGTCCAGTTCCAGCTTGCCCTCCAGGAAACCGGTGTTGGGCGTGTGTCCGATAGAAACGAAAAACCCGGTGATCTCGATCTCCAGATCGCCCTCGCCGACGGTGCTCTTCACGCGCACACCGGTCACGCCCTCGGTGTCGTTGCCCAGCACCTCGTCGACCACGCGGTTCCAGAGGATCTCGATCTTCGGGTTGTCCATCGCCCTCTTGGCCATGATCTTCGACGCCCGAAGCTCGTCACGGCGATGGATCAGGTAGACGCGGCCGGCGAACTTGCTCAGGTAGTCGGCCTCCTCGACCGCCGCGTCGCCCCCGCCGGCCACGGCCAAGGGCTTGCCGCGAAACCGGGGCAACGCCCCGTCGCAGACCGCGCACGCGCTGACCCCCCGGTTCTTGAACTTCTCCTCCGAGGGCAGGCCCAGATAATTCGCCCGGGCGCCGGTGGCCACGATCACCGCCAGGGCTTCGTGGGTCGAGCCGTCCGAGGCGGTGAGCTTGAACGGATGGGCGTCGAAGTCCACGTCGACCACGTCGTCGGTAATCACCCGGGTGCCGAAGTTCGTGGCCTGCTGCCGCATCAGCTCCATCAGCTCCGGGCCGCTGACGCCTTGCCCCGCGTGCTCGTCCATCATCTGGCGCTTCTTCTCCTCAAGAGCGCTGTCGAGATAGGCCGTCAGGTCACCCAACGGGAAGCCCGGGAAATTCTCCACCTCGGTAGTCAAGGCCAACTGCCCCAAGGGCAACGTGCCGGCCGCCTGGTTCTCGCCGGTAATCGCTCCCTCGAACACCAGCGGCTGCAACTCCGCCCGGGCGGCGTAGATCGCCGCCGTCCAGCCTGCGGGCCCGCTGCCAATAATGATTACCTTCTCCGTCACAAATCGATCTCCACTTTCGGGGGACGTATTGCGATCAGACCGCTCATTATAGGGCCCGCGGCATCCGGCTCCAAGGTTCCGCCTGTTTCCCAGTCGGGGGTGCCCTATGGTCTGAGATATGACGGGACCAGCCCGTCGCGTCAGGCCGGCAGTTGACGCGCCGGCCGCAGAACCCCGCACGTCCTGCCGCACGGATGATCGACGGGACCTTCGACGGCGAGACGGCTCGTGCAACCCCCGCAGGTCCTGCCGCGTTTAGCTCGGTTGCGCCCCAGTCTCCGGCCTACGCCGTAGGCTGCTCTCCCGAAGCCCCCTTGACCAGGCCCCCCACCACCCGCCCGAGCTTCTTGCCTTCCGGCGCCTCAAGCCGCGCCCGAGCCCGCCGCCAGCGGAAAGAAGAACCTACACCGTCGGCAGCGCACGCTGTCATTTCCAGGCGAGCAGACCGTTCCTTGATCCGACCGGAATCCCGTGCCAGATCCGCTGCAACAAAACAGCCCAACCTCCAACCCGAAGACATGCCCCATGCCTCTTCCACGTCAGTCGCAACGGAATAATCCCAATCAGCCGTTGACCGGTCGGGCCCCCACACTACAATAACCAGTTACCCACCCCACCCGGGGCGTAGCTCAGCCTGGATAGAGCGCTGCGTTCGGGACGCAGAGGTCGCTGGTTCAAATCCAGTCGCCCCGACTTATAAGTCGTTAATTTGCAAATACTTACGGCTGATTGACGACTACCCTCCCGCACTACTCTCTTGCGACTACCTTTTCCACTACCCTTTCCGGTCCAGCAACAAGGTGCGTCGCCCGCGGATTTGAAAGGGGAAGAAGTCGGCTCAGGGGGTAGTCAAAAGGGTAGTCGATTTCTGCCGACTTCTCTGCCTACACTACGTCCACTACGTCCAGGGCCCAGGAATCCACGGTCGCTGGTGGTCGCGTAACGGCATGCTTCTCCCGCAAACGTTGGCAGGCACTCTTCCGTGGCAACGACCACTCTCCCCAGGGAGCAGCTTTCTTGGCCCGCCACCTCTGGCCTCCAGTCTTCAACCAGACTGCCGCCGATGCCGCACGGGCGATGCCGTTCACGGACGCAAGTTTCAACGTCTGCAAGTATTCCCGATGAACCCTCTTGAAGCGCCGTCATTCTGACAACAAAGGGTGTAGAGCTCCCAGACGTTTCGTGCACCAGGTCGATGTGACATACGCGCGTTAGCAACTTGCTCTTTCACTCTTTGTCGGGGGGACGACCTCAGGGAAGGAAAAACGAGTTCCGTCGCGGTTGATCGCTCCGAACACGGGTCGTTTTGCGGTGCTTGTCAGAAATCAGAAGGCCTTCGGACGGGTTCTGCGCCTCATTCTTGGCTGTGGTGGCGACCGTCGGCAGCGCCGACATCGCCAGCACGCTCACGATGATCGTCGTCCAAGTTGTCATCACCAGGTTCCTTTCTATTCAACCAGCACATCCAACTCACCGATGGCCGCCAGGGGTTGGCCTCCGATCGAAACGGCGTCGGTCACTTCGAACTTGATGAAGCGTTTGCTGATCGGCGCGGGGAACACAATTTGTTGTTCCTTGTAAACCTTAGGCTTCAAGGTACCCTTGATGAGCGGGGCGTCCCATGTGTTCCCGTCATCCGAGACGCACACCGAGTAGCCCTTCACATGTCCGTTCCCATTGCCGCCGGCCCACGCCACATAGGCAAGGCCGGTAACCGACGTATCGGCGGGCACTTCGAAGACGACGTAATGCGGCGGCTCGGCAAAATCCGGCTGGTATTGAGTATGCCAAAAGGTTTCAGGATCGCCGTCCTGCATATTTTCTTTTTCCATGCTCGGGTTGGCGCTGCTGACTCCGATCACCTTTACCTTAGGCGGCTGAAACACCTGATCCAGCTGTTCCAGGGTCAGTGACTGCGCTGGAGCAAAGCCGCCGGAACCGGCGCGGTCAAGGAGGCTCTTCAGCATCTGCTTCTGCGCGGGCGTCCGGCTTCCTTCCGTGCCCAGGTTCAGCGTCGTGACGAGCAGCCTGCCCGTTCCAACGTTGGCCTCGAACACGAGCCCCAGCCGTTCGCACTCGTTGAAGTCGTCGATCATGCAAACGACCGGCTCGAAATCGAACGGCAGGTTGTTGAGGTTCATCGCAAAGGAGCCCATCAGCAGACTGTACCACTGGAACTGCGAGTGACTGCGCGTTGGGAACTCAGCCAACGCACGATGCGCCGGGTCGCAGTAAATGCCCATCGGACGCGGAAACTGCGGAAAGAGCCCGCGGCCCCAGAAGACGGTCCAGAAATGGCAAAAGACCGGATCGACAAGGCAGCGATCATCCAGAGCCAACAGACCGTTGCCCCCGTTTTCCAGCGTTTCCCGAACCGGACTGCTCCATACGTTTGCAAACGTCACACCTTCAGGGATCGCAACATCGACTTCGGCGGGATAGACCCAGAACGACCACTCGTTCATCACCTCGCTGCCGTCCATCCTCAACATCAGGGTCAGTTCCTTGGCTCCGGTGACGTTCGGCAGGTTCGCCTCGATCTTCCCGAGGCTGGTCAAACCGCCCGTGGCCACACGGGGACTTCCCAGATTCCCTTCGAAGAGAACCGTCCCTGATTGATCCGAAATGCTCCAGAGCCACAAAGCGCCGGCGATATCCGTCGGTCCATGATGGCGTACCATGGCATCCGCCTCGAACAGGCTTCCGCCGGTGAGTTCATCTTCCTGAATCGCCGCAAGCGCGACGGTCTCCGAGCAGAAGCGGCGGAAATGCTCCGGCGTGATGAGCCCCTTCGAGTCACCCATGGCGTCCAGCATGCCGATCAGGGCGATCCCCTCGCCGGGATAGTCCATGAGCCCGTTCAGATGGAAGCCGTCCAACGATGGCGTGCGCAGCATCGCTTCGATCTCGGTTTTGTAGGACAACACCTGCAAGGCGCCGGAGGCCTTGGCGAACTTCGGACCGCGCTCCGCTGGATGAAGGCTCTCGAACTTCTCCTTGAGCATTCCGATGTAGGGCGCTTTCAGCGGACCGGTATATTTCTCCTCGTTGAACCACGAATAGAAATCCGGAAAGCTGGTGTACTGCCCGATCTCGTGGGAGATGTAGGGGCGGTTTATCCCTCCGACGGTATCTTCGTAATTGAAGTAGGCGTCTCCATTCTTGTGCTTCAAATCGCGGGCGATACCGCCGATTGCGTTGACCGCAACAAAGAAGTCGTCATTGCGGCTCTGATCAAAGGGTTGGCTCGTACAGGTGTAGAGGTGGCGGTTGTCCCGTGCGCGCCACACTTCCACGAGGTACTGCAGGTAGAGTTCCTTGCCATCGCCCAGCTCATTGCCGGTCGCCATCATGACGAAAGAGGGATGGTTTCCGTATTCGTCAAGAATGCGCTCGGATTCATAGCGGATAAAGGCCGCGCGTTCGGGCAAATGCCCGACACGCCCCCCGCCAGCCCATAGGGGTGATTCGACATGCACGAACATGCCCAGTTCATCGGCGGCCTCGAAGGCGGCCTCGGGCGGGCACCACGAATGGAACCGCATGCAGTTTAGGCCATAATCCTCGTGTTTCTGCAAAAAGGCTAGCCACGCCGCTTTGTCCATCGGCGGATAGGCGGTCTTCGGATGAATGCAGTTATCCTGGTTGCCGCGCAGGAACACCGTGCGCCCGTTCAGTTTAAGCTGGTTGCCGTCCGCTGCGAATTTGCGGAGCCCGAAGGTGTCGCGGTGCTTATCGCGATAGGTCTTCCCGCCTTCATCGCTTCCGGTCAGCTCGACCTCAAGTTGATAGACGTTAGGCGAAAACTCGTCCCACGGTTTGGCTCCTTCACCGAAAGGCAGGTTCACATCGACCCGGGTCAGCGCGCGCCGCTCATAGTAGTCGCCGCCAAGATCGCCGAGAACAGGCGACAAGTCATCCGCCGCGGAGCGCTCCCCGTCATCCTTCGTGCGAAACGTTGCAGTCACGGGGGCCACGCGGTGCTCACCGCAGGAAGCCGACACCCTGACTTCGCCGGAAACCGCGCCGACACGGCTGTGGACCCAGGCTGTGACGCGCGTCTCCTTTTTGTCGATGTCCGGGTGCGCCTCAACCCGCTCAATCGACACCGGATCCGTCGCCTGGAGTTCGATGCGCCCGATAGCGCCGTTCCAATTGCCCTGGCTCTCCTCGGTCAGGCTCATGGCCCACATCCGGGACCAGCCGCCACGCTCCGGCCTGGCCGGCTCGTGGCCCACGTTGATTTTCAGGCGGTTGTCGATGCATAGCGTCAGTCGGTGCCTGCCGGGCGTGAGATAGTCGGACAGATCGAAACGGTGCGGTACGCAGAGGCTGTCCTGCATGCCGATGTAGTGGTCGTCAAACCAGACCTTCGTTTCCCACATCGCCCGCTCGAGGAACAGCACGACGTGCTTGCCTTTCCACGATGCAGGAACCTCGATCGTCTTCTGATACCACGCCGGGCCAACGTAACGGTGTTCGCGTGTCAGGCGCACGGGGTCCGGTTCCGACTTCACCCCAAACCCGGCTTCATCCGTCGAGCCCGGCAGCCGAATTTCGTCCAGCAGATCCTTCTCGAACCAACGCTCCCGCTGGCCGACGTGGTTGTCATCCAGTTGGAACGACCAGGTTCCACGGAGGTCAACGGTCTGCTCCGCCGCGCCAACCTGCATTGCCACGCAGGTTATCGAAACGATCCATATTGAAGTTGCGTACTTCATCGGTTGTCGTCCTCATTGTCCATGCGGCTTCGATTCTCTGATCCGCTACAATTCGGTTGTGGGCGGGGCTTCCGACCCGACTACAGTGCCGACCGAAGGTCTCCCGTCCGCGACCCATCGGAGACCTTCGATCGATTGCGTTGGACGGTCGGGAGACCACCCCACAACATGGTTATGCCTGCTATTTGACCAATACATCCAATTCGCCAATCGCCGCAATCGCTTGTCCCCCGACCGAAACCGCGTCGGTCACTTCGAACTTGATAAACCTCTTGGTGGTCGGGGTGGGGAACTCGATCTTTCGTTCCGCAACCGACTCGGCATTGAGGCGTCCTTTCGCAATCAGAGCCTCCCAGATTTTCCCGTCATCCGAAACAGAAACGCCATACCCAAGCGCGCGCCCGTTCGGCTTGCTGCGCGCCGTGTAGGCAAGACCGGCAACCGCGGTTCCGCTCGGCACTTCGAGCACCACGTAATGCGGCGGCCTGGCGAACTCCCCGGCAAACCTCGTGTGCCAGAAGGTTGCGATATTGCCGTCGAGCATGTGTTCCGGCTCGTGTCCCGAATGATGACTGCTTACTTCGGCGATCTTTCCACCGATGCGTTTCAGTGCGGATGCTTTGCCCGTTTTCGTTGACGGAGCCGGAGCCTCGCGAGGAACAAAGGGCAATTCTTGCACCTTCATCAGAGGATTCTCTGGTGACCCCGAGGCGCCCATGCCCCAACGATAGTAACTCGCTTCTCCCTGGATCGCCTTGAGGGCCCGTCCGAACGGATCGTTCAGCCCGTAAGGAATCCCGGGGAGCCTGCGGACATTGGTGCTCGCCGCCGCCTGTTGCAGAGCCCCGATCGCACCTTGGAGGTCCGCGCTTGCCTCGGGCGGCTGGGAATCCAGGATGCAGGCGGCGCGGATCTCTGCGGCGGGGAATGGGTAGGTCAACGCTTCGGTCAACACCGGTGCTGCATCCTTGTAGTGCCCCAGGTTGCATAGTCCTTCGGCCGCTGTCAGACGCACGCTTACGGACTTATCCTGCAACGCCTCGCGCAAGACCGGCTCGATGCCGGAAATGGTCTCCGGGCCGCCGGACTGGCAGGCGACCACCAGACCGAGCACTGCCCAAAAGCGAACTGCCGAATCGGGATCCTTGGTCTGGGCGGTCAACTCGGGGATGGCCTGCTCGCCCTGCAGTTGCAGATCGGCGGTCTTGAGAATCCGCCCGTAGTTGCCCAGCGATTGCCCGAGGTCCCAATGCGATGGTTGCTCTTTCGCGCGTTCAAGCACTTCCGTCTCTTCGAGTATCCCGAGGTCGCGCGTCTCAATCATCCACTGCCGGAGCTTCCCGCGCATCCGCTGGAGCACTTCCGCGTACTTCGCATCGCCGGCGACGTTTTTGACCATGTGCGGGTCGTTCTCGGAGTCGTAGAGTTCCTCGACCGGCTTGAACCGTAAGGCGAGCATCTCCTGGTCGCCGGTGAGTTTTCCCTCGCGGGCCAGTTGCACCCATCGTTGCAGGACCGGCGCATTGAACTCGCAATCCTCATAGGGCTTGTAGGGCAGGTGCGGATAGAAATTGCGCTGGTAGCGATACCGCCTGTCGCGAATGCTGCGGACCATTTCATAGCGGCTGTCGAGCCGGTCGCGCCCGGCGACCACGAAGTCGCGCTGCGCCGCGTCGCTCCGGCAGAGCAACGGTCTGCCGTGCATGTAGTCCGGGGTATCGATGCCTGCCATAGCCAACACCGACGGCCCCATATCCATCAGCATGACCAGATCGTCGGCAACCGAGCCCGGTGCGACGGGAGCCAAGTGCTGATACTTCTTCGGGAACCGTACGATCAGCGGCACGTGGGCGCCCTGTTCCCAGGCGTTGTGTTTGCCCCGCGGCATTCCGACACCGTGATCGGCCCAGACGAAGACGATCGTATTTTCCCAGAGCCCGTCTGCCTTCAACTGCTCAATGAGTTCACCCGCCTGGTAGTCCACTTGAGTGACCGAGTCGTAATAGCGCGACCAGGCTTTTCGAAACTCCGGTACATCGGGATGGTACGGCGGAATCGGGGCCTTGGCCGGATCGTGAAAGTCCTCCTGCTTCAATCGATTCAATCGCTGATTGACGATCACCTCTTCGGGGATCTTTGTGATACTCGAATGGCATGCCTCGTAATTGACAACCGCGAAGAACGGTTGTTCCTTGCCAGGACGATTCCGCCAGTGTGCTGTGTGACTGCTCTCATGCCAGGCGGCTCCTCCCATGTTGTAGTCCTGCTTGGCGTTATTGCTGGTGTAGTAATCAGCCTCACGTAGAAGATTGGGAAGCATCTTCAGGAACGTGGGCGGTGCTCCGACGTTACTCCGGTGATGGGGAGTTCCCAACGAAGATGGATACATACCCGTGATGATGCTGGACCGTGACACGGAACACACCGGACCAATCGAATGTGCCTTGGTGTAGCGAATACCTTCCGCGGCGAGTCCGTCAAACACCGGAGTGCGGGCGTATTTGTCGCCATAGCAGCCCATCATCGGCGTGATGTCTTCCAGCGAAATCCAGAGGATATTCGGCCGGTCCGGTTGCTCAGCTCCGCAGGCTGTTGCGGCGCACAAAAACGAGAACGCTGCCATCACGCCTGCTGCAATTGATCTGTTCATTTGTCTGATTTCTCTATTCACTTCTTCTTATAGGCGGGATCTGGGAAGGGTATCTTCGCGCCGTGTTCTTTTACTATTGCATCCAACTGAGCCTACTGACCAGTCGCCGGCTGTTTGGTTTGAGGCGCAACCAGGACATCCAGTTCACCGATGGCAGCGAGGAATCGCTCGCGGCCCGACCGGGAGGCTGTTACTTCAAACTTGATGAATGGTTTGGAGCTCGGCGCAGGGAATGAAATGCTCTGTCTATCGGCGAGGATGAACAGGATGTTGGGTTTGTCAGGCTGCTCGGCTCCGTGTGCGTTTGCAGCACACAAGAACGAGAACGCAACCATCAAGCCGCCTGTAATCAGTCTGTTCATTTGTCTGACAATCATCAACTCACCTCTTCTTATAGGCGGGATCAGGAGTGGGTATCTTCGCGCCGTGTTCTTTCAGCATTGCATCCAACTGAGCCTTCATTTCAGCCGCCTTCTCAGGCATGCGCTTGGCAAGGTTGTCGGACTCTCCGATGTCGCGTTTGAGGTTGTAGAGTTCCTGGCGTCCGTCTTCGTAGTACTGAATCAGTTTCCAATCCCCGATTCGGATCGCACTGCCCGGTTCAGCGTGGTGACGAGGCAGATAGTGCGGGTAGAACCAGATCATTGGACCGCGATCGCAATCCGCATCGCCTTTCAGTAGCGGCGCCAGACTCACGCCGTCGAGGTGTTGTTTGGGACGCAGGGGCAGCCCAGTCATCTCAAGGAGCCTTGGGAAAAAGTCCGAGCTGATGACTGGCTTGTCGGAGACAGAGCCGGGTTTAGTGACGCCCGGCCACTGCACGATCCAGGGAACGCGTATGCCGCCTTCGTATATCTCGCCCTTGTACCCGCGCAGCGGCCGGTTATGCGTCGCCGCATGAAAGCCGCCGTTGTCGGAGGTGAAGACGATGGTCGTGTCTTTCCGAAGTCCCGTCTCGTCCAACCATCGGAGAATTCGCCCGACATTCTCATCCAGCGATTCGACCATCGCGGCATGGCTGGCATTGAGCTTTACATTCGCCTGCCGCGCTTTCTTCTGGTACTTCCGGACCTTCTCTGCTTTGGCGTGGAAGGGAGCATGCACCGTGTAGTAGTTCACATACATCAACCATGGTCTCTTCTTTTCGGAGTAGTCTTCCATGACTCGGATGGCTTCGCTGGTCAGGCGATCGGTTAGGTATTCACCCTTGGTCCCGTCTTCCAGATGTTCCATTTGATACGGGCTGAAATGTCCTTTGTGTGGATGTCCCCAATGATTGCCCGCAACGTTGATGTCACATTCCTGGTGCTGCGGGTAGTAAGGTTCTCTGCCCAGATGCCATTTGCCTACAAACGCGGTCTGATAGCCGCCGGCTTTCAGTGCTTCGGCGAGCGTGGTCTCTTCCAGCTTCATGAACTGCACGGTACGTTCACATAAAAGGGGTGTGCCTTTGTAGTTGTCACCGGGGAGCCAATTGGTGACACCTGTGCGCGAGGGATATTTTCCGGCCATGATGCTTGCTCGCGTCGGACTGCAGACCGGACACGCGGCGTAGCCATCGGTGAATCGCATTCCATCGGCCGCAAGTTTGTCGATGTGAGGGGTTTCGTGAATCTCGTGTCCGTAACAAGCCAGATCCCGCCAGCCCCTGTCATCCACTAGGATGAAAAGGACGTTCTTCGCTGGGGCTGCGTAGGCGGCGCCGTTCAGCAGCAAAGAAAACGCCAAGCTTATCCAGATCACCTCCTGCAAGTAATTCGACGTCATTTCATCCCTCGGGCTATGGGCGCCACCGCTACGAGGCAACCTGTTCGCGGAATTGCTGCGGCGTGCAGTGGCAATGTTCGTTGAAAACGGTCGCAAAATAGCGAGCCGTGGTAAAGCCGATCTGCTCGGCAATTTGTCGGATTGTCAATGTACTCTCCTCTCGCAACAGGCGAGCCGCCCGTTCGAGCCGGCAATGCTGAAGGTACTCCGAGGGAGTCATGTTCACGATCTCTCTGCAGTAATACCCGAAACGAGTTTCGCCCAGACCGCAACTCTGGGCCATCAGCTTGACGGTCCACGGCTGGCGCAGTTTGATGGGATCGGCCTTTAGTTGTTCCAAGAAGGTCGCAATCGACCGTTGCACGCTGCTCAATTCCCGGTCGAGCGGTATGGCCTGTTCCTTGAACGAGTTCAGCAGCCGCAGCAGTAGCTGATTGACTTCGATCGCCACCGACGAGTAGATCGTCTCAAGATATTCTCGTCCGGCCAGTTCGCCGATCGCCCGAAACGAATCGATGATCTCGCGATTGGCCGGCCAGATCGGTTGCTCGTTGTGGCGGAGACAATCCGTCAGATCGGCCAGATCATTCTTGCTCAGCACGACCCACCGGGGCCATCGCCAGGGCTGGTGCGGCTGGCGTCCCTCGACATCGCTGACCAGCCAGTGGAGCTTCGAGGCAGTGATATTCGGATTGCCGAACTTATGACGCTGCCAGGGCCGGGCGATCACCAGCGACGAGGGTTGCATGGTGTGCCACGTATCGTTTAGTGGGCAAGTATCAGTACATCAAGGTCACTTTTCTGTTGCAGCAATGGCAAGTATCAGTACATCAAGGTCACTCTTTGAACGGCTTTCTTGGAAGGGTGTATGGCAGCTCCTTGAGGAGCGGTTGATCGGTTGGTTCACGTCT